>NZ_LR733429.1:342083-684166 GCF_902506255.1 Exiguobacterium sp. 8H | reverse complement strand
AGAGATATCCCTCGGGACAGTGATTCCTTGATTCGCCAATCCTTTCAATATTCCCAAAGCAATGTTGTCGGTCGCACAAACGATTAAGGAAACAGAGCCGACATTATCCGCCAACTGTTCACCGATTGGAATGGCATCCTCAATCTTAAACGTCGTTTGAATGACTCTGACATTTGCCTCCGACTCTTGAAACGCCCGCAAAAATCCGTCACGGCGTGCTTGACCGACCGCGATATCCGATTCATACACCCCGACATAGACCACGTTTCGATGACCCCACTCCGTGAACTGTTTACCGAGCGCATAGGCCGCATCATAGTCAGGATAGACGAGACTATGGACATTGTCATGTTGCTGACCAATCAACAAGACCGGGATTTGAATCGCCTCAATCGCCTCAAGATGACGTTCCGTGACCGTCGTCCCAAGCCAGATGATTCCGGCGACTTTTTGTTTGGCCAAATTGTATAGCTGTTCGATTTCTCGTTCCGTCTGTTGTGCTGTATTGACGACGAGCATTTGATATCCTCGTTCCGTGAGCTGTTCATCAATCCCCATCATCGTCCGTGAGGCGGCATACGAATCGAGCCGTGGAACGATGACCCCAATCATCTTCGTCTGTTTCGACTTGAGACTTTGCGCGAACTGATTCGGCTCATAGTTCGTATCTCGAATGACCCGGTCGAGTTTTTCCCTTGTTGCCTTTCCGACCGATCCACCGTTCAGATAGCGTGAGACCGTACTTTTGGCGACACCAGCGAGCTCGGCAATGTCTTTAATGGTGACTTGCTTCATCCTTACCCCTCCATATGAAAAAAGCTGACGTGCGAGACGCCGTCAGCTTAATGGTTTACCACATATCGTTTCTTAAAATTTAAATAATACAGACCGTTCCGCTTTTCGAACCCGTTCTGAATGAGAACATGATGCATCTCTTGTTGATGTGGGCTCGTCGGTGGGATGCCAGCCCGGACTGTTTGTCCATCCATCAATTTTGAGTCCAGTAAGGCAAGACGCAAACCTTCTGTCGCATATCCTTTGTTTTTGTACGCATCGAACACCATCAGGTCGAGTTGGTATACGCGGGCAAGCTTGAGTAACAAGACTTTACCGACCAGTTTGTCATCGACCATCAAGTCGTAATAGAAGTCTTCTCCATAACTATGCTCTTCTGCGTGATAAAGTTGCTCCGCCCCCATTTCCTCGAGGATCCCTTTTAACTCTTCAGCAGAAACGCCATATGCACTTTCTCCGTATTTTTGAAAGTGTTCATATTCAATCTCATCAATCTGGCGAATAGGTTGACGCACGATGTTCATCCCGTGCCCTCCTTAACTAGTAGTTCAATATCTGTCTGCGCTTATTATAAACGAATCCCTTCATGAAGCGCAAAAGATAACCGAACATCAAACCGGTTCGATATGAATATGCACCGAATCGACCGCATGCTCTTCATCTAGTTTCCGTTCGATATCGTCACACAATTCATGGGCCGCGTCCACAGTCAAATCGCCATCGACTGCAATCGTTACATCGAGCATCACGTGATTCCCAAGATGACGCCCTTTGATTTCCCGAACTTCTTTCACACGCTCAAATTGTTCAATCGTTTCCTCATAGGACTCGACGAGATGTGGAGGGAATCCGTCAGAAAGCTGATGGGTGGCATCTAAAAAGATTTGAATCGCTGTCCGGATGATCATGCCGGCAATCACAATTGCTAAGACCGTGTCCATCCAAGGCAGTTGAAAATAAGCGAATAGCACACCAAGTGTGGCTCCGACTGAAATCATCGCATCGGCCAAGTTGTCTTTCGCCGCCGCTTTAAGTGCCAATGACTTTGTTTTTCTCGCGAGGTTCAAGTTGAACCGATACACCCCGAACATGACGAGCGCACTGACGAAGGCGACGACCGCTGCCAACGGGTTCGGTTCGGTATACTCGCCCCCAATTAAGTTCGATAGACTGTTTAAGAAGACGAAAATACCGACCGCAATCATGATCAATGAAGCGATGAGAGCAGAGATCGTCTCCATTTTCGCATGACCATATTTATGCTCGGCATCCCGTGGCAATGCAGCCACCCGAATGCCAATATAGACCGCGACCGATGCAATGATATCCGTCGTATTGTTGAATCCATCGGCTAGGACCGCTTCAGATTCATATAAGTACCCGAAGAATACTTTTAGTATAGATAAAATCAAATATGCCGTAATCGACACAATCGCTCCTTTGAGCGCTTTTGGTGGATGATTTGTCGTTTCCATCCGCCCACCTCCTTATTAGCTCAGTTAGTATAGCAGGTGACATTCGTGTGGGGATAGAGAAACAATGTTTCTTACAGCCAAAATAAATGGAATATATTCCCGGTAGTTTCGTTTAACTAATTTTATGGTAAAGTAAACAGGAAGAGACCTTAGGGTTAAACCGCAAAAAGAGGTGAAACAGATGTTTACAGAACGTGATGGGATTAAATTACGATTGGAACAAATTGACAGATTGTTAATCGATTTGAATCGCGAGGCAAAGCAATTGATGGCACGTCTCCGCGAATTAGATGCTTCTGGCGAAAATCCGCACGAAGTATCTCTGAAACCTGAAGAACGTGATACGTTGAAGTCGTCAATCGATGAAACGCTTGAAGCGCTTCAAAGCCGTTCAAAACGTCCGATGAACGTGAACGATGAGAAGAAGAAAGAACTCGCTTCTCATAAAGCACTTATCGATGAATTATCAGACTTACTCAGTAAGAAAAAATGAGACGCAACTGCGTCTCATTTTTTATGAAGGAGCCCGGATTATGTATATTGTCACTACTTGTTTGCGCCCTACAGATGATGTCTTGTCTCGAGCGCATACGCATGCCACAGAATACAAGATGAAATTTGTCGACCGACGCAAACTTTCCATTGATGAGTTGAAGAAGCGTCATCAACAAGGTGTACTTATCTTTGATAAACGACGTGTCGAGTTCACACCTTTGCATAGTACAGAGCCGTTCTTTTTTCACCCATCGAGCTCTGTCTTTCGGGTAAAGCAACTGAGCCGAGGTGGATCAGATCCACTCATTGATGCCATGCAAGCAAATCCAGGTGATCATGTTCTAGATTGTACACTCGGACTCGGCTCGGACAGTATCGTCATGAGCCATGTCGTCGGTTCAACCGGTAAAGTAATTGGCCTTGAGAGTCAATTCATTACGGCACAGCTCGTCCGGGAAGGCATGTCCGTATGGGTCGAAAAAGATGAGCAGGTCAATGAGGCGATGCGACGCATTGAGGTCGTTCACTCCAACTCTCTCGACTATTTGAAAACGTGTGCGGAAAATTCGTTTGATTGTATCTACTTTGATCCGATGTTTGAAAAGACAATTTCAGAATCGGTTCATCTGAACCCACTTCGCACAATCGCCGACACTTCCCCTCTCACAGAAGAGTTGATTATCGAAGCCAAACGAGTAGCCAAGAAACGAATTGTCCTGAAAGCGCATTATGAGAGCGATTCCTTTAAACGGTACGGTTTCACTCACATAAAACGTAAAACGTCGAAATTCCATTACGGATATATCGACCTAGAGTCTAAGTCTATTTAGTTAAATTGAACTAAATAGGTCTTTAGACTCTTTTTTCGTGTATTATTTTCTGAATATTGACATTAATCAGACACAGAGAGTACATTTACAACAAGCTCACACATTTTCCCATTATTTTTTAACAGGAGGTTCACACAAATGAAAAAACGTTCCATCCGTCGAACGACACTCGCGGCTCTCATGACATCTGCCATGACGGTCAGTATCGTTCCGGCAGCTGGTGCTGCTCCCCTCTCGGTTGCACCATCGGTTCCGACAACGAGCGAGCTCGCTCCGTTCGACCACAATATCATCGATGAAGAGCGCCTCGCGAAAGCTCTCGAGAAACGTGGCGTCATCAAAAAAGGATTGTCTTCATCTGAACGCATGAAAGCAGTCGATGCGTATATCGCGAAAAAGCAAGGCGAAGCGAAAGATCCACATAAGCATGACGACAAAGTGGACGAGAAGGCTTCAAAAGCAAAAGAGAAGATACATACTCAATTCGAAAAGGAATCAAAACGAATTCTTGATAAAGCGAAAAAAGGGCAAGGAAATTACCGTAAAGGGAAACCGAACGGTCAAGTAAAAGTATCTCCTGCCCAGCAATCTGCATACAGCGGCTCGGTACGTGAAGATAAAGTCCTCGTCCTCCTCGTCGAGTACAGCGACTTCAAACACAACAACATCATTCAAGAACCGGGCTATATGTACAGCGATAATTTCAGTAAAGAACATTATGAAAAGTATATGTTCGGTGATCAACAATTTGAACTCTTTAACGGTGAAAAGGTTCAAACGTTCAAACAATACTATGAAGAACAATCAGGCGGAAGTTATACAGTCGATGGTGAGGTTTCGGAGTGGTTGACCGTTCCAGGAACCGCGAAAGACTATGGTGCGGACAAAGGCGATGGTGGACATGATAACGTCGGACCGGGACCACGTCAACTCGTCAAAGATGCGTTGAATGCTGCGGTCGCATCTGGAATCGATTTGAAAGAACATGACCAATACGATCTATACGATTTGGATGGAGACGGTGACTTCAATGAGCCGGACGGTCTCGTTGACCACTTGATGATCATCCACGCTGGGACTGGCCAAGAAGCGGGTGGCGGTGCGCTCGGTGACGATGCGGTATGGTCACATCGCTGGGTTCTTGATGGTGTTTACCCAGTAGCCAATACAGAAGCTGCAGTTCCTTACTGGGGCGGAAAAATGGCTGCGTACGATTACACGATTCAACCAGAAGATGGTGCGGTCGGCGTTTTCGCACACGAATTCGGACATGACCTCGGTCTTCCCGATGAGTACGATACGCAGTACATAGGTCAAGGCGAACCGGTTCAATCATGGTCAATCATGAGTGGCGGTAGCTGGGCCGGTAAAGTCGCAGGTACGGAGCCAACAAGCTTCTCACCACAAAACAAAGAATACTTCCAAAAAATCATGGGTGGAAACTGGGCAAATATCACTGAAGTCGACCTTGAAGACATCAACTCTCAAGGATTCGTCGCACAACTCGACCAATCTGTGACGAAATCAAACAACCCAGGCATCGTCAAAGTCAACCTTCCTGATAAGAAGATTAAAGGAATCGAACCAGCTTATGGCGATCGCTACTATTACTCGACAAAAGGTGACGACATCCATACTGAGATGGCAACACCAGCTGTGAAACTCGGTGCGGACGGAGTCCTCGCATTCGATTCATTCTATGAAGTCGAATCTGACTATGATTACTTGTACATCAAAGCCCTTAGCGGTGGTCAAGAAGTCGTTCTCGATGTATTCGGTGACGAGGTCAACGGCGCGAACGAAGCAGGCTACCCTGCTGAGACGACAAACGGTGCATGGGTCAACAAATCATACGACCTCTCACAATTCGCTGGTCAAGATGTTCAAATCGTCTTTGAATACGTGACAGACGGCGGCGTCGCCATGAAAGGCTTCGCAGTCGACAACTTGTCAATCAAATCAGAATCCGCAACACTCTTCGCAGATGATGCGGAAGGCGCTGAAGCCGTGACGCTCGATGGATTCGTCTCTTCAGACGGATACGATTCAAAACCACACTATTACTACCTTGAATGGCGTAACCACGCCGGGTCGGATATGGGACTTCTCAACGGCCGCGGCGTGAAATACAACACAGGTCTCGTCGTGTGGTACGGTGATGACTCGTACACAGACAACCGGGTCGGTGTCCACCCTGGTGAAGGGTTCCTCGGTGTCGTCGATTCACATCCTGAAGCGCTCATCGGTAACTTGAACGGTCAACAGACAGTCGCAGGTAGTACACGTTACCAAATTGCTGATGCGGCGTTCAGTCTCGATAAGACGCTCGCTTGGTATATCGATTCACCGAGTCGTGGCGTGTATGATTACAAAGCACAGCCTGGCGTGAAGCAGTTCAATGATGCAAACTCTTACATCAACTCGCTCATTCCAGATGCAGGACGCAAACTTCCGCAATACGGTCTCGTCATTGACGTAGTCGGTGAAGCGAAAGACAACTCTGCAGGTGCCGTTTGGATCCGTACAAAATAATGATGTAGCATTCGACCTCCAGTCTTCCTTTATCGAAGATTGGAGGTCTTATTATTCTAAAAAAGCTTGAAAACGACGAATAATCTGTGTAACATAGTTGGTGTAACGCCTCTGTAGGTTAGTGGCAGACCTCAGCAATGGTAATGCTGCAGCACGAGTTCGATTCTCGTCGGAGGCATCATAAATATCGCTTAACGAAGCGGTTTAGAGCACTTCCTGTTTATGACAGGGGTGCTTTTTTCGTTTATTTCCACTTTCATATCTCAATCAAAATTATGTTTTTATTATGTAAAATATTTTTTAGTGGCGTCGATTCTATTTTTGTTCATTTTAAACTTTATTTAACAAATATCGGTATAAATAGAATTGGTGATATAATAGATGGGACATTTTGAAGGGAGTGGAGAAAGTGTTAGACTTTTTGTTTCTTATAAGTTTTCTTGTTCTCGCAATCTCGTTCTTATTAAACTCAGCTGCTAAAGGTGAAATGAAGAAAGATTCTTGTATGCACATACAACCTACTGTGAAGATGTTAAGAATGCAACGAACGACTCGGCAATTGATGGGCGTATCTGGGGCCGGTCTACTGATTCTGTTCGCGATTGTTTCGGCTTTTCCGCCGAGAGAAGAAGAACCTGTAGCTAGTGCTATTAAAATAGTCGGAGAGGAAAATAGGGAAACTTCAAATAAAGACACGCTTACGGTTGATACTAATTTAGTATTGGACGACCTTGCGTCTTTGCCAGAAGTGCCTGCCAGATACACAGACCGATACAACGAAGTAAATGAAGTTATTGCGCGGACCGACTCCCTCCTCACCCTCATCAAGAAAAATATGAGCGAATGCGATGGCCCTTGTAGCGACCTCCCTCTGGAAGAAATCCAAACTCGTTTCGATGTGATGGAAGAATTAATCACCACTTCTCGCAACCAATTACAGAAGGCGTCTGAGATTGTGAATGAGATGGCGCTGGAAGAACCCACCGAATTGCACACGCGAAAATTATTCGAACTTGAAGAGAACTTGCAAGCAACCTCTTATTCACTCGAAACAATGCAGATTGCGGAGTCGTGGGAAAGTTGGGATGAGCCAATTAAATATATAGAGAATACACGCAAGGAACGCTTATATAAAATCCCATTAGAAGATACAATTCTTCAAGTCGAAAGCAGAAGCGAGTTTGATGACGGGGTTGCATACTCGCAAGATGAAATGAACAGCGCATTCCACATCACTAGTTCTATTGATCGTATGTTATTTGATATTTCCTCTGCGAAAGACTTCTTAAGAACACACGAACCTAGTTATGTTCCTCAATCTATCGAAAATGTATTTCAAATCGCAATGAAATATGAGGACGACTTAAAATATGCGATTGAAAACACAGGGGATGAACGAGTTACGAAAGAATACAGCATCGCACTCGAAAAAGTAGAAATCCTATTGGGTTCATTGCAGGGTTATGAAGAATTAACTTCACAGTACTCAGCTACTCAATCTGAACAAGATAAACTTATTACGTTACTAACGGATATGGAATCCTCTTTAGCCTTTGAGAAAGTTTACATTAAGTCAGTCTTATCAGATACTCCACTTACCTACAACTGATTCTGTGCACAGCATTGTGAGCACTTACCACCCATGCACAGTCGAATGCAAAGTTTTATACACCGATAACTTACAACGACTATTTTGGCAATAGTTCAATCACACCATACCTTTCATGAATCTACTCCCACGAAATCCTAAATAAGAAATGATAATGCTGCAGGGCGAGTTCGATTCTCTTCGAATGCATCAACTATATCCTTCAATCAAGCGGTTAAAAGCACCTACCGAACTTTTCATTTGACCTTCGGGACCTAAGTTAAAGACAAACGGCCGCCAGCTGACGATCGTTGCGTTGCTCGCCCGTCGACGCACCGACTCCTGCAGGAGAGCAATCCAACGGAGACCCAGCAGCGACACAAGTCGCGATGCGGCTCCGGGATTGCCTGCGGAAAGCGCGGGCGTCGGAAAGGCGAGCGATAATATTCATGTTAGTCAACAAACTGCACTTCCTGAATGCTTCAGAAGGTGCTTTTTATTTGCTCGTCCACTATCATATGAATTTCTTCATCCCCCCTCTCCTTGACATCATTTCCGTTCCTCTATAAACTTGAAAAGTTGAAATCATTGAATAGTTAGAGGAAGGAGCATGATTCATGCTAAACGAATGGTTATGGATTCCTTCTGCCATCCTTACACTCGGACTACTCGTCCTCAGTTACAAGTTATTCGGACGAGTCGGCTTATATGCTTGGATTGCGATGGCTTCGGTCGTTGCAAACATCCAAGTCACGCAACAGATTGTAATTGGCGGATACATTTTCACGCTCGGTAACATCGTTTACGGTTCGCTCTACTTGGCAACCGATATTTTGAACGAAAAACATGGGCGAGCGGCTGCCCGTAAAGGCGTATGGCTCGGATTTTTCATCTTGATCGTCTCAACGGTACTCATGCAATACGCACTGTTATATGAGCCGTTTGAAGAGGCACTGTTCATGCACGAAAGCTTCGAGGCACTCTTCTCGATGCTGCCATTGATCACACTCGGTAGCCTTGCTGCCTATTTGGTCTCTCAATTGTTCGATGTCTTCGTCTATTCGAAGATTCGCGCAAAAACTGGCGAGAAGAAGCTTTGGCTTCGTACGACAGGTTCGACCGTCTTATCTCAACTGATTGATACGTTCACGTTCTGTATCATCGCATTCTGGGGAATGGAATGGGACATTTGGTGGAATATCTTTATCACGACATACGTGGCCAAGTTTGTAATCGCGTGGATGGCGACACCGTTTATGTATTACGCAAAACGGACAAATCCACAAGACGAAACCGAACAGGACGCCGCATAAGGAAAAGCCGTAACTTCATGTTGAAGTTACGGCTTTTCTCATGGTCGTTCGATCTGGATACGCACAGCATACGGACGGGCTTCTTCAATCGACGCCGACTCTCGACAGACGGTAATCGCTTTGAATGCATCAATCGCGACCGCCTCGATGGTATGATCGTTCGTTTCGACTTCAAGAATGGTATAAGCAGGTAAGCGCTCGAGTTTAACCCACTCCCCGTTACGTTTTTTTTCATAGATGACTGGTGTTTGAATCGAGTAACGTCGGAGTAAATCATGTACATTCATCTGATCTCCTCCCTATTCAAATCGTACACCTATTATAGAAAGCGCTTTCACTTTTGTAAAGCGAGTACACTATAATTTTATACAATCTTCCACTTCATTTTAAATTCAATTTTGCCGATAAAAGAAGTAAAGAAATGGGGTGAATTGATGCGTTATCGCCGACAGGAGACGTTCCGCTATATCCTACCGAATCCCCGTACCATCCCTTATCGACTTGTATGGGAAGAAAAAGAACTCTATGATGGGGAAGGATTGCTTCTCAATGTAAGTTCTCATGGATTAAAATTGCGATCGGACTACCTCTTCCCGCTCTCTGATGATTTACAGGTCCATTTTCTTTTCGACCTCGTTCCGACGCTTCAACCGATCGAACTCATTGGACATGTCAGACACCGTGGCCAAACGGGCTCGCTGTATGATTATGGGATCATGCTTGATGTGAAGGCTGACGAAACTCAGCAACTCGTCACGATGATTAAAACGTATGCACGTGAAAATAAATGAGAACATGCGTCAGGCATCTTCTCATTTTTTCGTGTCTCCAAAAGAGGGTATACTACAACTATCAACCATTGACGAGGTGTTCGTATGACAAGAAAATTCTTATTGATTCCTTGGGGACTGGCAATTGCATTCGCCGTCATCGGTCCAAATGTCCCGTTCGACGGACGCTTTCTTCTCGATTTTGTGACTTATAATACCGAGGCGTACGAAGGCTATTCTCTATCGCTCTTTAGTATCTTAGGGGTGTTTCCCCTGGCGATGTTTCCACTTCTTTGGTCAGAAGTGAATCAGCTCAAACCGAATCCACTCATCGCCGCTGTCACCAGTTTTTTCGTTGGGGGATTTCTACTCGCTCCTTATTTGGCTTTTGCGAGACAGTCACCTTATCCGACCCCGGTCAAACCACTGCCGACCCGTATCCTCGGCGTTGTGCTTTTACTGGTGACAATCGGGTTGTTCATCGCTGCAGCCAATACCGGAAATGTTGCTGAATACTGGTCATATGTGGAGAACAATCAATTTGTTCGAACGATGACCGTTGATTTCTTCTTGTTGGCATTCATTCAAATCACGTTAATGAATCGGGACGCGAAACGCTATAAAATGAGTTTATGGCCGCTCCCTTACATCCCGTTGTTCGGTCTCATTTTTTGGCTCATGATTCGTCATCAAAAACCGTTCAACGAAGCACCTCCAAAGCGTGAACGGGCTGAAATGAAACATTGAGCACCCATTTTTCATCAAAAACGGCTATACTAGAAATTAGTTTTTAATGAAGGAGACCATCATATGCGTTATTTCCAAGTCACTTCTTACGTGACTGTCAAGAATGAAGAACTCGAATTCAATGAATATGTAAAAATTCCAAACCAAAAAGTCGATCAGTTTTTGAAAGACACATTGGAACTAGATTTATACGATGACCAAGTGACATTGCGTGAATGTGTTGTCGAAAAAGGGAAATGGGAATGCCCAGTCGGTGATTTTGTCATCACGGAGCATATGAACGAGAAGACATTCAATCGGCTACAAAACAGCCGCTCTGTAAAGTCAACATCATAAACCAACTCAAAAAGATCCTGCTAGCTCATTGTGCTAGCAGGATCTTTTGACTGTTACACGATTTATTCGTTAGATTCTTCCTCTGGATCAGGGTCAGGATGCTGTGTCGGAGCCGGTTTTTTCGCCGGATCCGACTCGTCATCCGGTAGCGGATCCGGGTGAACCCCTGGTTGTGATTCGTCACGCTTCATCGTATCCCTCCTTCATGTTTACTCCACTTGTTTATCCTTTTTTCACATGAATGAAACGTATCAGTGTATATTCCGGTTGCCGATGACACGTCTGGAGATCGCCTTTTCAATTTCAACGATGATAAAGACGACGGCACCAAATGCCACAGGATAAATCCAATCTTCCCACGTTAATGGAGCGGTACCGAATAACGTATGCATAAACGGTACGTACGTGATGAACAATTGTAGGGCAATGAGTAAAGCTGATACGAGAAACGCAATCTTATTGTCAAAGAAATGACGGTTGAATGCTGGTGCCAACTCCGTACGACAGTTATACAAGTGGAAGAGCTGGGCCATGACGATGGCATTCAAGGTGATGGTTTGTAATTTCTCGGTCGAGTAGTCGAAATCCCCCAGCATATAGTTGATCCATAAACTACCGCCCCCGATAATAATTGAAACGAAGGTGACGCGGAAAATATAGTATCGGCTGAGTAGCGGCACATTGGCCGGACGTGGCGGTCGTTTCATCGTACTCTCTTCGAGTGGTTCGAAAGCGATTGCTAAAGAGAGAGTAATCGCGACAACCATGTTGACCCATAAAATCTGCACAGGACTGAGCGGTGCAGCCGCTCCGAGCAAGATACTCATTGCCACAAGCAACGCTTGACCTCCGTTTGTCGGAAGCAAGAAGAGAATGGTTTTCTTCAGGTTATCGTACACCCGTCGTCCTTCTCGTACGGCGTTATAGATCGTTTTGAAGTTGTCATCGACAAGAACCATCTGAGATGCTTCTTTCGCTACTTCCGTCCCTTTAATCCCCATTGCCACACCAATGTCAGCACGTTTTAAGGCAGGTGCGTCGTTCACACCATCTCCTGTCATCGATGTAATCAGACCGTTCTCTTGCAATCCTTTGACGAGACGAAGCTTGTCGTTAGGGCTGGTCCGTGCGAATACATCGTTATGAACGGAAGCCTCTTTGATTTCTTCATCTGTCATATCTGTCAATTCACGACCTTCGAGGGCGCCTTCCACTTCCATGCCCAGTTCTTTTGCAATCGCGACAGCGGTATCTTTATGATCACCCGTGATCATTTTAATTCGGATTCCAGCATCACGACACGCGGCAACCGCATCGATGGCCTCTTGTCGAGGTGGGTCGACGATTCCAAATAAGCCGAGGAAAGTCAGACCATCTTCAACATCCTCATGGTCGATTGACGCTTTTGAACTGTCGACACGTTTTAGACCAGCACCGAGAACGCGTTGACCGCGGTCGGCAATCTCTTTTCGTTTTTCATCCCAATAGTCTTGTTTAAAGTTTTCAGACGACGCCATATCAAAGAGTCGGTCCGGCGCCCCTTTGACAAAAATCATTCGCTCCCCTTTGTAATCGACGAGCGTCGCCATGTATTTATATTCAGAATCGAACGGAATCTTCGAGATAACTTTTAAACGTTCAATTGGGCGTTCAGCTTTCTCAGCGACCGTCAACAGACAAGCCTCTGTCGGATCGCCGTTGATGACCCAGTCGCCGTCTTCTTCATTCAACTGAGAATCGTTACACGTCTTCCCGACGGTTAACAGGTCAATCATGGATTCATCATCATCCAAGTCAAACGGTTGACCATTCAATTCGAGATCTCCATTCGGAGCATATCCGCTACCCGAGACTTCGATATCATGGTTCGCTGTCACGATTTGTTTGACCGTCATCTCATTCTTCGTCAACGTACCCGTCTTATCCGTACAAATGACAGATACAGCACCAAGCGTTTCGACAGATGGTAAACTTCGAACAATCGCTTTTTGTTCAGCCATATTCCGGACACCGAGTGCCAAAATGATAGAGATGACGGCAGGCAACCCTTCAGGAATCGCCGCAACGGCAAGACCGATTGTCGTCAGCATCAATTCGACCGGCTCATAATCTCGTAAAAAGTAACCGAACGCATAAATCACGACGGAGATGATTAAGATGGCGATGGACACCGTTTGACCAAACTTTGTTGTTTGACGAATCAGAGGGGTTTTGACGGTCTGGACTTCTGAGATTGAAGCGTTGATTTGACCGAGTTCCGTACCTTCACCGATGGCCGTCACGATGGCTTTGGCACTTCCCGTCGCGACACTCGTGCCCGAGTACACCATGTTTTTTCGGTCAGCCAACACCGCGTCTTCTTTCACGACGTCCGATTTTTTCTCGACAGTCGTCGCTTCTCCGGTTAACGCCGATTCCTCAACCTTAAATTTTTCAGCTTGAACGACACGGGCATCGGCCGGCACTTTATCTCCGGCAGCAAGTACAAGGACATCCCCCACGACCAGGTCACTTGAATCAATCTCAGATTGCTTGCCGTTTCGAACGATGGTCGCCTTTGTTTCTAATAATTTTTTGATTCCTTCGAGCGCTTCTTCTGCCTTATTTTCTTGAAGGTATCCGACGACGCCGATAATCGTGACGACTAAAACGATGACGATCGTATCGATGTACTCCCCTAAGAATCCTGTGACGACGGCAGCCGCTAATAAGACGTACACGAGAACATCATTGAATTGTCTTAGAAATTTTATAATTTCAGGGGTTTTCTCTTTCTCCGGCAATACGTTTTTGCCGAATTCGTCTTGACGACTTGTGACACTTTCTGTTGTAAGACCTGATTCAAGATCAGTCTCCACATGGGTTCGCACCTCATCTACTTCGAGCGCATGCCACGGTCTGTCTTCGTTCTGCATGATTCATCCTCCTCGACCAATACTTTTTGAAAAGTCTTTCCCCTATCTGTTCCCAATCTCATGCGGCTCGACACGTGCAAACTTGTAGAATTGATGTCATTTTTCAAAGAAAACGCTTTCTTGATTTGGAATTTCTAATTGTAACCGGTATCATTGTTCAATTTTAATTTTTCTTTTGAATATGGCTTTACAGAAGTCTTTCTATGCATGAATATAGAATAAATTATGAATAAATAGAGATAGAAAGAAGGAAGAGTTTATGGTCATTATTCAAGGAATCGCACTTTTACTGCTCATCCTCGCCTTGTTCACATTATTTAGTTATAAGGCGCCTTTTGGAATGAAGGCGATGGGAGCATTGGCCGGTGCTGCAATCGCGAGTTTCCTCGTCGAAGCGTTCAACGCGTATGCAATCGGCGGATTGCTGCCACTTCCTCTTTATGAAGAAGTAGGTCAAGCGGCTGGCGCTTTGTCAGGTCCTGCCGCTGCGGCTCTTGTCGCCATCGCACTTGGAATCAACCCCGTCTATAGTTTGATGATCGGGTTGTCTGTATCGGGATTCGGAATCCTTCCTGGCTTTTTTGCAGGATATCTTTTGGCTTTGGCTGGCACTCGAATCAATCGCTATCTGCCGACCGGCGTCGATATGATTTTTTACGTCATCGTGATGGCACCGCTCGCCCGTCTCGTCGCGACAGGGGTAGACCCACTCGTGACAAACACACTTGAACAGATTGGAGCTGTCATCGAACTGGCAGCAACACAAAATCCGGTCGTCATGGGTCTCGTCTTAGGAGGGATTGTCACGGTCGTATCAACGTCGCCTCTCAGTTCGATGGCCTTGACGGCGATGCTTGGTTTGACAGGTGTACCGATGGCAATTGCCGCGCTTGCGTTGACTGCGTCCATCTCAATGAATTACTTGTTATTCCGTCAATTGAAAATCGGAACAAAGAAAGATCAGCTTTCTGTCGCCATCGAACCGTTGACGCAAGCTGACCTCATTTCCGCTAACCCAATTCCAATTTACAGTGTCAACTTTGTCGGTGGAGCCATCGCCGGGTTGATTGTCGCCATGACCGGTATGATCAACGATGCACCGGGTTCGGCAGCCGGGATTCCGGGACTTCTTGTCATGTATGGTTTCAACGATTGGCAAACAGTCACCTTCACAGCCGTTGTACTGTTCATCCTCGGAATCGGTTTTGGCTTGATCGGAAGTCGTTTGTTCAAAAATTTCCCGATTGTCCGTCATACGGAAAAAGTCGAATCGACAGAAGAAGATGCAGCCTAATCAAAAAATCGATGCACGTTCGAACAAAATGTTCGGCGGCATCGATTTTTCATTTTCACACGTGGGATTATCCTTACAATTCAAAAGCATCAATCGGTTCACAAAGAAATCATCGCACGTTCTTTTCAATTGTGAATTTGATTGTCGAAATTAGCGATTCCATACAAATCCATGTCAATTTACTGAAATGACTCTACCCGCATCACTAGATTGACGAGCAAGTTCAATCAAGTAGGTTGTCAATGTTGCATCTTTTAATGAAACGACGGGTTTCCGTACCTCATAACTATAAGCTAACTGTTGATAATACGCCAAATAGCTACCTTTCTCGATTTGAATGGACGAAACCTCTTCTTTGGATAATACACCAGTCTCTATAAGATCACTTTCTAACTTCCCTTGCTTCAGAGCCTCTTCTTGAGGATCAAGTCCATATTTCAAGAAACTTCCTTGCGTGCCGTGCACTTCAAACCGAGGTGTTTCTCCAGCGATGAACGGGTTCGAACGAAGGTATATTCGCTTTTCACCATAATAGAATGTCAGATGGAACCCATCATCGGATTGTCCGCCATCTCGTTGAATCATCACATCTGCTTGAATACGATCTGGCTTTCCAAACAAGGCGAGAGTCTGATCAATCAGATGACTTCCTAAGTCGAATAAAATACCTGAACCTGGTCCTGCATTTTCACGCCACCGATCACGTACATTCGGACGGAAACGATCAAATCGAGATTCAACCACCTTCCAGTCCCCTAACTCGTTCGAGTCAAGTAACGACTTAACCGTCAAGAAGTCTCCGTCATAACGACGGTTTTGATAAACGTTGACGACGCCTTTCGATTTCGCTTCAAGTTCAATCAACTCATATCCTTCTTTCGTTGTCAGGAATGCTGGTTTTTCAACGAGCACATCTTTTCCTGCCTCAAGACATGCGACAATCATCTCTTTATGTAAATGCGATGGTGTCGTGATGACATATAGAGAAGCATCCGATTGAAGCGCTTCCTCTAATGTCGCATATACCGTGGCACCAGGTAATTCAGCCTGCACTTCTTCCGGGCGCGAAGACACGACGCCACTCACTTCAAATGAGTCAATGGCCTTTAAGAACGGCAAATGGAACGTGTTCGCCGAGAATCCGAATCCTACCAACATGGTTTTAATCATATAAAACCCTCCTTTTCGCTTTTGTTATTATATCAAAAAAAGGGTCTAATGACCCTTATGCACTCATGCTCTCATCCAATCTGTATTCGAACGTATTGTACCCGTTTCGTGAATCGACAAAGACGAAACCGAAACGTGGATAATAATCATTTAGAAATTCATTGTCAGCGACACAATCAAGACGAATTGGTTCATCTTCATCGGCTTCCTCTAAGACATGCTCCATGAGCTGCTGTCCGACGCCTTGCCCTTTTAGCTTTTCGCTGACGACGATTCGATGGATATATTGCCCTCGCTCACTGTCGTCCCATAAGTTATCATCCCACTCATCTGGAGGTAACAATGCGATTGAAGCTAAAATTTGTTGGTCATCTTCAAAGACATATACACTGCCTTCTACAATGTCAGTGCGCACACGCTTTACGAGGTCCTGTTCCAAATATTCGGTCCATTGGTCGCTTCCTTGTTCATTTAGCGCTACGGCTCGTTGTTCGATTAGGTTCGCGATGTGTTGGGCATCGCGCTTCGTCGCGAGTCGAATCATAACGTCCTCCTTTAGTTATACAGTATTTGAAATACAAATATAACGGAGAACCGCATGCCTTTCAACCATCCTGCTCACTCATGAAAATCAAACGGAGTGACGTCTCCATCGTTCAATTGATAGCTATACGTCAACGTCGCATTCAAGCTATGCGATACAGAACAATAACGTTCAACTGACAATTCGATGGCCCGCCGAACTCGTTCTTCCGATAACTCGCCTTTCAGGATATACAAGATGTGAATGGCTGTAAAGCGTTTCGGGTGATCGGTCGCCCGCACCCCATCGATTTTCATTTCGAATGCTTCGATTGGCTGTCGCATTTTATGCAGAATCGATACGATATCGATTCCTGTGCAAGATGCGGTCGCGTGAAGCAACATTTCTGTCGGACGAGGTCCTGTATCGAGCCCACCGACATCATCCGCCGCATCAAGGATCACCGTGTGCCCTGATGGCGTATGTGTTTCAAACGCCATCCCTTTCTTCCATACGACTTCCATGTTCATCATCTTCTCCCCCTATTTCATTTGATAGCATCCTATTCCCTCATTTGATGTATGATTAAGCTATGAATCGATTATAAAGGGGTGTATGTCGTTGGATTGGTCTATGATTTTCAGTTGGGGACTCTATATCGTCCTCGGGTTAAACATGTTGTTCGCACTCGCCGTCATCTTCGCCGAAAGACGTGACGTTGGCGCGACCTGGGCCTGGCTGCTTGTCCTGTTTTTCTTACCAGTGCTCGGCTTTATCGTCTATCTCTTCCTAGGGCGACAACTTAAGAAGGATAACTTCTATAATTTAAGTGTAGAAGAACGTTCCTTCCATTCGCTTCAAGTCGAAGCGCAACTTGAACAAATTCATACGCGCCAAACCCAGCTCGCGCAGCCGCTGTTTGAAAAGTATGACCAACTGCTTCAAATGAACTTACGATCTTCTAAATCGTTGATCAGTGTACATAACCGTTCCCTCATCTTGCACGACGGCGAACAAAAGTTCAAAGCGCTGATGGATGACATTCGCTCGGCCGAGACGGAGATCAATATTCAATATTACATCATCCAGCGTGATGCTCTCGGTCAGGCACTGTTGAAAGAGTTGATCGAGCGTGCGAAAGCCGGTGTCAAAGTTCGACTCCTCTACGATGCGGTCGGCTCACGTAGTCTTCGGAACTCGGACTTTAAAGAGTTGATTGCGAACGATGGCGAGGTGCGTGTCTTCTTCCCACCGACACTCGGGATCATCAACTTCAAGTTGAACAACCGAAATCACCGAAAGGTCGTCATCATCGATGGGAAAATCGGCTATGTCGGTGGATTCAATGTCGGTACCGAGTATTTAGGTTTAGTCGAAAAATTTGGCTATTGGCGTGACACGCACCTGCGTGTCGAAGGAGATGTCGTTTACAATTTACAACACCGATTCATATTGGACTGGAATTATTCTGGTCACCGTAAACATGATCCTGAAAATGCCTTCTGCTTTGCGCGACATGACATTAAAGAAAATTCTCCGATGCAAATCGTCACGAGTGGACCAAACTCGGATACGGAACATTTGAAGAATATGATGATCAAGATGATCATGTCCGCCAAACGACGGGTCGTCATTCAAACGCCATACTTCATTCCAGACACAAGCTTTATGGACGCTTGCAAAATGGCACTCCATTCTGGCGTTCAGATGGATATCATGATCCCTGGAAAACCGGACCATCCATTCGTCATGTGGGCGTCCCTCTCGTTCCTTGGGGAACTCCTCGACTACGGGGCAAACGTCTATCTGTATGATGAAGGGTTTCTCCACGCGAAGACGCTCGTCGTCGATGATGAGATTGCGACTGTCGGGACGACAAATTTGGACGCCCGAAGCTTCCGTCTCAATTTTGAAGTGAACGCACTCATCTATGATGAGCGGGTCGCCCTCGAACTCGTTTCTTTATTTGAGACCGATACGGCGGTCAGTCGCACTTATACAGTGGAAGATTATGAATCCCGTAAATGGACGGTACGCGCCCGTGAAGGCGTGTCCCGCCTTCTAAGTCCAATCCTGTGAACTACTCACCACTTATTTGCTTCGCAAATTGAAGGGGGAGCTTCTTGGGAAGACCGTACTTTTACCAGCCACAGTTGTTGACCAAGCTCGTCGGGCAGTCCCTGCCCTGAATGGTTATCAGTCGGCCAGCCTCAATAGGTTGATGCTCGCGTTGATGTCACGGTCATGATGCGCGCCACAGGCACATGTCCATTCACGGACATTCATCGTCTTCCTCTGACCTTTCTCGCCACAAGAAGAACAGATCTGCGTCGATGCGAACCATTGATCCGCCTTGATGAGCGTCCATCCGTAGAAGTTTGATTTGTATTCGAGTTGACGGACGAACTCGTACCAACTGACGTCCCCGATGGACTTGGCGAGCTTATGGTTTTGCATCATGTCCTTCGACTTCAATGTCTCCACGACGATGACTTGGTTCTCGTCAACGATCCGTCTCGACAGTTTGTGAAGGAAGTCCTTGCGTTGGTTGGCAATCTTTTCGTGTTTCTTAGCCAAAAGTAATTTGACCTTTTCACGGTTCTTGCTCCCGATTTTCTTTCGCGACAGCGCCCGTTGCGCCTTGTTGACCTTCGCTTCG
Organism: Exiguobacterium sp. 8H; assembly: GCF_902506255.1. Lineage (GTDB taxonomy): Bacteria > Bacillota > Bacilli > Exiguobacteriales > Exiguobacteriaceae > Exiguobacterium > Exiguobacterium profundum. The sequence continues at coordinate 664,724 of NZ_LR733429.1, read as the reverse complement.
GACTTCCTGAGGAGTCGGGGGTTATCGACCTTCTCCGAGACCATCGCGTCGTTCGTCATGACGGCGAAATGTTCCAGGCCGAGATCGATCCCGACCTTGTTCTCGGCTGGGATCCATGGTGCATCGTCCTGTTTGACGAGGAGGGAGATGAAGAACTTGCCCGTCTTGGTCATCGAGACCGTCGCCGACCGGATGACGCCCTCGAACGGGCGATGTTGTGTGAACCGCACGAACCCGACCTTCGGCAGACGGACTTTGCCCGCCTCGATGCGGATCGTGCCGTGCTGGTTGTTCGTCGTGTAGGAGGCGCGCGACCGTCGTCTCGATTTGAAGTTCGGGAAGCCGCCCGTCCCGGCGAAGAACTTCGCGAACGCGTTGTCGAGGTTCAGCTTCGCGTTCGCGAGCGCGAGGCTGTCCGCCTCGGCGAGGAACGGGAATAGGGGCTTGTAGGAGGCGGGTGTCGCCGGTTTCCGTCTCGTTCCGTTCCCCGCTTTCGCATCCTCGCGGATGGCGATGCGGTCCTCGAGCAGCTTGTTGTAGATGAACCGGGCGCAGCCGATCGTCTTGATCAGGAACTCGGCCTTGCCGGCGTCGGGTGGAGCCTGTATGTATAGCCTTTCAGCATGTCCGTCCCTCCTCCCCTCAGAAGATTGTGATGTGTCTTCCTCATACGATACCCGCGGGGGTGAGGAAGAATCTGACAGAATAACAAACATTTGTTCGTAACATCTGTCACAGGGAAAAAGAGTTTTGGACCGGGCGATTCATCCCCCACCTACGCCGGGCTTCGCTCCGAGACGCTTAGAGGAGGGAGAATTCTCGCCTACTTTTGTTAAAAAAACATGAGGCAGAGCGCTCCGCTCTGCCTCATTGTCGTTTACAGTTTGAACCGCGAAACGAGGTCTTGTAACTCCTCGGCCATGGTCGCGAGTGCTTTTGCTGACTGTGATACTTCTTCAATCGATCTCAATTGATCATCGGTCGTCGCCGCCACTTGCTTCGAGACGCTCGAATTCTCATCGGCGATGTCGGCGATTTGTGATGCCGTCGCTGCCACTTCCTGAACGTTTGCTGCAATCTCCTCGACGGTTGCGGTCACGTCTTCAATCCGTGGTGTCATCGCGACTGTCCGCTCCTTGATTTTCTCGAAACGGTCTGCCGTCATCTCAGATGACGCCAACCCGGCTTTCGTATGAGTAGATACTTCCTGCATCAACTGTACAGACTGTTCCGTCTCATGCTTGATTCGATCAATCAACGCTGCAATTTGTTTCGTCGACTGTTGCGACTGTTCTGCGAGTTTACGCACCTCGCTCGCAACGACCGCGAACCCTTTGCCGTTCTCACCTGCACGTGCTGCTTCAATGGCAGCGTTCAATGCTAACAGGTTCGTCTGTTCAGCGATTCCATTGATGACCGTGACGATTTCTCCAATTTCGTTAGAGCGATGTGCCAATGAGTGAATGACGCCCTCGAATGTCACGACAGACGCATCGATTGCCTGCATCTGCTTCACATTCTCCTTCACGGTCGTCGAACCGTCTTCCGCTTCATTTGAGGTTTCGCGTGAAAGTTCAGACACGTCCATGGAACTTTCTGAGATTCGCATGATTCCTGACGTGATTGCTTGGAGCGATGTCGCATTGTCGTCAAGTTGTCGCTTCGAGCCATCGGCACTGACTGCCATTTGATCAACTGCACGGGCAATCTGTTCTGATGAGGCAGTATTGTGTGCCGAGTTGGCCATCAATTCTTGAGACGAGGCGGCAACTTGACTGATTGAATCATCGAGACGGAGTAACACCAAGCGAAGTGAATCGCTCATTTCATTAAAACTCTCTGAGACAAGCCCGATTTCGTCGTTCGATAAGACGGTAATCGGCTCCGTTAAATCTCCTGATTTGATTCGTTCTGCTCCTTCTGTCAATAAACGCAACGGACGCAAGATTGAACGGAGAACGAAGTAGAGAAGAATGGCTGCAATTCCGAACATTCCGATGATGACGAATCCAGTTGTCCAAAGAATGCCGACCGTCTCGTCTTGAATCTCACCGTCATATAACGTACCGGCAATCTTCCATCCGGTGATTGGGTTCGTCACGAATGCTTTCTCCACGCCTTCCCCATTCTCCGATACAGACAGAGTCCCTTCTTCCTTGGCAAAGAGCGATTCTGTCCAAGATTCATCAATCTTTTCACCGACAGCCGTCGACGGATGAATGACGACTTGTTCTGCCTGGTCGAAGATGGCAACGTATCCTTCTTTCCCGATTTGAATGGTGGATGCCACTTCAGCGATATCGTTCACATCTACGTCAACAGCGACTACACCACTACCGTCTGAAGTCTTCTTCGAAACCGTGATCATCATTTTTTGAGAGGCGGCATCGACGTACGGATTCGTGATGGCAACATCTTGTCCACTTGCTTCAGCCGCTTCATACCATGGACGAGTGCGTGGGTCATATCCTTCTGGCAATTCCTGCTCAGGATAGATCGTCATCGCACCTTCTGCAGAAGCGAAGTAAATGTTCGTCACTTTTGGATGTGTCTCTAAATACTCAGTAAACTTCTCTGCTAACGCTTGATTCGCTTCTCCCTCTTCATAAATGGAACTATCAATCCGATTCGCAAAAAACGAGATGTCCGTTTGAATCGGTTCGATGAGGTTCGTGACCTCATTGTTCATCCGGTCTACCCCCGAATTGGCGGACTGGATCATTTGAGACTCGATTTTACCTTTCGCCTGCGAATAGGCGACGATTCCAATCAATGTGGCTGGAATAATCAATAATAGAACGGATAAGACAATCAATTTTTGCTTGATACTAATCGTGCGCTTCTGTTTCATAAAACATCTCCTAACCCGAATAAAATGTTCAAGCGAGTTCGATGAGTCGAATCCCCCTTGGGTTATACATCATATCGGTCAAAAGTCATCAAATCTGAAGAATTGATTGAATTATTCGAAAATTATTTTTCGGAAACTGAAATGGAGTTTCACCGTTGTGTTCGATTGAACAAATCATACTATTCGTATTTAGTTAAAATTTGAGTTACCATATCGGAAAAGGGGGTCAAATGATGAATTCATTATTGGAAGAAATCAAATCCTATAAAGATCAGTTCAAACAAAATGCACCTGCCGAGAAGCAACGATTGATGGCTCAGGCGACACAAGAATTGAGAGACTCCGGAATTGCGTCAGGGTTAACAGTCGGGGATCAAGCGCCGATGTTTGAATTGCCTCATGCGGATGGGACAGCAGTCGATTTGAAAACACTGCTTGAAAATGGACCTGTCATCGTCACATTTTACCGTGGTGGATGGTGTCCATATTGTAACCTCGAACTCCGCACTTACCAGCGCGAATTGGCAATGATTCAAGAAAAAGGAGCGACTCTTGTCGCCATCAGTCCTGAGACGCCGGATTATTCCCTTTCGACGAAAGAGAAGAACGAACTTGATTTTTACGTGCTGAGTGATGTCGGCAATAATGTCGCACGTCAATTCGATCTCGTGTTTGACATGCCGGATTACTTGATTGACATTTATAAAGCATCTGGATTAAATGTCGATGCACATAATGGGAACGAGGATTGGCAGTTGCCGAAACCGGCCACGTTCATCATCCAATCCGATGGGACGATTTCGTTCAGTGATGTGCCTGCTGACTATACAGAACGTATCGACCCTAAAACGGTTATTGAAAAATTGTAAAAAAAGGAGATGACACGCGTCATCTCCTTTTCTATTCACTTATTCCGTTTATTGTCTTACAAACTCCTCGTGTAACATCGCGTACACCATGCTATCGGTCCATTCATTCTTATTCCAATAGTCTTTCAAGAAATGAGCTTCTTTTCTCATTCCAACCCGTTCACATAAATTCTGGGAAGCTACATTTCTGGCGTCGAGATTAGCTTGTACCCGATGTAGATTGAGATTCGCAAACAACTCCCTTAGCAATCCGCTCACTGCCTCCGTTGCATATCCTTTTCCCGAGTGTGAATCAGAAAAACAATACCCGATCTCTACCGTATCTTTCATACCCGTGTACCAAACCGTGAGATCCCCAATTACTTCATCTTGATGTACGACTGCTAAATTCAACGTACTAGTCTCGGTAAGAGTAGAATTCATTAGTTTTTTAGCAAATACTTCATTCCTGTTTTCAGACGTCCATGGCTCATGCAAAAGATATCTGCATATTTCTGATTTTCTATACATTTTGAATGTAGCTTCCAAATCTTTCTCCATAAATGGTCTGATTTCTAAACGCTCAGTGGTAAATTTCACGTCGACTCCTCCCATACAGATAATAGTAATCACAATATGAAACTCTCCACCGGTTCACGACCTATGAGGAAGTGATAAATTGCTCAACTCGCTTGAGAAGTGTTTCAAGTAGCCGAAGTGACTGGTATGTGTTACCTGTGTACTCGAGGCTATGATTCATCTGCTCAACAATCTCGAGTTCAGTCAATGCTAGTTGTTCGAAATGCTGGATTCGTTCTAGTACATAATGTTGGTCCGCCGTGCCCATGAGAATGAGCTGTTTTCCTTTAGAACTTTTTGTTCAATTCAGTATAGAAGAGATTGGTTAATTGAACAACAGTATTCCATTTTGATTCAAAGGGACATTTCTTAGTACTCTTTGTAAGACTGATTGAACATAAATGATTTCTTGATCAATATCTATCACTTTTTCTGCCCCTTAAAAGAATTATTATCTATTAATCATTTTGAAAGGATGATTTGAATACCGTTCGGATCAGTTGAACTGATCGTACAATCACTCATCAGGTTTACATGCGTCAACTGTGTGTGATCCGATTCAGTTGCTACGATTTGCGGGACAGGACAATTGAATAATTGTTGCAAAACCTCTTCAAGACCTGCCGTTTTCGTTTCAATATTTAATTGGTGGATGCGACTCTCAGAACGTGATTGAATAGCATCGAAATGGTCCTGAAGTTCGATTCGAAATCCGTATGGTGTATGGATGAACGTTCTTCGTTCATTTGACTGAACCGTCAATCCTATTTCCTCTGCTCGTTCTAACACATCCACTTTTTCCTCTTCAGATACTAAAAAACCAATATGATCAAACATCACTTTCTTTCCGTAACCGAATGTGATATTCGTCGCTCCCCGCTTCATTTCTATGATTCTAAACTGAATAGATTGGTCCCTAAAGTCGTCCCAATCGAGAGGTGGGGCAAAAGATTCGAATTCTCCATCTTTCTTTCCGATTCGTTGGGACACTTGAAATCCTAGACTCGCATAAAATTTCTCCGTTTCTTCGACATGTGGTGTCCATAGATGATAATGGAATAGCATATTCTCTCTCCTTTATTGAATCAATTATGTACATTCTTTATTTTTTAACCACTCTTCGTACGGAATCACATTAGCAGTTTCATCTGCGTTTGTTCCTATCAACGTGATGAGTTCAAGCGAATTTCCGTCCGGGTCTTCAAAGTAGATGGCCGCATGCTCGTACGGGGCATTCGGAAGGACGAGTGGTTGCTGTTCAGGTGTCATCTTGAACGCAGTACGAATTTCAATTCCCTGATCCTCAAGCCATGCTTTAATCGCATCCAAATCCTGCTCCTCGATTCGAAAAGCGATGTGTCGGATTGATGGATGATACGTTAAATCGACTCGATCAGATTTCCATAGCCCAATCCAGCTCTCCCCTTTCATAATCCACAGGAAAGCCAATTTCTCATTTTGGAATGCCAACTCTAATCCTAATTTCTCATAAAATCGAATTGATTCAGTTAAATCACTCACCGGTAAGTGCGCCTCGTATATTCCTTTAATCATTCACCTTATCCTCGTTTCTACATTTATATTCATCCATATTTGTCCTTACTAGACATAGATTTATTGACAAGTTCCCATTGTAAAATTATTATAGATAATTCCATTATAGAACTAGAGAGGATGGAACGGTGAAAATATCCCGTGGGAATTTACGTTGTTGGCTGCAAAGCTGAATCAATCTTGAATGAAAAAATCGGTTAAAGCTCATACATTAGACACAAAAAAAGACCGTAGATCATTCTACAGTCTCAAAGCTTAGGCTCCCATGATGGAGTCATGACGGGTCGTTTCCCATCCATACGCCACTTCTCGAAGCATCAATTCACCAAACTCTCGATCTTTCTGGTCGATGACCTGCCCTTGTTTTCGCTCATAGAATGTACGGAACGGATTCATCTCAAGTGCCCAGATCAAGAGCCCTGCCTCACACATCGATTGCACGGCATGTTCAAGGAGAGCGGACCCGATTCCGTTCCCTTGATGGTTCTCTAAAATATAAATGGCATAGACTTCATTCGTGTGGTCTGGGTACTCTCCTGTCCGTTCTTCTCCGTATAGGATGAAGCCCACAATCTCGTCCTCGACAATCGCCACAAAGCCGGCTACTTCTTGCCGACGAAGGGCGGTCCGCAAACGTTCTGCCCATTCGATGGAACCGGACGAAACTTTCAATAAATACTCAGTCGGCACGATTCCCCGATAGGTCGTACGCCATCCGTTCACACGCACTCTCGCAATCCCATACACATCATCTGGTTTGGCGACCCGAATGTCCAATGTGACCCCCTCCTCACCCGAAGCTTTACAAATAGTTTACCACAAATCCCCAACCTGCAATCCGAGATTATGTGAAAATTGAACGGACATCCACAACAAAAAAGACGTCACCTTTAGATAAAGGCGACGTCTTTTATCACGTTATGCAACTTCTTTAGATTGGACTGGTGTAGAAGTTGTTAACGGTTTTTTCAAGAACGAGAGGAGCAATGCTCCGACCACCGCACCTGCCAAGATGGCGAGTGCATAGAGGCCCATACTCACCGCGACGTTTCCAGCTCCTTCAAGAAGTGGGAAGACGAAGATTCCTCCGTGTGGCGCTGGTAATTGAATCGTGAAGAATGCGGATAATCCTCCTGCGATGGCAGAACCGAGAATCGCTGATGGAAGAACGCGAATCGGGTCCGCAGCGGCAAATGGGATCGCCGCTTCCGTGATGAACGAAGCTCCCATGATATATGCTGTTTTTCCTGCTTCGCGCTCTTGTTTCGAGAACTTTTGACGAGCGAAGACAGTTGATGCGAGTGCGACGAGGAGTGGTGGTACCATCCCTCCAGCCATGACGGCTGCCATGACTTCTTGGTTACCTGCTGTGAGTGCTGCCGTTCCGAAGACGTATGCTGTCTTGTTGATCGGACCACCCATATCGACTGCCATCATCCCACCGACGATGACTCCTAAAAGGATAGCGTTTGCGCCGCTCATACTGTTCAACGTATCCATCAACCATGTCATAAGTGCAGCAATCGGTTCATTGACGACGAGTAACATGACCATACCTGAGATAAATGATCCAAGTAAAGGATATAAGAGGACCGGTTTGATTCCTTCAAGTGAAGCTGGCAACTTCGCAAGTGCCTTTTTCAAGAAGAGGACGACATAACCTGCCAAGAAACCAGCGATGAGACCACCGAGGAATCCGGCGTTCCCTTGACTTGCAAGTACCCCTGCCACGAGACCTGGTGCGAGACCTGGGCGATCGGCAATCGACATCGCGATGAAACCGGCGAGAATCGGAACGAGGAAGCCGAATGCAGCTCCACCGATCGTCATCAACTGTGCTGCAAATTCATTGTAAGACGGGTCATCCGGGTTAGCAGAGTTGATGCCCCAGAAGAAGCTGATTGCAATCAAGAGACCACCTGCGACAACGAGTGGAAGCATCGCAGATACCCCGCTCATCAAGTGTTTGTACACGCCTGTACGTTGCTCTTTCGAAGCGCCACCTGATGTTTTCGAAGCCTCATATACCGGCGCATCTTGTTTCACCGCACGATTGATGAGTTCTTCAGGTTTCCGAATCCCTTGTGCGACCGGAACTTCGATGACTCGTTTACCAGCGAAACGATCCATTTCAACAGCTTTGTCCGCTGCGACGATGATCGCTGTTGCCCGGTCGATATCCGCACGTGTCAATTCATTTTTTACGCCAGTCGATCCGTTCGTTTCGACTTTAATATCGACGCCCATCGCTTCCGCTTTTTGTTTCAAGCTGTCTGCCGCCATATACGTATGAGCGATGCCTGTCGGGCAAGCCGTGACCGCCAAAATGAACGGTGCATCTTGATTCGTCGGTTTGACGACTTCTGGCTTCGCTTCTGCCATTTCTTTTTCTTCGATGGCACGGATGACATCGCTTTCAGAAGTTGCTGCATAGAGACGTTCTTGGAATGCAGGGTCCATCAAGTAAACTGAAAGTTTAGAGAGTGTTTCAAGGTGTTCATTATTCGCATTTTCTCCTGCCGCAATCATGAAGAAGAGGCGACTCGGTTGTCCATCTAACGCTTCGTAGTCGACGCCTTCCGAGCGACCGAACGCGATTGCTGGCGTTTTAACCGCACTCGTTTTCGCATGAGGGATGGCAATCCCTTCTCCAAGGCCAGTCGTGCTCTCGCTTTCACGTTTTAGAATCGCATCGCGATAACCGTTGCGGTCCGATAGCTTACCAGCACGATCGAGGACATCGACAAGTTCTTCGATGACCTCACGCTTAGAATTCGCGCTTAGATTCAATTGAATCGTGTCGCGTTGGAGCAAGTCCGTGATTTTCATGTTGTTTCCTCCATTCGTTTCAGTGGTGTGAGTTGTACTTGATCGATCAAGCGATCAATCTCTTGCTTTGAACATAAGCCGAACGTATAAGCAGATGCGCTTCCTGTCGTGACCGCGTATCGAAATGCTTCTTGTTCACCTTTTTCTTTCACATTCGCGACAAATCCGGCGACGAGTGAGTCTCCTGCACCAACCGAGTTCACGAGTTTCCCGACCGGTGTGTTCGCTGTGACGGCTCCGTCCTTGTTAACGAGTAGCGCCCCGTCTCCCGCAAAGGAGATGATAACGTTTTTCGCCCCGCGTTTGACGAGCTGTTCGGCATAAGGTAGAGCTTGTTCAAACGTTTCAATCTCGGTATCAAACAATTCACCTAATTCATGGTGATTCGGTTTGATCATGAGTGGTTCAAGCGTGAGCACTTCGAGCATGGCGTCTTTCGTTGTATCGACGACAAATTCGGCACCTTTTTCGCGAATCGATTCGGCAATGGTCCGATATAGCGAGTCTGGTAGGTTGCTCGGGATACTACCAGCGAGGACGACGATATCACCTTCTTGAACTTGGTCGAACTTGGCCTTCAACTGTTCGAGCTCACCATCCGTGATATTCGGTCCGCTCGCATTCAGTTCTGTTTCCTCTTTCGCTCGAATCTTGACGTTGATCCGGGTGTTCCCGTTCACCTCTACGAAATCGGTGTGTACACCGTGATCGACGAGTGACTTTTTAATGAAGTCACCGGTCGTCCCACCGATGAAACCAAGTGCCTTCGTTTCTTGTGCATATTCCCGAAGAACGATGGAGACGTTGATTCCTTTACCGCCTGCACGCTCCGTCGTCTCTTCGATTCGGTTCACTTCTCCTAGATGTACTTCAGGTAATGTTACGTAGTAATCAATAGAAGGGTTGAGTGTTAACGTGTAAATCATTTCGCATTCACCACCTTTGTGATTGTTTGGATGGAACTCATTGACTCACTGCTTGATGTGATCAACTGTGCGGCATCTAACGTCGCGACTCGGCTGAACGTTCGTTTCCCGATCTTCGATGCGTCCGCGAGTACGAACGAGGTTTGTGCCAATTCGATTGCCGTTTTTTTGACAAGCGCTTCTTCTGGGTCCGGGGTCGTGTAACCCGCTTCAAGGTCGATTCCATTCATTCCGAGAAAGGCGAGGTCGACACGATAATTCATCATGCTCTCGCGTGCGTTATACCCAACCAATGCCTGGGTGGAACGCTTTAATTCTCCGCCAATCACAAACGTCTTAATATCAAGATCAAATAATTCATTCGCAATCGGTAGACTGTTTGTGACGACGACAATCTTTTTCCCTTCTAAAAACGGAACCATCGCCTGAGTGGTTGTACCGGCATCTAAATAAATCGACATCCCGTCTTCGATGAACGTTGCGGCCTTCCGTGCAATCGCAACTTTTTCATCTACGAACCGGTCTCGCTTTTCTTCAAATGTCGGTTCCTCATCTGGAGTCGCAATGAGCGTTGCGCCTCCGTGAACCCTTGCCAGATACCCTTCCGCTTCGAGGTCCGTCAAATCTCGACGAATCGTCGACTCGGATGAATCCGTCAAATCAACCAATTCTTTTAATTTGACGACCTTCTGTTCAGATAAGCGTTGCAAAATCAACTGATGTCGTTGTTTCGTTAACATCTTGTTCCCTCCATACGTCTAATATAAAGCGTTTTCATTATAAAAACAACTAAAATCATTCAAAAACATTCAGTTTCATTCAATTTGTCACAATTATAACATAAAAAACGGTCAATATATGACCGTTTTTCGAGTTTATGACTGTTTTTTTAACCATTCATCCAATTCTCGAACGAGTTTTGGATGAATCGGCGCATCGATTGCTTCTCGATACTCTTTGTGCAGCATGAGAAGCGAATGGGGTGACTCCCGTGTCACGAGCAGATGATTCATATCATCAATGATCGATGAGGTGACCTCACCTTTTGTTTGAATCATATGGACGTGCTCTGGTGGGACTTGCACATCACGCCCTCCCGTAATCGCAAGAACCGGGACGGTCACATGCTCTAATCGCTCTCGGACGTCATAGGATGCATGTTCTCGAATCCATTTCGCATTTACGACTTGACCTCGATATTTGAAAAACGAGACGTTCGTCCGTAAAGAACGCTCTAACAAATCGTCCTGTCGCTGCCTAACTTTTTTGGCAACGCCCGTCAACCGGTAGAAGAGACCTTTTATCCCTTTCACATGTTCGATGTCTTTAGCGAGTGCATCTGCTTGGTATAAGAACATCTGCTTGGACGATTCATGGAAACCGGAAAGTAAGATGAGTCCATCAGCCTTCGTCTCAAGTTGAACGGCAGGAGCAAGAACGGCCCCTTCACTATGACCAAGTAGATATAAGCGATTCACATCGGCCAGTTGTCGAATGGTGCGCACGACAAGAATCGCATCGTTAATCAAATCATGTAAACCGACTTTATTGAAGTCCCCATCGGACTTGCCAATCCCTTGTTTGTCATATCGGAACACGTTGTATCCGCGGTCGTACAACGCTTCTGCCAACTTGGCATACGTATTAAAACCGACACCACCCATATTGCCGTCACGGTCACTCGGCCCACTTCCGCTCAACATGACGATTGTCGCCCGGGGCTCCTCATGGGAAAGAAAAGTTCCTGCAATCGTTCCGTATGCTGTCGTAATCGTCATCTCTTGTTTCATCGTATCGCCTCCATTACTATCATACCCGAAACTGTCATCCAAAAAAATACGTCGCCGTCAAATGAGACGGCGACATCTATGAGGTCAGTGAGTTAGCCAATCGTGTAACCAATCAACCGCATCCGTTAACCCACCTTCCGACAGGCGTTCGAACGTATCCTTCTCGGTGAACACATGCCAACTTCCTTCTAATGAGTCACTCAACATCAGATAAGGAATTCCCGCTTCATCGTAAGCGTCACCCGGTGAACTTGCCAACGAGCGCACTTCTAAATCAGAGAATGGCGCCTGTTCTAGTACTGGGTAGGATTTCATTCCTTTGGTCCGAACGTATAACGGACCGTCACCAGTCCCAAGAATATCGAGCATGACGACCGTTTCCACTTTTTCTTTTTGTCCCGCTAGCCTTTCAAGGAAATCGTCACTCGCTTCTCTGGAGTCACCGTTTCCATTCAAAAAGACATATCGAATCGTATAGTACGGTGTCTCGTTGTCCATCATCTGTATGAGGTGATATAAGACCGAAGACGGACCGACGGAAGACAAATAATGGGCCCCGTGCCAGGAAGAATCGAGTCGTGACATGAGAACAATCTCTTGATCCGTCTTGCCTTTTTGGACAAATTCGACATACGGGATTTCTTCATTATAGGGCTTGACTTGAATCGTTTCCCCGTCCTTCAGTTGTTCAGCTGTATCCAAGTCTACCCCTGTACCATTTAACGGCATATAGGATGACGTGAAAACGAAACCCGTCTCATATGGGTCGTCTTCAAAAGGGGTGATCAGGTATCCCGCAGCTCCCTTAGATGCGAGCTCTGACAAGTACGCGTTCGCTTCCTGGTCATTCAAAATCTCACCTGCGTAATCGACGGTATACGCATCCTCGATGTTGTCATATGAAAATTTTGTCGTCGGTAAGACAATCACTTTCTCTTTCACGTCCGGAATATCTTGTCCCCACGTCATATGTAAAATCGTACCTTTGAACGGTTGATCAAACGTCATCGATGAAAACCCCTCATACGTTTTTTCCCCCATTTCAATCTCAGTCCAGCCGGTTATCCGTTCTGTGTAAAGGAGGTTTCTGTCCATGTCGATGGGTAATTCGGTTCCGAATGATTCAAAAAAGTCGGCACTCTCCCAACTATCCGCATTTCGATCGACTGATGAAATATATTCAGCGGTCTCGAGCGGCGTCGGATGGATTGGATTGAAGAAAAGAAAAACTGTCGCGATTGAACGCAACAAACTAATCAATATGAACATTACACGATCCCCATTCATCAATAAATTACTATACATACCATTTTTTATTATATACAGCTATTTATCGTCTGACTATTCAATTTTTTATCAATTTAAATATAATTTTAGAATCAGAATATCATATTCCGATCACAAGAAAAGCCCGTTCGAGTTGAACGGGCCCACTTGTAAATGTTGATCCTTATACGCCTTCGTATGCTGCGTACATGATCTCTTTCAATTCTTCAACAAGCGGCATTTTCGGGTTCGCCGTTGTACATTGGTCTTCGAATGCGTCGACCGCCATCTTGTCAATCTTCGCATCGAGTTCTGCTTTCTTGATGCCTTGCGCCTTGAACGAAAGTTTGATGTTCAAGCGTTGACCGAGCTCGATGATCGCTTGGACGAGTGACTCGACACCTTCAGCTGTCGTGCTTGCTGGAAGACCGAGGTAACGTGCGATTTCTGCGTAACGTTCGTCAGCGATGAATGACTCATATTTCGGGAACGCCGCAAGTTTCGATGGGCGTGTCGCGTTGTAACGGATGACGTGTGGCATGAGGATTGCGTTCGTACGACCGTGTGGTACGTGGAACTCCCCACCGATTTTGTGAGCGATCGAATGGTTGATACCGAGGAACGCGTTCGCAAATGCCATACCCGCCATCGTTGAAGCATTGTGTACTTTCTGACGAGCTTCAGCGTCGCTACCGTTTTCATACGCTTTTGGTAGATAATCGAAAATCATCTTAATGGCGCGGAGGCAAAGTCCGTCTGTGTAATCATTCGCCATGACAGAAACATATGCTTCGATTGCGTGTGTCATGACGTCCATTCCTGTATCAGCCGTGATTGAAGCTGGGACGGTCATGACGAACTCTGGGTCGACGATGGCGACGTCTGGTGTGATTGCATAGTCAGCAATCGGATACTTCACGTTACGTTTTTTGTCAGTGATGACAGTGAACGGTGTCACTTCAGAACCTGTACCAGACGTTGTCGGGATGGCGATAAACATTGACTTGTTACCTAATGTCGGGAACTTGTACGTCCGTTTACGGATATCCATGAATTTCTGGCGTAGGTTAGAGAATTTCTCTTCTGGACGTTCGTAGAAGAGCCACATGCCTTTCGCAGCATCCATCGGTGAACCACCACCAAGTGCGATGATCATGTCTGGTTGGAAGTGACGCATCGCTTCGGCACCGCTCATGACTGTTTCAACAGATGGATCAGGTTCGACCTGGTCAAAGATGCGGTACTCGACGCCAGCAGGCAAGTTTTTGATGACTTTGTCAGCGAATCCGAGTTTGACCATCATTTCATCTGTGACGATCATCGCCCGTTTCTTCGTTGTGAGCGATTGAAGGTATTGTACTGAGTTTTTCTCGAAATAGATTTTTTCAGGTACTTTGAACCATTGCATATTCACGCGACGTCTCGCCACCTTTTTCACGTTGAGTAGATGTTTCGCCGTCACGTTTTCTGAGACGGAGTTTTTACCATAAGACCCACAACCGAGCGTGAGGGATGGTGTCATTTCGTTGTAAAGGTCACCGATTCCACCGTGTGCTGAAGGCGAGTTGACGATGATACGGCAAGCTTTCATACGGAGACCGAATTCAAGGATGGCATCGTCATCTGTTGAGTGGATGACCGCTGTGTGACCGAGACCACCAATCTCAAGCATTTTTTCAGCGATTGCGAATCCTTCTTCACGTGATTGAACTTTATACGCACCGAGAACCGGGCTTAATTTTTCGTGAGAGAGAAGTTCTGTTGCGCCAACTGTTTCGAGTTCTGCAATCAAGATTTTCGTATCAGCCGGTACTTTGAGACCTGCCTGTTCAGCGATCCATGCTGCCGGCTTCCCGACGATTTCAGGGTTGACCGCACATGTATCCGTCCGAATGACGAGCGTTTCAAGTTTTGCTTTTTCTTCTGGTGAGCAGAAGTAGCAACCGAGTGCCGTCATCTCTGCTTTCACTTCTTCATATACTTCTTGGTCGACGATGATCGCTTGTTCAGACGCACAGATCATACCGTTGTCGAACGTTTTTGAAAGGATGACGTCTGAGATGGCGCGTTTCACTTTCGCAGTCTTATCGATATAGGCTGGTACGTTACCAGGTCCGACACCGAGAGCCGGTTTACCAGTCGAGTAAGCGGATTTGACCATTGCCGCCCCACCCGTCGCAAGGACCATCGCCACGCCAGGGTGGTTCATGAGTGCTTTCGTCGCATCGAGTGACGGAACTTCAACCCATTGAATCAAGTTTTCAGGAGCACCTGCCGCCACTGCTGCGTCACGAAGGACACGGGCCGCTTCACTTGAACATTGTTGCGCTGATGGATGGAACGCGAAGATGATCGGGTTACGTGTCTTGATGGCGATGATTGCTTTGAACATCGTTGTCGATGTCGGATTTGTGACCGGTGTGACACCAGCGACGACACCAACTGGCTCCGCGATGTATGTGATTCCGTTTTGAACGTCATCTTCAAGGACGCCGACCGTTTTCTCACCACGGAGTGAGTTATAGATATATTCTGTCGCAAAGATGTTTTTGATCATCTTGTCTTCAAAGACACCGCGACCTGTTTCTGTATGTGCTAATTTCGCGAGTGCGACGTGTTGCTCGAGTCCTGCAAGCGCCATCGCCTGTACGATATGGTCGATTTTCTCTTGGTCGAACGTCATCAACGTATCAAGTGCTTTATGCGCACTGGCTACGAGCGTGTCCACCATTTGTTCTGCCGTTGTTTCCACTTTTGCTTTCTCTTTGACTGCCATGTTAGGTTCCTCCTCATAAGTGAGAGCTTTTAATGAACATATTGACTTGATGGAAGCACATTATGATGACTGTTTTTTAGAGATTGTGCTTTCCTTCACATTCATAGAATACAATGTTTTTCAGGTTTTGTGGGTGACAACAATGTGAACTCTTTCACAATATTTTTTTATCTATTGTTGATAGCTCTTGATTTTTGTATGCGTCCTCAGTAAAATCGAATGCGTTTTCATGAAAATATATCAAACCTTTAATGTAAACGCTTACATATTTTGTGTCGATTCAATCTCTACTATGATGTATCAATCATCACATCAACCCGTTTTTAGGTTCAACTGCACCTAACTCGTGTATAATGAAAATAGAACCTAACTAGGAAGTGAATCTATTATGCCGAAACAAGATGCAGCGGACCAGTTTGTCAAACTGATTCCTTTAATTCGTCGTAAATTGTTACGTCGATCTGATTTTCCTCAAATTCCAAACCTGAACTTCTCTCATTTCCATCTATTGATGTTGATTGAGGACGAGGGGGCTGTCACGAATGGACGAATCAGCGAGACACTCTCCATCGCGCCACCGAACGTTACCCCGCTCATCACGAAATTGTTGAACGAGGGGTATATCACGCGGGTACCAGACGAACGGGATCGCCGCGTGATTTGGAACCAACTGACAGAGAAAGGTGAACGGATTTTACTTGAGCGCAGAGACTCATTCCGTAGGCTATTCGAGGAACGTCTCGCCTTTTTAAATGAGGACGAAACCGACCGACTCATTGAGAGTCTGAAGACACTTACAGAGATCGTCGAGAAGATGGACAAAGGTGACGAGTAAAACTTTTCTCGTCAATTCTCACAACTTCTTATATAATCTGTAATGAATCTACGTACAAATGGAAAGAGAGATGACATGTAATGGGTCGTAAATGGAACAACATTAAAGAGAAGAAGGCGTCAAAAGACGCGAACACGAGTCGCGTCTATGCGAAGTTCGGTCGCGAGATTTATGTGGCCGCCCGTCAAGGGGAACCTGATCCTGAGTTGAACCAATCATTAAAATTCGTGGTTGAGCGTGCGAAGACGTATAACGTCCCTCGTGCGATCATCGATCGTGCCATCGACAAAGCCAAAGGTGGCGATGAGGAAAACTTTGATGAGCTTCGATATGAAGGGTTTGGTCCGAATGGTTCGATGGTCATCGTCGATACATTGACGAATAACGTCAACCGTACGGCTTCAGAAGTTCGTGCCGCGTTCGGTAAAAACGGAGGCAACATGGGAGTCAGTGGTTCGGTCGCATATATGTTCGATGCAACTGCCGTCATCGGTGTCAATGAAATGTCGGCAGATGACGTCCTCGAACTCATGATGGAGCATGACCTCGATGTGCGTGATGTCATTGAGGAAGACGAGACGATCATCGTCTATGCCGAGCCAGAAGCGTTCCATTCCGTTCAAACTGCATTCAAGGCTGCCGGAGTAGAAGAGTTTGCCGTTGCGGAATTGACGATGCTCCCGCAGAACGAAGTGTCACTCGATGACGCATCGCAAGAACAATTTGAAAAACTAATCGATGTTCTCGAAGACTTAGAAGATGTGCGCCAAGTGTATCATAACGTCGAGATGTAACATGTAGCGATAACTTTCACGAGTTATCGCTTTTTTCATATTCGATTTGACAAGGGTCACATCATATGTTAAATTTCAAAAAGTCTTTATCATATTAAAGTGATACCAAGAGAAAGAAAATGCGAAAGGTGTTGGATCGATATGAACGCAGTATTACTTGCAGTCATCGTCTTATTTGCGCTCGCCATCAGCCGAGTGCACATTGTATTATCATTAATCTTAGCGGCGCTTGTCGGAGGGCTTGGCGGAGGGCTTGGGTTCAACGATACGTTGACCGCCTTCAGTGACGGCCTTGGTGGTGGAGCGAGCATCGCACTCAGCTACGCGCTCCTCGGCGCATTCGCTGTCGGGTTATCGAAGACGGGGCTTCCGGATGTCTTAGCGGAAAAATTGATTGCGATGTCAGGTCGTGACGTGTCAGGCAAGCGTGTGATGTACGTTAAAGCATTCCTGTTGTCACTCATCTTATTGTTATCTATCAGCTCTCAAAACGTGCTTCCGATTCACATCGCCTTTATCCCGATTGTGATTCCGCCGTTACTCGTGCTGTTCAATGAGTTGAATGTAGACCGTCGTCTCGTAGCGACCATTTTGACGTTCGGTCTTGTGACACCATATATGTTGTTACCTGTCGGGTTTGGTGGGATCTACTTGAATGAGATTCTCATCGCGAATGTTGAAGCGAACGGATTGACTGTCGGAGACGTCAACATCATCTCAATCATGGGAATCCCGGCATTGGGGATGGTCTTCGGATTGATAGCTGCGTTCATTCACTACCGTAAACCGAGAACGTATGAAACAATCGCACTCGGACCAACTGATTATGAAGTACGTCAAATGAGTGGTTTGAAGATGATCATGACACTCGCAGTCGTTCTCATCGTGTTGATTGTTCAGTTGCAGACCGAGTCGATGATCGCCTCTGCGGTGACTGGTCTGATCTTACTCTCAATCTTCCGCCTGATTCCATGGTCTGAGGCAGATGATATCTTCACAAGCGGCATGCGCATGATGGCATTCATCGGGTTCGTCATGATCGCCGCAAGTGGATTCGCTGCCGTCATCCGCGAGACAGGTGCGATCGAACCGCTCGTCAACGGAGCGAGCGATTTAATGGGTGACTCTAAACTCATTGCCGCTCTCGTCATGTTGCTCGTCGGCCTTGTCATCACGCTCGGAATCGGTTCAAGTTTCTCGACCGTTCCAATCATTGCTGCGATTTTCGTCCCGCTCTGTGTACAATACGGGTTCTCAGTCGAGGCGACCATCGCCATCATCGGGACTGCAGGAGCGCTTGGGGACGCAGGTAGCCCAGCGAGTGACTCGACACTCGGACCTACGAGTGGATTGAACGCTGACGGTCAACACGATCACCTACGTGAAACGGTTTGGCCAACGTTCTTACACTACAATATTCCACTCATCATCTTCGGTGTGATTGCCGCGATGGTGCTTTGATCATTTTTTCCGTCGTGAATAAATGGTTGCTAA
Organism: Exiguobacterium sp. 8H; assembly: GCF_902506255.1. GTDB lineage: Bacteria > Bacillota > Bacilli > Exiguobacteriales > Exiguobacteriaceae > Exiguobacterium > Exiguobacterium profundum. The sequence continues at coordinate 646,182 of NZ_LR733429.1, read as the reverse complement.
TAAAATGAGGATGAGAATAAACCAGATTCCCGTATACATGAGGATTTCGGTGAACATAAAACTCCTCCTAAACAAAAGATAAGGAGCGACGGCTGTCGCTCCTTTTTATGATGAGGTTTTTAATTCGGTCTTGCAAGTATCGAGATACGCATCGACGACCTCTGCCACTTCTCGACCTTCCCGAATCGCCCATACGATCAAGCTTTGCCCTCGCTTGGCATCCCCAGCGACAAAAACGTTTTCCGTTGCCGTCTGGAAATCTTTCGTCTTCTCGACGCCGATTTTCCGCAACTCATGCTCCGGTCGCTCAAATCCGATGGCGACGAGGACGAGGTCCGCCGGATATGTCTCCATCGAATCCTCTTCCACGAAGAACGTCGCTTGACCATCGGGATTGACCACTTTCGTCATCCGTTCCGTTTCAATCCCTGTGACACGTCCTTCTATCGTGACGATTTGGTTGGAGCGAATCAAATACGTTCTCGGGTCTTTCTCATAGACCGCAAGCGATTCCGCATACGCATAATCGGTCGTATCCGTATCCGGTTGAAGTGGCCATGGTCGCTCAGGAGCCCTAAACAATCCTTTCGAAGGGTGCTTCCCAAACTGGATGACAGATTTCGCTCCTTGACGAATCGCGGTCGCCACACAGTCGGCCCCTGTATCTCCACCCCCGATGACGATGACGTCTTTGCCTTTGGCATCATGTCCTGGTGATCGAGTCAATCCTTTCCGTTCGTACATGGATGCCGTCAAATAGTCCATCGCCATTTCAACACCACGTGCATCATCGCCATCAATCCCGAGCGTGCGCTGTTTCTGAGCTCCTGTCGCGAAGATCACCGCATCGTATTGGTTCCGAAGCGCCTCGACTGTCACATCCGTACCGACCTCTATGTTCGTCTGGATGACAATCCCCTCTTGTTCGAGCAACCGAATACGGCGCCTCACGACGTCCTTATCCAGTTTCATGTTCGGGATTCCGTACATGAGTAGCCCTCCCGGTTCATCCGCCTTCTCGATGATGGTGACGGAATGTCCGAGTTGGTTCAGTTGGTCAGCAGCCGCCAATCCAGCCGGCCCACTTCCGATGATGGCGATGGTCATCCCGGTTCTTCGATGGACAGGTCTTGGTTTCACCCATCCTTCTTCAAATGCCCGATCGATGATGGTTCGTTCAATCGATTTGATGGCAACCGGATCTTCACTGATTCCGAGTGTACAAGACCCCTCACATGGTGCGGGACAAACTCTCCCCGTGAACTCCGGGAAGTTATTCGTCTCCATCAATCGGTGATACGCTCCCATCCAGTCCGATTTTGTCACAAGCTTGTTCCACTCCGGGATATAGTTGTGAATCGGACACCCAATCGTCTCCTGTCCAATCATATCCCCGACATGACAGAATGGAGTGCCACAGTCCATACAACGTGCTGCTTGCTGTTTGACCGATTCGTCATCCATTCGCGTCGCATATTCCTCATAATCCTTCACTCGTTCATCCACCTGACGTTCCGGTAATGTGGAACGTGGAATGTTTAAAAAGTTATGGTTCATGCGTTACCCCCCTCAGTCACAACCCGGAACAATTCAAGCGCTCGGTCCGCTTCACTCAACTCCGGTCGATTCGCCTCGATTCGACGCATGACGTCCAATACATTCGCATAATCTCGTGGAACGACCTTTACAAAGCGAGAGCGAGCTTGTTCGAACGACTCTAAAATGGTCCGTGCCTTGACACTGTCTGTATGAAACTGATGCGCCTCAAGAAGTGCATAAATTTGTTCCACGTCTTCATCGTTCAATTCTTTTATAACGGAGACGAGCTCCTCGTTGACGAGTCGATCGTACGCTTGATCCCCATAAATATATGCGATGCCACCTGACATACCGGCTGCGAAGTTCCGTCCGACGTCACCGAGGACGAGAACCGTTCCCCCGGTCATATACTCACATCCATGATCGCCGACTCCTTCGACGACTGCCGTCGCCCCAGAATTTCGAACGGCAAAACGCTCGCCGACATGACCGTTAAAGAAGGCCTGTCCGCTCGTCGCTCCGTACAAGCAGACATTACCGGCAATCATTTGTTTACTTTCATCAAACGGCGCATGTTTTTCAGCGATCAATGCTAATTTTCCACCGCTCAAGCCTTTCCCAATATAGTCATTGGCATCACCGATGACGGAAATGGTGATCCCTCGTGGTAAAAATGCTCCTAGGCTTTGTCCGGCTGATCCACTGAGGCGAAGCGAAATGGTATCATCCGCTAAACCGACCTGACCGTGAACTTTCGTCACTTCAAACCCCAACTGTGTTCCGACGGCGCGATCGGTGTTTCGGATGCGACCAACGAAGAATGTCGGCTGCAACGAGTTGATTGACCGAGAGACTGCCGGAATCAATTTCCGGTGATCATAGGAACGATATGCCGGGTGAGCGAGTTCTTCACGTTCAGGAAGTGGTGTCGGCATCGAGAGCATCGGTGCTAAATCTAACCGTTTTGCTTTCGGATGACTCGTCTTCCATTCACTCTCTTCAAGAAGATCCGTTCGACCAATCACTTCATCAAGTGAGGTCATACCGAGTGACGCTAAAATTTCCCGTACTTCTTCGGCCAAGAACGTCATCAAGTTGACGACATGTTCTGGTTTCCCCATAAATTTCTGACGAAGCACAGGGTCTTGTGTCGCCACACCGACCGGACATGTATCTAAATGACATGCGCGCATCATAATACATCCAAGGACGACGAGCGGTGCTGTCGCAAACGCAAACTCTTCCGCCCCGAAGATGGCAGCTAGGACGATATCTCGTCCCGTCATGAGCTTTCCGTCTGTCTCAAGTGTTACTCTCCCCCGCAACCCGTTCAACGTGAGCGTTTGATGCGTCTCTAAGAGACCAAGTTCCCAAGGAAGACCTGTGTGCTTGATTGATGTTTTTGGAGAAGCACCGGTCCCACCATCATATCCACTGATGACAATCGTATCCGCGTTCGCTTTCGCCACACCCGCTGCGATTGTCCCGACGCCTGACTTCGAGACAAGTTTGACACTGATTTTCGCCTTCGGGTTCACATGCTTTAAGTCAAAGATGAGTTGGGCCAAGTCCTCAATCGAATAAATGTCGTGATGTGGAGGCGGTGAAATGAGCCCAACACCTGGAACGGATCCGCGCACTTCGGCGACCCATGGGTACACCTTATTTCCGGGAAGTTGACCACCCTCACCCGGTTTTGCCCCTTGCGCCATCTTGATTTGAATCTCATCGGCATGGTACAGATATTCTGCCGTCACCCCGAATCGCCCGCTCGCGACTTGCTTGATGCGGCTGATGCGTTCGTTCCCAAACTCATCCGGGACGAAGCGTGCTCGGTCTTCCCCACCTTCGCCCGAGTTACTTTTCGCACCAATCTGATTCATGGCGATAGCGAGGGTTTCATGCGCCTCTTTCGACAAGGACCCGAATGACATTGCTCCCGTCTTAAAACGGCGAACGATCGACGTGATTGGTTCCACTTCTTCGAGTGGCACAGGACGTTGCGTTTTAAATGCAAACAACTGTCGAATGAACTGTCCTGATGATTCATGTAGCTTCACATAAGCGTCATAATATTTTCGTTCCTTCTCACGACAGGCACGTTGCAACAAATGAATCGTCTTCGGATTAAATGCATGTTCTTCCCCATCTGCACGCCATTGGAAATCACTTCCCGCTTCGAGCGGCCGATTCGTCGCATAGGCGGACGTATGGAGTGTTTTCGCCTCGTCTTCTAGCTCTTTAAATCCGATCCCAGACAGTTGGGACGTGGTTCCCCTGAAATGCGTTTCAATCAAATCACGGTCTAGTCCCACGGCTTCAAAAATTTGAGCCCCGCGATAACTTTGAATGGTGGAGATACCCATTTTCGACATGATTTTGACGATGCCTTCGACGACTGCTTTTTGATACGAGCGAATAGCCTCTTCAAATGAATGCGCGATTTGTTCACGTTCGACTAAATCTCGAATGGTCGCATAGGCCACGTAAGGGTACACCGCATCTGCCCCATACCCAATCAAGGTCGCTGCTTGATGCACTTCTCGTATCTCACCGCTCTCACAAACAAGACTACAGCTCGATCGCAAGTTCTCTCGAATCAAGTGTTGATGAACTGCACTCAGTACGAGGAGAGACGGCATCGCAATCTGTTCGCGATCGATGAGCCGGTCAGATAGAACAATCACATTTGCTCCATTCCGAACCATCTCACTGACTTGTCGCAAAAGTGACTCAAGAGATGTCTCTAAATCATCCATGAACGTCGTATCGACTCGTTCGACCTTGAGCCTCTCGTCAAGTTGCTTGAGGGCCGCCCCATCAATCATCGGATGATCTAACCACACACGTTTTGCATGACCTCGTCCGGTATGGACCGGATCTCCTTGCGGACCAATCCAAGTAAATGTAGCCGTTACAATTTTCTCCCGCAACGCGTCAATCGGTGGGTTGGTCACTTGTGCGAAGTGTTGTTTGAAATAATGGAACAAGGAACGGGGTCGTGTCGAGAGCACCGCGATTGGTTGGTCATGTCCCATCGAGCCGATTGGATCTTTCTCATCTTTGATTAACGGAACCATATACTGTTCAATGTCTTCTTTCGTATATCCAAACGCACGTTGCACACGCTCGAGTTCAAGCAGTTCTTCTTCATCGACCCCTCGATCCTCAAGAATCATCATCTGCCTAAGCCATTTGTGATAAGGCTCTGACTTCGCAATCGTCTCTTTGATCTCATGATCTGGTATCAAACGATTTTCAATCAAGTCGATCAATAACAACTGTCCTGGTCTTAAACGCTGTTTTGATTTAACGTTCTCTGCGTCAACCGGAATGACTCCTGTTTCAGATGAGAGAATCAATTCCCCGTCCAATGTTTCGACATAACGCATCGGACGCAAGCCGTTACGATCTAAAATTGCTCCGATCTGCCTTCCATCCGTGAAGACGACTCCAGTCGGTCCATCCCACGGCTCCATGATGGATGAATGATACTGATAAAAGTCGCGCTTGAACGGTTCCATCTGTCCTTCGACAAATGGTTCAGGAATCAACATCATCGCCGTGTGGGCAATCGAGCGACCCGTTCGTGTGAAGAATTCAAAAGCGTTATCGAGCATGGACGAGTCGCTTCCATCCTCTTGAAGCACAGGGAACAAGTGTTGAACGTCTTCAAATAAGTCTGTTGACGTGACCCCTTCCCGCGCTCGCATCGCATCGATATTTCCGCGAAGCGTGTTGATTTCCCCGTTATGGACTATCATTCGGTTCGGATGTGCTCGTTCCCAAGAAGGGAACGTATTCGTCGAGAAACGAGAATGAACGATGCCGAACGTACTCTTGTAATGAGGGGATTGCAAGTCCAAATAAAATGCTGCGATTTGATTTGGCGTCAACATCCCTTTATACACGATCGTTCTCGTTGAAAGGCTTGCGATATATAGGTGTAATGATTCGACCTTTTCGATTTTTCGACGAAGTTCATAGAAGACGCGTTCATTCGCATCCTCATCTAGGAATGGACATGAGATGAACCATTGATAGATCACCGGTTGTGTGACCCGTGCATGTTCACCGATTTGCATCGGGTCGACAGGTACTTCGCGCCATTCAATCGTCGAACAATCAAGTTCATCCGCCATCCGTTCCATCAAAGTGATCTTTTCGTGAAGCTGATTCTCAGACGGCTGAAAAAAAACCATTCCGACAGCGTAACGACCGAGTGACGGAAGGTTCATGGTTTGCGTAAACAATTCGTGTGGAATTTCAGTCATGATACCAGCCCCATCACCAGCATCGATGACACCTTGTCCTCCTCGGTGCTCTAAATTACATAACATGGAGAGCGATTTTTGGACGATTTCATGTTTCTTTAGCCCATGTAAATTGACGTAAAGTCCAATCCCACACGCATCTTTCTCAAATTTTGAATCATACAAACCAACTCGACTCATATCATCGACCCCTTTCACTCACAGTTTCGTAATTAACATTTTGTTCTAAATATTCTGAAAAATCAAGTGAGTTGCATGCATTTTTGCATAACAGGAATCTCAAAGAGTGCTATTGAAAGCGTATACATAACTGTTATCAATGGATTTATCGTTTTTAGTTATGTTCAATAAAGAATAAATATCCATAAATATTATTTATTTATAGGTTCTTCAGAACGCAAAAAAAGGATATCCTGAAGATACCCTTTTCTTGATTATTGTTCTACTGTTTTACGCGTATGATGCAAAAACGATTTCGGACGTTTCCACAAAATCAAACCGATATACCCAATCGCTAGCAATGCAAGGGCGCTGACAATCACAACATAGAGTGTGCCTTCTTCGATTCTAGCAAAGATTCCGATATACGCCCATACGAATACGAGTGGGTAGATGAAATCATGATGCCACCACATAAAGAGGAGGGCAAGGACTACACCGACCATCAGCATAAGTGAGGTCCAGGCAAGTTCATCAAGACCTAACAGCGACGTGATCTGTTCCGTCTTCATCACAACGAACGTGTTGACGATGGTCGCGACTGATACCCAGCCGATGTAGATGGAGAACGGGAACCGATCGAGCCAACTCGTAGACGTTCGAAAAGCGATGTAATACAACCAGCACAGCGTCGCCAGGAACAACACCATGATGACAAGTGAGACGACGAACCATTCGTTCGTGAATGCAAATAACCATAAACCATTCAACACGCAAGAGACTAAAAATCCAGCCTTCATTCGCTCGGCTTGACGATTCGCCGTCGTCCCTTTCTTCAACTGGAGCACCAGCCAGACAAGAAGCGCGACATAGATGACACCCCAAATTGAGAAAGCGTACCCTGCCGGCTTAAAGTAGATATCGATGCGGTCCGAAACCGCTGCGTTGTCGCCGCTCGCGAAGTAGTTGATGACGACGGTCGCTAAAAAAGCGACCCAGTTTACAATCGGCCATTTTGATAAGTCCATAATCACGATCTTCTAAATGAAGATCAAACACCTCCTTTTGTAACATAATATTCAATACCCGCATCCATGTGACTCTACACGTATAAAGGGGCTCGCATATGCGAACCCCTTCTCAATTAAAAGTCGATTTCGTCTGGATCTGGTCCGAGACGTTCCCCTGTCGCCACTTGATCGATTTTCGCCAAATCGTCCGCATCGAGTGAGAAGTCGAATACATCAAAGTTCTCACGGATTCGATGTGGTGTCACCGATTTCGGTAACGCGACATGACCAGACTCAAGATGCCAACGGAGAACTATCTGTGCCGGCGTCTTCCCATGTTTTTCTGCAATCTCAGAAAAAGCAGGGATGTCTAAAAACTTTCCTTGCATGAGTGGACTCCATGCCTCGATTTGAATCCCTTCATCTTGGCAGTAATCCAACAAATCCGGTTGCGGGAGTTGTGGATGAAGTTCAACTTGATTGATGAGTGGCGCCATCAGACCGGCTTCTTTCAATGTTTCTAAGTGGTGTTCTTTAAAGTTGGATACACCGATTGCTTTGATTTTTCCGGCTTCATATAAATCGATGAGATCTTTCCACGCATCGACGAACCCATCTACCGGCCAATGCAACAGACAAAGGTCCAAATAATCTGTCTGGAGTCGTTTTAACGAGTCTTCGAATGCCTCTTTCGTTTTGCCTTCACGAATGTCATCATTCCAAATCTTCGACGTGATGAACAATTCAGAGCGATCTACACCTGAGAGATGAATTCCCTTCGCAACGCCCTCTTCATTTTTATAGATTGCAGCCGTATCGATGTGACGATAGCCTGTTTTGATGGCTTCAACGACAGCAGCTGGTGCCTCGGTTTCATTATCGACCTTCCAGACACCAAAGCCGATCATCGGAATTTCGACCTTATTTCGTAATGTTGCGTAAAGCATCTCATTCATCCCCTTTTCATTCTAACGAGCTGATTGTATCATACCCGAGAATTTATTTCGGAAAACTAAATCGTCAAATCTTTTCGGGTGAATCGGATGAACGAGAGTGCTGAAAAGATGGTCAGGAGAGCGAGTAACCAGATGAAATGGATTCCCCAATATTCCTCACGCATGATGGCACCGGCGTCAAAGAGAGAGAAGAATGAGAGGTTTGACATCCAATCGAATTGATCGCTCACTCCTTGGATGATGTTCACCATGAGAAAGAACGTGAATATCCCTCCCGTCACCATATAGGATTTACTACTATCATCGAACAGACTCGCAATCACATAAGCGGCTACGCCTAGGACGAGCAACATGAGCGCTCCATTCAATTGAAGCATCCACAATACCGCATAGTCGATTTGTAAATCGAACAGAAGGTCCGCTGCCATTAAACTCAACCCATTTAGACCGACAAATAGCCCGACTGCCACAATCAACACAACAAAGCTTGACATCACATACGTGACTCGAGAAATCGGGGCCGCCATATACAGCATGATTTCTCCAGAATCGACCGGTTTGGCCAACAGTTTCGAGGCGAAAGTCAATGCGAATAAAACTGCGAGGACGTAGAAAATCAAGCCATAATAGTTACTCGACAATAGATTGAGGACGTTGTCCATCGCCATCGACGCATCGATTTGGAAGACATCGAGAAGCTCAGGTGGCAACGACTCTAATTTTGCCTCAATCAATCCTGTTTCTTGAATAGATGGGAAGATTGCGGCTAAGAAAAAGAGATATATGCTAGTCCCGACTGAATATCCTAGAATCCAACTGCGATTCTGTTTCAACATGGAGCGAATTAACATGTCATGTCGCCTCCCCGTAATACTGCATGAATAGATGTTCGAGCTCGTCTGTGCCACTTGTCAGTGATTGAACCTGAAACTCCGCCAATGTTCGGATGAGGTGGTTCAGCTCTATCGGTGTCGAGATGGTGACCTCAACATGCATGCCGTCCCGTTCACCAGAATCGGCCGCGAATCGAACGGCTTCCGCTTCCGTTGAAAATTCGACTCGATACCGTTTCACGCTATGTTGTCGTAATTGTTCCATGTCCTCTTCGATGATGATGCGTCCATCTTTAATCAACGCGGCACGGTCGCACGTCCGTTCCATCTCAGGGAAATGGTGAGAACTCATGAGAATCGCTTTCCCAGATTGCTTTTCTTCAATTAACCAATCGATTAGACGATCTTGCATGAGCGGGTCTAATCCGCTCGTCGGTTCATCCAATATATAGACGGGCACATCTTTCATGAAACAGGTGATGATGGCGAGTTTTTGCTTCATCCCTTTTGACATCTTCCGTACTTTCGTCGCCTCATCGAATGAAAACCGTTCACGTAGTTGCCGTTCACGATCCGAATTCGTTTTGTGCAAATGGCGCGTCAATCGAATGATTTCTTCTCCCGTCATGTTCTGGGGATAATTGATTTCTCCTGGCAAATAGCCGACACTCCGTTTCACTTGCTCCGTCTCCTGCCAACAGTCGAATCCGTTGATGGTCGCCTTGCCTTCACTCGGCTTCAAAAGACCCATCAAATGTCGAATCGTTGTGGATTTCCCAGCGCCGTTCGGTCCGATGAATCCGAAGATTGTACCTGGTGATACATGTAGTGAAACGTCAAAAATACCATGTGTGGCATCAAATCGTTTCGTCAATCGCTGAATCCGAATCATCTCGAACCCTCCTTTTTTGTAATATCTGAACGATATGATTACAAAACTAGTATATCACGTTCTTTTTTGAAATGGAAATGGTATATTGATTACAAAACTAGAGAGAGGAGCGCTTAAATCAATGGATGGATTTGCGAAACGCACCGAAGAAAAACAACAAGCGATCTTACGTGCCGCCTATGACTTGATGGCAGAAAAACAATCCCGATTCACAATCAGTGAGTTAGCGAGTCGAGCGCACGTCTCCCCCGTATCTATCTATAATTACTTTGGGTCAAAAGACCAGGTTATCGTGCAAGTCCTAAAGCAGATGACAGAAGAGCAGATGAGTTGGATTGAACATGCGATTGAATCGAACGCTCCATTCGATGCGTTACTCGTCGAGATCCTAACACGAAAAATCCAGTCGGCGGTTCTCTTTGACGAGACCATCACAGCAATGATTCAACAAGACCCGAACTGGGAACAGCTTGCGACTCGAGGATATACTGCTTTCGCCCGGTTGATTGAATACGGGAAGGCCCAAGGGTCAATTGATTCGACGTTATCCACTTCTTCTTATTTACGCTATGTACAATTCATGCAACAGGCTATCCTGTCCGATCCTCAGTTTTCAATCGAGAATATGAAGGAAACGATGGAAGTCTACTTTCATTTCTTTTTGAATGGAGTCATGAGACGCTAAAAGGTGACTGTCTCAAGCAAGCAGACAGTCACCTTTTTTATGTGTGATAGATAAAGTCTTCAATTGGATAGAGCGATAGATCCACTTCCGCGTCTCCTGTCAGAACGAGGTCACTCAACACTTTTCCGATGAACGGGCCGACCGTCAAACCGGATGATCCCAGACCGTTCGCGACCAACAGTTTTTCTGCCCCAGGCACCCTTCCGAGTACGGGAATTGAATTCGGTGTGACCGGACGGAAGCCGACTTTCGTCCCCACGAGTTCTGCCTCGGAAAGTCCAGGTGCCGACTCCAAACCTTTCGTCAGTACTTCGTGTACTCCGATTGCAGTCGGACGAACGTCGAACGCTTTTCCTTTCTCATGTGTCGAACCGATGACCACTTTCCCGTCGTCAAATCCGAGTAAATAGCGGCGTCGTGGCGGCATGACGACCGGCCAGTCAGATGCATCTGTATCCTTCAACTGGACGTGGACGAGCTGGGCCTTTTCCCCTTCGACTCGTACCGTATATCCAAGAGGCTGTAACAGTTCCGGTAACCAAGCACCCGTCGCAAGGATGATTTCATCCGCTTCATATCTCACTCCGTCACACTCCACACCAATCTCATCTCCGCTCGTCAACCGTGCTGAACCGTTGACAAATGTGACGCCACGCTTGATGGCGACTCTCTCAAGTGCAGCGCGAAAGCGTCCGCCGTCGACTCTAGCCCCTCCTGTCACGAAGAGTGCATCGTATTCATCGGATAACGGTGGGAAACGATGTTGTGCCTCTTCAGCAGTCAGTCGTTCGAGTTCACCGATTTCTGGCGCTTCTTCTCGACGAAGCAACGTTCGCTCCATCATCTGGTCGAGCTTTGTTTCTTCATGGAGCGCAAGCGTCCCGACACGTTTGTATCCGGTATCCGTCTCCCCTTCAGCCTCCAGCTCTTTGACGACCTTAGGATAATAGCTTGCTCCGCCTTTCGCCAGTGCATACCAAGCTTTGTTGCGTCGCTGCGCAATCCACGGACATACGATTCCTGCCGCGGCATCCGTTGCTCTTCCTTCTTCTTTCCGGTCAATGACCGTTACATCCGCTTTACCAGCTAAATGATAGGCAGTCGAAACACCGACGATCCCTGACCCGATAATCACTATTTTCTTCATCATAAATCTGTCTTGCGCAGACAGATGGACACATCCTTTCGTAAAAAAATCATCGACCCAACGGATCGATGATTGATTCTTATTCTCTCATCGCTAGACGATAAAGTAAATCTAACAACTCGATGTAGAGCCACACGAGCGTGACGATTAATCCGAATGCCGCGACCCATTCCAACTGTTTCGGAGCCCGAGCTTCGACTTGACTTGCGATAAAGTCAAAATCCAAGACGAGAGCGAGTGAAGCGACGATGACAATCACGAATTGAACACCGATCGCAAGTGGGCTTGAACCGGTCATGAATGCCAAGCCTGAACCGAACAAACTCATCACGAGTTGCACGAGATATAACAACATGACTGTGAACATGGCTGCCATGACACCGGCTTTAAACTTCTGTGTCACTTTGACAAGCCCTGTCGTATAGACAAACCACATCGCAAAGGCGACGACAAACGTCGTTAATACGGCACGTCCCACAATACCAGGGACCATCGCTTCAAAGAAATACGAAATCGAGCCGACGAAGACACCTTCGATAATCCCGTAAAGGGGTGCGACGACCGGAGCCGTATTTGGTTTAAACGTGATGAGCAAAGCAAAGATAAAGCCGAGGATGAGTGACCCGATCATGAGCGGGAACAAGAGCCCTTCTCCGATTGTCGGGACGACAAGCCATGTCGTACCGGCTGCCGCTGTCACGAGTAAAAGCAAGGTGAACACCTTAGACCATGTACCTGCTTTCGTCATCGGTTCGGCACTGTAAGCTGTGGACTGCATTGATTTACGAAGTAATGGATTCGATTTTAAGTTCAACGTTGAATAGCTCCTTTATGGTTCAGTTACTGTTTTGCGAACACGTCGATGAACGCACGCATATAATCTGGCAAGTCTGGCGGACGACGACTTGAGACGATATGTCCATCGACGACGACCGGCTCATCATGCCAAATCGCTCCCGCATTTTCCATGTCATCTTTGATTCCCGGCGTGCTCGTCACGTTCACCCCGTCTAGAATGTTCGCAGAAATCAACACCCAACCGGCGTGACAGATTTGACCGATTGGTCGTTTTTGTTCATCCATATAACGGACGAATCCTTTCACCGAATCGAAACGGCGCAATAAGTCAGGTGACCATCCGCCTGGCACGAGAATCGCATCGAACGATGTGATGTCCACATCATCAAACGCCACGTCAGATTTTGCTGGCACACCATATTTACCGATATATGCGTGGTCGGCCTTCTCCCCTGCGAGGATCACGTGCGCCCCTTCTTCACGAAGGCGATGTACCGGGTACCAAAGCTCTAAATCCTCGAAGTCATTACTGACAAGTTGAAGGACTTTCTTCCCTTGTAATTTCATCAAACCCCTCCTTTTGTTCATTCCCCATTATACCCGAAACCGCTTGTCACGAAAACGAAGAATCATGATTGTTTTTTCAGTATATGGATTCATCCTGATTCACGACACTATATCTTGTGTTTCCTTCCCACAATTGATACCTTTAGTGGTAGGAGATTGAGAAGGAGGAACATCACGTATGAAACAATATCATGACTTATGTCGACACATCCTCGACCATGGTGTCGTAAAAGAAGACCGGACCGGGACCGGGACAACGAGTGTATTTGGTTACCAAATGCGTTTCAATCTGCAAGAAGGGTTCCCCCTTATCACGACGAAGAAATTACATATTCGTTCCATCATTCACGAACTATTATGGTTCATCTCAGGAGAGACGAACGTCCGATACCTTCAAGATAACGGGGTCCGCATTTGGAACGAATGGGCAGACGAAGAAGGCAATCTTGGTCCAGTATACGGTTCACAGTGGCGTTCTTTCCCACGCCCGGACGGTTCTTCTGTCGATCAGTTGGCTCAAGTGATTGACCAAATCAAGACGAACCCAGATTCAAGAAGGTTGATCGTCTCGGCATGGAACCCAGGACAGCTAGAGGAGATGGCCCTGCCGCCGTGTCACCTATTGTTCCAATTCTATGTCGCTGACGGAAAGCTTTCGTGTCAATTGTATCAACGGAGCGCTGATACGTTTTTAGGGGTACCGTTCAATATCGCCTCATACGCACTACTCACGCATATGGTCGCACACGTGACCGGACTCGAAGTCGGCGACTTTGTCCATACCCTTGGTGATGCACACATCTACCACAACCATCTCGAACAAGTGGAACTTCAGTTGTCGCGTGACCCACGTCCGCTACCAAAACTCAACATTGTCCGAGACGTCCTTTCAATCGAATCATTCCGTTTTGAAGACTTCGAAATTCTAGGATATGATCCGCATCCGCACATCAAAGGAGAAGTGAGCGTATGATTTCACACGTCGTCGCATATGGATTAGGTCGTGAAATCGGAAAAGATAATGACTTATTATGGCGTTTGCCAGATGACTTGAAACATTTCAAGACCATCACGTCTGGCGGAACGGTCGTGATGGGAAGAAAGACGTTTGAGTCCATCGGTAAAGCGTTACCGAACCGACGCAATATCGTCGTCACATCAGATGTTTCCTTTTCAGCAGATCAAGTCGAAGTCTGGCATGATTTAGACCGTCTCGTCGAAATGAGTCAAGATGAAGAATGGTTTGTCATCGGTGGCGCCACGTTATATGAGCAGACGATGCTAATGACGAGCCGGATCTATGCAACGGAAGTCGCTGCATCGTTCGAGGCCGATACGTATTATCCCGAACGGATTGGGGAATGGTCAATTACGAGTACAATCGACCACCCGCAAGACGAAACACATGCATATGCCTTTTCATTCAAACAATACGACAAAACAGACATCGCATCATGATGTCTGTTTTTTTAGTCTGGCAATTTTTCCAGCCACTGTTCAATTTTTCTCGTGATGACTTCGTCCTGTTCTCCATCCGCATAATCGTCATAGATTGCTCCGAGTTCAGACGCCGTTCGTTTCGATACAGCAAGAATGTGACTATATTTGCCTCGTTGCTCTTTCACAGCAGACAACGTCCCTCTCGCTTCTTGCGCACGCGCATCATCCAAGACGAACATCTCGATATTGTCATTACAAGAATACGCCTCGTAAGGACGGTATACGACTTCATATCGACGGTGCTCTTTCGGGAGTCGATCAGCGAGCGATGTATAAGTATTGGCAGACATCGTCACATAGGCGATTCGCTTCTCCTCACGAACAGCAGAAGTGTATCGGACGACACGATTTCGACCATCTCGTTTCGCTTTATATAGTGCCTCATCTGCGTAGGCACACCACTCTCCGAGTGTATAGCCAGTTTGGCAGACTCGGGTGTATCCAATTGACACCGTCACCTGATGGTCGTATGGAAACTCCATCTCTTCGATACGTGTTCGGACTCGCTCGAGTACCGATTCGACGATCGCACGGTCTGAGACGTTCAAGAGGATTAAAAATTCTTCGCCTCCGTAACGGATGAGCTCATCACTAGAGCGAATGGCATGACGGATTTCTTCAGAAACGCGATGAAGAACGTCGTCCCCATACGAGTGACCGAACGTATCATTCAATTGTTTGAAGTGATCGATATCGAGCAGTGCGACAGCAAAACTCTCACCAGACCGCTCCAATCTCGAGATGAACCGAGAAAAGGTCGCCTTTAAATACTTACGGTTGAAAGCACCCGTTAATTCATCCACGAGTAACGCTTTTGATACGAGACGTGATTTTTCGATATGTAGTCCGAGACGCACCAATCGTTCCTCCATCGGCACCCACGATTCCCAATAATCGTCGAATCCGTATGAATAGGCCGCAAGACGATAATGTTCATTCGTTCCGATGACAATAAGTGGAACATAGAGCTTTCTCATCTTGCTAACGAAAGATTGGATATCTCGCTCTTTAAATTGTGGCCATAGTTCAACGTCCATGATGATGGCTTTCGGCACATCCTCATAATCGTATTCGACGGCCTCTTCTAGTGTCTGCAAAAATACCGGACGTGCTCCGAGCTTCTCGACGCGCGACTTGTAACGACTAAATGTAGAAAAGCTTGCGGATAAGATGAGGACGAGATCCTCATCCTCCTGTTCAATCCCTAAGACGGTATGGATATAGCGTTTCACAGGAGAGATCAAGGTCAAAGCTTCCGCATGTGTGAGGACGCTTGGCAACTCCTTCGCGTCAGACTCGACACGACTAAAGATTTCTAACAAATGCATCAATCGTCGTTGCCGAACTTCCTTCTTCATCCAATCGAGTAGAAACTCGATATCGCTTTTTGGAATTTGTCTCGACTCCGATATCTTTTTCAAAATCATATGTATACGCTCAGTGAGTTGACCTTGCTCCATTCCCGTCCCCCCTATGTTCGTACTCCCCGAATTCTCTTATGTTTCGATTATGCGACTTCTCAGGATGAAATACAACTATTTCCTTATTTATTTTCTATTGTTTTACATATTACTAGGACTTATGCCCTAAAAAAGACATACTAAAAGCGGTCTTGCGACCGCCTTGTGTTATTTTTTCACTTTTAAGTTCGGTGACGTCATCTCTTCCGGACGAATCCATTGATCAAATTGTTCTTCAGTCAATAAACCGGTTTCCAAGGCTGCTTCTTTTAAAGAAGTACCATTTTTATGTGCCAATTTCGCAATTTTTGCTGCATTTTCGTATCCGATATGCGGGTTGAGTGCTGTAACGAGCATGAGTGACTGCTCCACATTATGTGAGATCACTTCATGATTCGGCTCGATTCCGACAGCGCAGTGATCATTGAAAGAATGTAAGCTGTCCGTCAATAGACGACAAGTCTGTAGGAAATTATACATAATGACTGGTTTGAAGACGTTCAATTCAAAGTTCCCTTGACTCGCCCCGAAACCGATTGTCGCATCATTTCCGAGTACTTGTGCGGCAACCATCGTGAGCGCCTCACTTTGAGTCGGGTTGACTTTACCTGGCATGATTGAACTTCCTGGTTCATTCTCCGGAATGGTGATTTCTCCGATTCCTGCACGTGGTCCAGAAGCCAACCAACGCACGTCGTTCGCAATCTTCATCGCGTCCATCGCTAAGGCTTTTAATGCACCATGTGTGAAAACGAGTTGATCGTGACTCGTGAGAGCGTGGAACTTGTTGACGGCTGTCACAAACGGTTTACCCGTCTCTTCTGAAATTTTCTTAGCTACAACTTCACCGAACTCAGGGTGTGCATTGATCCCAGTTCCGACGGCCGTTCCTCCAAGTGCAAGCTCCGTGAGTGGTTCAATCGTGCGCTCGATCATCTGTTTTGACAATTCAAGCATCCGGACCCACCCACTGATTTCTTGACCGAGTGTGACCGGCGTCGCGTCTTGAAGGTGCGTCCGACCAATTTTGACGATATCCATAAACGCCTCCGCTTTTTGTGAAAGGGTTTGATAAAGCGAGTCGATTGCTGGAAGGACATCATCTTGTACGGAAAGGATGGCGGCGATGTGCATCGCGGTAGGATACGTATCGTTCGAGCTTTGCGATTTGTTGACGTCATCATTCGGATGAATCGTGATTGATGCTCCACGAGCCTGTAACTTTTCGTTCGCAAGATGCGCAATGACTTCGTTGACGTTCATGTTTGACTGCGTGCCCGACCCTGTCTGCCAGACGACAAGTGGGAATTCCGCGTCATGCTGCCCTGCTAAAATCTCATCGGCCACCTCTGCGATGATTGCTGCTTTTTCTTCCTCGAGTACACCGAGTTCAGCGTTTGCTAAAGCTGCACCTTTTTTCAAAATGGCAAATGCGTATACGATTTCAAGCGGCATCTTCTCCGCTCCAATTTTAAAGTTTTCGAGACTACGTTGCGTTTGTGCTCCCCATTTCGCCGTAGCTGGAACTTTAATTTCCCCCATTGTGTCCCGTTCGATCCGATAATCCATGTATAATTCCCCCTCTATAGTTGACTACGCTTTCATTTTAGCGAAAAACCATCTAAAAAGAAATGACTCCGTCAAAAAAGCGACCAAGAATGATCTCGGTCGCTTAATTCATTCCATTCAATGCGTCACGTGCAATCACGTCTGCCCGATTCTCCGCTCGTGGGACCCATTTCAAGAACACGGTCGGCAATTCATCATAGGCAATCAGCGCTTTCAGAAAAAGAGGCTTCGCAGAAGCATCTTTCATGAAACGTTGTTCTAGTGCGCGAACAATCACTTCGGCATCAGAATACAGCATGAATGAGGTTTCACCTTTTAATGCATGAGCTTGTTCAAGTGCATAAGCACATGCAGCCAATTCCGCATGAACGCTTGTCAATCCTTGCATGCGACGTTTAAACGTCGATACCGTACCGTCGGACGACTTGATCCACACACCGATTCCATTATCTCCAGTCGTCTGATTGGTGGCCGCGTCAAAATAGATGTGAACCAAACCGGTACGCCTCCCAATCTGTATTGACAGGAGCATGGATATCAATCTGAGACAGTCGTTTCGATAAGAGGGCGATTTCTTCATGGCCGTCTAGTTTTTTGGCATACTTTTGATGGGGCGCTTCAAGTGTTTCATTTTGAACATGCACATAAAGCGTCTCAATCGTATCGTAATGCTGAATCAAAATCGTCGCCGTCTTAGGACCAATGCCACGTACCCCCGGGATGTTATCCGAAGAGTCTCCCTGCAAAGCCTTCACGTCGACAAACTGATGTGGTTTCACCCCGTACATCATTTCAAAAGAAGCTTCATTGACGAGCTGCTCCTCACCTTTTTTCGGCATGATTTGAAACACGTTCGGAGACAACAACTGAAGTAAATCGCGGTCTGAAGAATAGAGGTACGATTCGCCCGGGAACGCTGTCGCGACGGCGCCCATCAAATCATCGGCCTCATATCCCGTCAACTCGGATTGTAAGATGCCTCGTTCATCCAAAGCAGACCTTAATTTCAAATAGTCTTCAAAGAGCGGCTCCGGAAGTCCGTTACGCGTTGCTTTATATTCAGGATACAGCGCGTAGCGGTGTGTGGACTCTCGTGTCCCGTCCCAAAAGAAAGCGATATGGGAAAAGTCTGTCGTCCAGGAATCCACCTTCCGAAGCAATCCTTTTACCGTCACTTCCGGATCTTGTGCTCGTCTTCGCTCCGTTGCAAAATAATAACGTGACAATAAATTAAATCCGTCAACTAGAATAAGCTTCATCTTGCTCCACCTCACATGCTTTTAATCCCCGTGCCAGTGCATCTTGGTCTAGTTCCTTCCCAATCCAAACAAATACGGAACGATCCCCTTCATGCATCTCATTTGCAAATGTTGCACCCATCAATTGATTCGTCGCTTGAATGACAAACTTGCGCTCCTCGTCCTGTAAGCGGACAATCGCCTTCATCCGATACATCTCATCCTCGTAGTGCATCAACACTTCACGAACGTAACGGGTCACGCGCTCCCGAGACAACGGACGCTCGGCACTCAACGTGATGGCACGAAGGGAGGAGACCGATTCGCTCGTCTCTGTCAGTTGACTCAACTTCTGTTCATCGACACGTGACAGTTGGAACGTATTCTCAAGTAATTCGTAATCGCCTTCTGTTTGAATCGTCTCTACAATCCTTACCGTCGGATTGAGTTGTTCGATTCGGCAGCGTGCTTGATTGAGTTCATCCGACGACACTAAATCGGTTTTATTTAACAAGATGAGATCGGCATAAGCGATTTGATGAATCCCTTCTTTGAACAGTTCACGGTCCATTTGACTGGCATCCACAACCGTCAAGATGGCGTTCATTTTAAAATGTTGACGTAAGTACTCGTCATAGTAAATCGTCTGAATGATTGGTGCGGGATCGGCGACACCGGTCGTCTCGATGATGACTCGGTCGAATGTTTCTTGCTTTGCCGCGAGTTGATAGAACGTCTTACTCAAATCATTTTGGATAGAACAGCAAATACATCCGTTTGAAAGTTCAATCTGCTCTTGGTCCATCTTGACGATCAATTGTTCATCAATATTAATTGCGCCGAGCTCGTTGACGATCAGACAAATCTTTTCATCCGTCGCCGCGAGTAAACGGTTCATATACGTCGTCTTGCCTGCTCCTAAAAATCCGGTCACTAATTGTACGGGAATCATGATACCACCCTTTTCTTACAAATCTTCGTGCGCGCGAGCCCATTTCTCATAACGCGCATCCAATAAATCAATCAAGTGAAGCATCCAAGCCTCCGTCGTCATCGGGAGGACACTCGATCCCCACTCACGTTTCCCATGATGTGATAAAATCATGTGCCAAATCCGGTGATGGACATCCAATGGCAGTCGTGTCGACGTCTGGCGTAACGTTTCTTCAAACAAAAGCCCACCGTATGGCATATGCCCGATCAATGTGCCCATCGGGTTGATGGAGATGCCGGTCGTTTCACTTGTGCCCTCAACGGGAGATAACTTTTCAAAACGATTCGGACTAGATAACAGATGGCTGTATTCATATATTTTTCCGATGTCGTGGAAGAGGATTCCAAGTGCGAGTTCATCCCAACTCAACGGTTCTTTCCGCTCGGCCATCGCTTCACAGGCGGCATACAGCGATTCAAACGTTCCTTTATATGCCTGTTCGATTTTAACACCGTTCATCGTATTCCAAAGGTCGACTTTGTGCAACTGCTCCGCTTCTTTGATTACACGAAACACCATCGCCAAATAGTCATCTTGCTCTTGAATCCGATAGCCGAGACGAAGCATACACACGGTATGCTTTAATAGACCTCCCGCATAATTATGGTGGTGATAGAGTGCCGCTGGCGATAGTACGAAATCATCCCAAACGAAATCCAGGAGGCCATAGGCGAGCTTTTGATAAGTCGGTGACAACGTATCAATCAAACTGAACAATTCTTCCGCAAACTGCTCCATCGTCTCATCCCCTGGCAAGCCTGGTAATAACGAGATCGCCTCATCTTTTGAGATAGGATGTACGCGGTCAATCGTAATCGATTTGGCGCCATCCGGTTTTGGATAGACATCGATTTTCCCGGACAATTCGATGACACCCGACTCGTAGATTGGAAGTAGTTCACTCTCATTTCCACGTAGCCAATGCTTCGCACGCATCATCCCGTTCGCCGTCGTGACACTTAGTTGAAGCCATTTCGCACCATTCTTCCCTTCTCTAACCTCGACTGTACTGACGAGCGCTTTTGTTTGGACAGGGGTCCCATCGGCTAACTGGTCTAAACGTTCCTTTGATTTGTCTATTTGTGGTATTTGAAATCGATCACGGTTCATCGATGAACCGATGACCGGATCAATTTGTTGATAATAGTTCATAATTATTCCCTCCTCGCATCTTATGACATTGTATCGTGTTTCCGTCTATTAGGCGAACATACTTTCTAGTAGGGTCTCGATTTTGCCATCATTATATTGAAAGCGCTTACGATTATTGATACGATAAAGGTAGTTCGATAAAGGGGGAAACGATAATGATTTCATTAATCGATACGTATGAACGTTTCATCGCCTCGGGGGAAGCGACACGTTATGCACAAGAGCAACAATCCATTGAACATATTCTGCAAGGGTCAACTTGTCCGGTAGGGATGGAGGACTTAGAACAGTCACTCACGCATCTTTCCGGTAATCCATATGCCAAAGATGCATCACTCGACAAAATCGTCGAGCATGAGATGAAAGGGGCTATGGCGGCGCTTGAGCTTTCTGGTTATCCTCTTCAGACGCCGTTAGCGAAGGCGGTTATCCTGTCTGCTTTCGCTCGAACGAACCGACTCAATATTGATAAACTAAAAGAACTGAGCCACGAAGATCTTCTCGTCCGAATCCAATCAGCAGAGCGTGCTTGGAAGCGAACATACGCATTGTTACACCGTTCAACGCCGACTCAGATTTGTGGTCAAATGGATTCGCTCCTCGGTGGATGCGCTATCCAGCGTGTTCTTGAGGCAATCAAACAACCCGGAACGACAAAAACGGCATAAGAAAAGGAGCGGTCCCCGGGCCGCTCCTTTTCTTATGCTCATCCTTCTGTTACTTCAACTGCATCCGGCTCATATAGTGTTACATTACGTGCCGGAGAGAATGTCGAAATCGCATGCTTATAGATCAATTGTTGACGACCTTCCGATTCGACGATGACAGTAAAGTTATCAAATGATTTAATGACACCGCGAATTTGAAACCCGCTTACTAAAAAAACGGTCGTTGGCACCATTTCTTTTCGGAGTTGATTCAAAAAATGGTCTTGGATGTTGTAGCTCGCTTTCATGCTGGATTCCCCCTAGTCTTTATCTCTTTAAAATAATCGGAATTTTCGAAAAAACCCCTCTACATCATCATAAATATTTTTATATGATAGTTCAAATGATTTTCGCCCCATATCCACCCAAATTCCATCAAATTGATGACGGAACCAAGTTAATTGCCGTTTCGCGAACTGTCTTGTGTGCTGTTTAAGCAAGTCGGTCGCTTTCTCTTTCGACATCTTTCCATCGATGAAGGGAATCATTTCCTTATATCCGATGGCCCGCATCGCCTGCGTATCACGATATCCTTGTGCCAAAAGTCGTTCGACTTCTTCGACAAGTCCTGCTTCCATCATCGCATCGACGCGTTGATTGATTCGGTCGTATAATATCTCACGATCTGCGTGGAGGACGAACAATCGATAATCATAATGTTCGGACGGCGTACTATCTGTCGTCTGCGTATCGCCTTGCATCGCTACTTCGAGCGCTCGCACGACGCGACGGACATTATTCGGGTGAATCGTAGCCGCACGTTCCGGATCAAGTTGAACTAATCTTTGATGTAACGCTTCACGTCCTTCGACTTCTGCCAACCGTTCGAGATCAGCCCGCAGTGCTTCATCCACAGGTCGCTCCACGAATTCATAGTCATATAAAATCGAGCGAATGTATAATCCTGTTCCTCCGACAATAATCGGTAATTTGCCACGGGCATAAATATCATCGATGGCGGCACGAGCCAACTGTTGAAAAGCTGCGACACTCATGGCATCATCCGGGTCACAAATATCGATCAAATGATGCGGGATCCCTTCGGCCTCTTCTTTCGTCACTTTTGCTGAACCGATGTCCATGCCCCGGTACACTTGAACCGAGTCACCCGAGACGATCTCGCCGTCGAACGCTTTTGCGAGTTCGATGCCCGTCTTCGTTTTGCCAACAGCGGTCGGACCGACGATGACGACGACAGGTGTTTTTTTCATACTTCTCACTCCTCAATTAAAAACCCGTCTCCTCGCGAGACGGGCCATCAAATTCTTCTTTTTATTCTATCATCAAATACGACGGCAAACAGCATCCAACCACATAAAAGTAATCCGAGTAATAACACGAGACCATCACTCATCTGCTTTCGCCTCCTTTTGCTTCCTCATTCCCACTTTTCACATTTTAGACACAAAAGCAACTGTAAAAAAGCACACTCAACAAAAAGTGCGCATTCCATCATCATCATCATCATTCAAAACAAATATTCAATCGTCATCTATTAACCTCTGAACCAATCCCAAAAATGAGCGCCTTGGGCGACAATCAAATAGTCGAACCAGCGTGTATAATCCATCGGAAGTTTTTCGGTGTCATCTGTGTAAGTCAAAAATTCTCCAACCCAAATGTAGTTTTCATGTTCATTGACGACCTCGCAAACAATCCATTCCCCATCTCTCCCGGCTCCGACGGGAATGAATTGTTCAGGACACTCCCATATTTCCCGATACTCGATCATTTCATCTACACTAAAAAGTCGGATTCCTCCACCGTATGTCGGGTGAACAAATAGGTCAGCGCCATTATGTGTCTTCAAGAATTGAATAATGTCGTTTGGAATCATTTGCTTCAATCGCTTGATTTCAACTTCCATCGCAGGCTCACTGAATGAAAAGTGTAACGTATCTACATATCCCTCTTCATTTTGTATTTCAATCTGATTATTTACGAGCCTACTTTTCAACGTTTCAAGTGCAATCATCAACTCAACCCCACTTTTTGAAATTAACGACATTCGTACCGTATTTTTCATTTTTATTTTTCTTATTTTTCTAAGTATAGTATATATCGATCTTTCATCGTTCAATAAAAAAGGTCGTCGGGCACGACTTGATCGCGCTCGATGACCTCGAATCATTTTCAATTCATCATGAAGCAATTTCTATCGTCTGTTTCGTACGTTTGACAGAAACGATGAAGTACAGGATTGCCGTACCGCTCGCCGCCCACCAAACCATGTCATACCATCCATTCATCAGTCCAGCCATCCCAACCATCGCCGGGACAATCAGCGTCAACCATGATAATACGAGGGCGACACGTGCTGTGATGGTCTCGTTCGGTTTCCCGAGTCCCATTCCAAAAAAGAACAGCGCCCAAAGGAATGACCAGAAGAACCACGTCAATGCCCCCATCGGATCACTTTCTGCAATCGCCATCACACCGTAAAAAGCAGCTGCAATCGAAACGAATAATGAGAACCAGCCAACGCCGCGTCCGTCTAAATTCAAAATAAACGTCACCCCTACATATAAATAAGTGAACGCAAATAGATAGATACTCGCAAGACCGAATTGCTCTTCTGGACTCGCCCCAATCAATAACCATGTGGCGATAAACGTTTGTAAGAGTCCCGTAAACAAACTAAAAAATCCTGCGCTCTTGCTATCCACTTTCCCGAGAAGAACGAGACTATTTAAAAACAGCGCGACGCCACCGAATAGTAAACTTACATTACCCACACTCATTACCCCTTTGTACAGATGTCTGACCTTTAATCCACTGTATCACTTTAGCTTGAATTCGCTTTCAGTGCAAGGGGATTTTTAAGTGTTCACGAGAACGCCACGCCTTACTCATTCTCAAGGGTTTGGATGGCCTCGTCGATTCGCTCTTGTTCCTCATCCGTGAAAGTCGGATAGTGTGGATCAATGCGTTCAAGAACTTCAATCATGACTGACGAAATAATAAAACGACTATACCACTCATCATCTGCCGGCAATACATACCAGGGTGAGACTTCCGTTGATGTGTGCGACAACATCTCGGCAAAGATTCCTTGATATTCTTCCCAATGCTGTCGCTCTTCGATGTCACTGAAAGAGAATTCCCAATTCTTTTTCGGATCCTTTAATCGTTCAAGCAAACGGTCTCGTTGTTTATCTTTAGATACATTGAAAAAGAACTTGATCACTTCGAATCCGTTTTCCTGTAAATAGCGTTCATAATCGTTGATTTGACGATATCGCATCTGCCAGACCTCTTCCTGGTCCATTTCCTCCGGAAGAACTTCGTCCCCCAACAAATCATGTACTCGAGGTGCAATGACCTCTTCATAATGAGATCGGTTCAAAATCCCGACCTGACCTCTTTCAGGTAACAAATCATGCATTCGCCACAGATAGTCGTGCTTTTTCTCCGTATCGGAAGGTTTTTGAAACGCATTCGTCTTCAGTCCTTGGGCGTTCAAATTTGAAAAGATATAGCTGATCGCTTCGTCTTTTCCACCCGCATCAAGCGCCTGCAAGACGACGATAATCCCTTTCTTACTCTCGGCATATAATCGCCAATGTAGTTCTTTTAATCGCTCAACACTGTTCGGAATGAGTTCAGTCGTCAAGGTCTCATCCTTCGGTTTGTCTGAAACTGTCGTTGGATAATCATCTAATTGAATCTTGCTGTTCGGTGACACAATAAATTCCTTCGTGTTCATACTCGTTCTCCTTTTCGCTCGACGTTCAACCTTGATTTACCCAAAAACTGCATAAGAAAATCCCTTCCGAAAATTTCGGAAGAGATGTTGAGAACTTAGTAGATTCCGACAGCGTCAAATGATTTCGCAGCTGATACCGCTTGCGGACTTGTCGCACCGTAAAGGTCTTTCGCAGATTGCACGACCGCTTGACGAAGGCTTGAGAAGTTAGATGTTGGTGTCAAGTAAACATTGAGGGCACGGTAGTAGATATCCCCCATCGCCATGACTCCTACTCCTTGCACCGATACGCCGTAGTGCGATCCACCGTTACCTAAGAGGTATGCCGCTTTGTTGACGATACCTGAGTTGATGTGAACCCCACCATTGTCTTGTGTGCCTGTGTAACGTTTCGAGTAGTGATCTGGGTCACCGTATGCAGCCGGGTTCGCCATCGAACGAAGTCCATCGCCCGCTACACCTGGTGTGTAGATGTCTTCCCCTACCAACCAGTCGAAGTTAGTACCGACGCTATATTCCGCCACTGTACCTAGGATATCCGATACTGCTTCGTTGATCGCCCCAGACTCGTTTTGATAGATCAATCCTGCCGTGTACTCCGTGACCGCGTGAGTCAATTCGTGAGCGACTACGTCAAGTGCACCTGAAAGATACGTGAATGTTTGACCGTCTCCGTCTCCGTATACCATCTTACTTCCATCCCAGAACGCATTGTTGTAGCTGCGGCTATAGTGAACGGTAGAGTTTAATGCAGCTCCGGCGTTGTCATAGCTGTTCCGTCCGTAAGTGTTTTTGTAGAAATCATATGTCTTTGTCGCGTTGACGTGTGCAGAGACAGCGGCACGGTCGTAAGTCGTGTTCAAGACGTTATCCACGTCAGCCCATAGCGAACCTGGGAGTGTCGTACGGTTTTTCGCATCGTACGTATAGATTCCCTTTCCACGCGTTGAGTCTTGAAGGTAATAGTAAGAACCGCTCTTCGTTGTCTTGAACGTTTGGCTGTAGCCGAGCACATCGATTCCCGTTCCCGTATAGGTCGTACCCGTCACACCGTTCGTCGGTCTCGCGTGAGCCAACTGGTCGAATTTATTGAGTACCTCACCCGTTCCCGCATCGATGAAGTATGTCCAACGTGATGGCTCTTCCGCTTCAAGGATCGTTCCGGTCACTTGATATGCATAGACCGACTTGTCACCTTTTGGATAGACAATCAATTCTGCTTCCGGTTCGAGCTCGTAGGCCCCTTTATGACCGACAAGCTTTTTGTAACTCGCAATGGCTTTCTTTTCAGTTAACTTGATTGACTTATGTAGATTTTTGACCGATTTCGCATCATCCACGACAGTCTTCAATTGACCCGCTTCATCTACGACACCGACTACCACACCACCGAATACGGGCACGCCATCAACTGTCTGTTGGAGTTTAACCACTTTCCCGACTTTGTCTGACTTCGACTCGATCGTCTTGAACTCACCTTTTGATTTGACGTACTCTTTTACAATCGTTGTCGGTGCACTTTCTGATGGTTTCGTCAGAGTGCCTGACTTCAATTCTGCCGCACCGACCAATTGTGGGACGAGCAAGACGCCTGCGATTAATGATGTAGAAACAACTTTTTTCATGTGTTTACCTCCTTTGTGATGATTCTTACTTTACACACTTTCCCACAAAGGCTGTATCCATCTTTTTAATTATTTTGATAATTCATAATATTGAGTATTTAGAACCATTCATTCTATTTATGACCTAATTTTATCCAAAAAAAATTCGTGCTCCTTAGGAAAGGAGCACGAATAATTAATACACATCTTTTTGAGTAAAGTGGTAAAACGCATACGCCAAGGCTGCCATCGACCAAACGAGAATAACCAGTAGCGAAAACGGTAACGTCATCCCATCAATCGGAGGAGCCTGTCCTTCCAAATAGGTATGAAGACCGAAGTTGACGTTCACCAGGTATTTCGAGCTATCCCAGTTTGAGCCAAGCGATGTCAAGAGTGGCCCCGAGATGAGGACAGCCATCATAATTCCGATTCCGGTCGCCGTGTTTTTCACCAAGACGGAAATCATGAGAGAAATTGTCCCGACCACAGCCACGACGAGCCATGAAAGCCCCATCGACATAAGCAAGTACTCCCACATCGGCAACGTATGCACAAAGTCGGTCGAGAATGTTCCGGTCGGCGAAGCTTGGAAACCGGTCAAAATCGGAGCATTCCATCCGTCCCAGCCGAGAACAATACCGGATATGGCGTAACTGACGACGGCGGTCACAAATATTAAGATTGATGTATAGAGGAGCGTCGTCAGCCATTTGGCGAGCAAGATCTTATATCGCCGGACCGGTCGCGATAACAACGTCTTGATCGTTCCATCATTATGTTCTCCGCTCACGATATCTGCCATCAATACAATAATGAACAGCGGTAGGACAAGCGTAGTCCCTTGGGAGAAGAAGACGCGCATAAACGTCGGAGCTCCCGGATAATTCGGATTGATATCATTATCAAGATAATACTGATTCTGTTGGACTTGGAACTCAAGAATCTGCCGAAACTCGTCTTGGACGTTCGCGGAGGCGAGTCGGTTTTGTGTATCGATGATCTCTTGCTGGAGATCGACACGCCAATCAATCGTTCCTTGTTCTTCGCGTTGTTTCTCGATTTGACGATAGTTCGCATACGTGAACATCGAAACAAGTACGATCAGGATGATGGAGACGACCATCAATCTGCGTTTCCGATGAATCTTGAGCACTTCATTACGAATGAGACCGAGCATCGATGGATTAGGCAATGTGATCACCGCCTGTCAACGTGATGAAGAGGTCCTCTAACGTTTGGACTCGGCGCTCGAGTCCGAACACCTCGACATCTCTTTCCATCAAATATCGATTCAACTTCGCCGTCTCTTCCACATTCATGGAAATACGAATCGTTCGCTCGTCCACCACGTCCGCTTGGTCGATTCCTTCGTACCCTTGAACGATCGGCAATACTTCGAAGCTATTCGTTACATGTAAGTCGACCGTTGACGCGAGTTCTTCAATCAAAGCATGGACCGTCCCCACCTTGACAATCTTGCCTCGCGACATGATGGCGACTCGGTCCGCTAATAGCTCAATCTCGGCTAGGATGTGGCTCGACACAAGAACACTCAGCCCCGTTTCTTCTACGAGACGACGAATGAAAAGTCGTAAATCCCGAATCCCCATCGGATCGAGCCCGTTCGTCGGCTCATCCAAGATGAGCACCCGTGGATTGTTTAATAACGCTTGGGCAATCCCGAGCCGCTGACGCATCCCGAGAGAGTACGTCTTCACTTTATCATCGATTCGAGCAGTCAAATCGACGAGGTCAATGACTTCCCGGATTCGCTTATCATCGACGCCAGGTAACATGCGTGCGAACGCTTCTAAGTTCTCACGTCCGGATAAAAACTTATACAGCTCTGGATTCTCGACGATTGCGCCGATTTGATTCATCGCTTGGACAAATTGTTTGTCGACCCGATACCCACAAATCGATACATTTCCTTTCGTCGGTTTGATCAAGCCAACAATCATTCGAATCGTCGTCGTCTTCCCGGCGCCGTTCGGCCCTAAAAATCCGAAGACCTCACCCGGGTAGACGTCTAACGAAATGTTATCGATAATCGTCTTTTTCCCAATCACTTTAGTTAGTTGATGTAGCTTTAACGTCGGTTCCATTGTCTCACCTCTTTCTTTATTCTATCGGACAAAAGCGAATCTGTCCTATTCGAACATTCACATAGGGCACATCCATTTATATTTGATATGATGTTTATATAGAAAGCGAGGTCAGCCCATGAAACAGTCGAAATGGTATGCATTTTTAAGTGGCGCCGTTCTTTTAACGGGAATCGCCGTCTACGGTCTATGGATCGGCTATCAAGATATCGTCAATCCGCCGGAGCGAACACTTTCCGTCTCCGAAGATGAACGTCCCGAGCCAGAAGGAGACGTCTACGTCGCATTAGGCGATTCGTTGACACGCGGTGTCGGGTCAACATCAGGCGCAGGATATGTACAGCCTGTCAGCACTGCTCTTGAAGAAGAAGGCGTACGTACGCAAAACCTTGCCGTGTCTGGGGCACGAACAGAAGATTTACTCACACAACTCGAGCAACCTGAAGTGCGTCGGACCATCGAAAACGCACGATATATCACGTTGACCATCGGTGGAAACGATTTGTTCAACCGTGGAGAAAACGTCGATAACTTCGAATCCGTCGATATTCAACAAGTGGTCACGGATGCGAAGACGAATTTAGAAACGATTTTCACTGAAATTCGTTCGCTCAACGATTCGGCAACCATCGTGTATATCGGTCTATACAATCCGTTTCAAAATGATGAGAATGGACAAGCGTTCAATCAGCTCATCCTCGATTGGAACGCATCCGCGAAACAATTGGCGAATGCGCAGAATATCGATGTGATCGACCCGTTCGCCTACATCTCTGACTTATCAAGAGACCTTGCGACCGACCAGTTCCACCCGAGTGACCGTACGTATGAGAAATTCGCGAATGATGTACTCTTCGTTCTCGAATAAACAAAATCCTCGTCAGCTTGACGAGGATTTTGGCTGTCGATGAACCAAATCGCAATATGCGATTTGGTTCATTTTTTATGTACAACGAGCTTGAGGCGCACTTCCCGACGCTTACACAGCGTTTGTCTACTTACTTTCCCACTTTAGACCGAAGTATAAATCAAGCTAATTATTCGGATATCGTGGTCACAGAAAAGGACAGATGGCCGCCACAGCTGGCGACCATTCATGTGACTCGTCCCACGGCGCCCCGACTCCTGCAGGAAAGCAATCCGACAGAGACCCAGCAGCGACTTGAGTCGCGATGCGGCTCTGAGATTGCCTGCGGAAAGCATGGGCGCCGGAAGGACGAGTTCGAACATGTTATTGGTCAACAAGCTGAATCCTCGTCAGCTTGACGAGGATTTTTTACTTCTCATATCGAACAATCCACTGTTCCCCTTGTTTCATCATGCCCGTCCCGATCCAACCAGTTTGGAGTAACTCAACTTGTTTCATCCGTTCTTTCATCGGCACATCCATCACTTCTGATGTGGGATGCCACGAACGATGCATCTCTTTGTAAAAGATATAGCGGAGTTTCCCGCCATACTTTTCTTTCAACGCCCCGATTCGGAGTCCAAGCGTGAACTTGTCTTTCATGCTTGGAATATTGAACGGTGCGACAGTCGCACAGACGACATCGAATCGATCATCCGATTCCACTTGTGCCATCAACAGTTTGCCTAAATGTGTCTGTAGTCCATATCCACGGAAGTCTGGATGGACGTTCGTCACTTCCTGATACAGGACACGTTCAAGCGAATCCTCCGGCCATCCGATATCTCGCCCTAGATGCTCCGCATCAATCGGTGGGATGAGCATCGCTCGGAACGCGATAATCCGACCATCTGCTTTTGCCCCAATCAACGTCTGATCCGTCAACAGTTTCGTGAACTCTTCAACCGATAACGATTGATAGTGCTCCGGTTCAGCCAACGCCTGAATGACCGTATCTTGAACGGCTAACAGTTCCGGTAAATCCGACAAGCCTAGGACGCATACATGAAGTGAAAGGTCTTTGATCTCACCTTGCCACATGCGACTCATCTCCAACCACGTAAGATTCCGTCGTCAATTCACGTAACACGTCCTCATCGACGTCAATACCGAGTCCCGGACGATCGTTCAGCGAGATGATTGGTAAATCATATGATAAGTTTCCTACATCTTTCCCGAACCGGAGCGGACCCGTCAACTCGACCGTCTTCACGATTTTACTCGAGAAAGCGACATGGAATCCTGCACTCGATGCAATGGAGGATTCGACCATAGAACCAATCTGGCATTCGATTCCGGACATCTCCGCCATATGGACCAACTTCTTCGCTGGATAGATGCCACCGCACTTCATCAGCTTGATGTTCGCTTTATGGGCTGCCTGCATCATCGTCAAGCGTCTCATATCGTGAATATCTTTCAACCCTTCATCCATCATGAGCGGGACTGAGATTTTTTGTTTCACTTCGAGCATGCCTTCAAAATCTTCCGCCTTGACCGGTTGTTCGACCCAGTCGATTCCATACGGTTCGAGTAGACGCATGGCTTGAACCGTATTGGCCGCGTTGATCCATCCCTGGTTAACGTCGACTCGAATCGGCACGTCATTTCCTACCGCTTCCCGTACCGCCTTGACACGCGCCACGTCCGTTTGCACATCGACTCCGACCTTCATCTTCACTGCTGTATAGCCTCGTTTCATTTGTTCGAGTGCCTCTTGTGCCATATGGCTCGGCTCTCCGATACTCAAGACGTGAGTGACTGGGAATGATTCATGGTACCGACCGCCAATCCATTCGTAGATTGGTTGATTCAGCTTTTTCCCGATCACATCATGACACGCGATATCAAGTGCTGCTTTGGCAGCCGGAACACCACGAATCGCACGGTCCATCTCGTCATGAATATGCTCTAGGTGCATCGGATTTTTTCCGATTAAGAGCGGAGCCAATAGATGACGGAGTACACTGACCGTGCTCTCAGCGGACTCACCCGTCACATGCTCATCCGCCACGGCTTCTCCATAACCGACAAGTCCACATGCGGTTGTCATTTTGACGATGACAGAAGGCATATCATCATAATGGTGATAACTGACGATGAATGGTACCTTTAATGGAAAGCGAACCGAGAAAATTTCTATTTTTTGAATATTCATGTTCATCACTCCTTTACTTCAACTGTCCTTTCCTCTATATTGTCGTTATATAGTCGCTAAATTGCAAGGGGGATTTTACATGTCCATCCATATCGCCGTTGTCGGCTCACCATCGTTTATACAACAGGTACAGAACGGTTCTTCCTTACCCGATGTTCGAATCGAGGGATTTCCTTATGATGACCCGCGAGAAGCGAAAGACATCGCTACGCATCTCCTATTTTTCGACGGAGTGTTCTTTTCCGGTTCATTCCCTTATACGTATGCGACGGAGGAAGTGACCCTTCCATTTGCCCATCACGTCGTTCAAGATGATGTCGTGTTATTGACGTCACTCTTATATGTGACATTGACACAACAGCTCCGACTCGAACATCTCTCTATCGATCTCGTTGATGCGTCACGACTTGATTCGATTTTAGCATCGTTTCCAAGCCACATGTCGCCACCGCAAGTGAAAGAACTCAGTCCGTATATGAATTTCGAAGAGTTGATTTCGTTTCATGAGCAACTTCAACGAACTGGGACGACTCGATTCGCCTTGACAAGTGTCGAACGAGTCCATCGACACTTAGTGGAAAATGGTTTTGCTAGTCAGCTCATGATAGAGCCAGAAGAGAGAATTCTCCCCCACTTCCATGATTTTATTCAACAGATTCGTTTGAACAAATCGGACCAGTCACAACTCGCTGTGCTCTTCTACTCGGATGCAAGTGAAGATACGCTCAACCATACGACAAAACATCATTATTTCGGTGGTAAATTGATGGAGTCCACTCAAGACGGCATCATCCTATTATCGAGTAAAGGAAAGATTGAATCCGCTATGTCAAACGGTTTCATCTTGCCAGAGGAAACTCCTGGTCATGTAGGTATCGGGTATGGGTCCGATTATCAACGTGCCATTGAGCATGCCGAACTTGCACTTCATACGACAAGTAATTCCACTATACGAATCGTCGACGATTCAAAACGAATGACGTTCACCGATCAACCGGCACCGATTCATTTCCGTGTCACGCAAACGCGTGTCTATGACATGATGAAGCAGACGGGTATGAGTCCGATTAATATCGAAAAGCTCATTCACTTTTCAACGGACCATCTCGAGTTTACAGCGAAAGAGTTGACCGACCATTTAAACGTGACACGTCGTACGACAGAGCGACTCATCAAAAAATTGGTTGATGCAAAACTTGTTCATCGGATTGGCGAAGAGATGAGCTACAGCCAAGGTCGTCCGCGTACCGTCTATAAATTTCAATTCCCGGTCGATTGACGACCGGGAATCGTTTTATTGAGCCGCTTG
Source organism: Exiguobacterium sp. 8H (assembly GCF_902506255.1). Lineage (GTDB taxonomy): Bacteria > Bacillota > Bacilli > Exiguobacteriales > Exiguobacteriaceae > Exiguobacterium > Exiguobacterium profundum. The sequence continues at coordinate 612,910 of NZ_LR733429.1, read as the reverse complement.
TTCCGCGACAGGTTCTTCCTGTTGGATGACTGCCATGCGCTCAATCGTATATCCCGTAAAGGCATATACAATCGAGATGACTGGTACGATGAAGTTCAAGACGGCGTACGGTGCATATTCGAAAGCTCCGACCCCAAGTGTGCCGAGGATGAATACCCCACACGTGTTCCACGGTATAAAAACGGATGTCAACGTCCCTCCATCCTCGAGGGCACGAGATAAGTTTTTCGACTGTAGTCCCATTTTTTCATATGCTCCAGCAAACATTCTCGACGGGACGACGATTGAGATGTACTGCTCCGAACACGTCGCATTCGTTGCAATCCCAGCTAAAATCGTTGAAGCAATCAACGAACCTGCCGTTTTCGCCAATTTCAAAATTTGGTTCATAATAGATTGTAGCATTCCCGAATATTCTAAAATCCCCCCGAACGTCATCGCGACGATGGTCATCGAGACCGTGTACATCATCGCATCAAGACCACCTCTACTGAAGAGGTTATCGACCAGTTCATTTCCCGTCTCGATGACATAACCACTCTGAAGAGCGCCTACGCTGTCAGCGAGCGTTCCACCTTGAATGAACACTTGAGCCAAGAAGCCCAGTGCAATCCCGACGACGAGCGCCGGAATCGCTGGCACCTTCTTTGCAACGAGCAAAATGACAGCTAGTGGGACGATGAGTAACCATGGTGAGATGACAAAACTATCTTCAAGAATGTTAAGCGTCTGTGTGATCTCTGAAGAGTCCGTCGTCGAATCTGCGAACCGTCTACCTAGCCAAGCGTATACCCCTAGCGCGATGATAAGTCCTGGAATCGTCGTATATAACATGTGCCGGATATGTACGAATAAATTAGTATGAGTCAAGCCGGCCGCCAAGTTTGTCGTGTCTGACAATGGAGACATCTTGTCCCCAAAATATGCACCAGAGATGACAGCCCCCGCTACCATCGGCGCTGGTATCCCCATACTCAGCCCGATGCCCATCCCCGCTACTCCAATCGTCCCCATCGTCGACCATGAGCTCCCGATCGAAAGGGCGACGACCGCACAGATGAGGCAAATGGTTAACAAAAAGTATGCCGGCGAGATGATTTTCAATCCGAAATAGATCATCGTGGCAACAATGCCTCCACCGATCCATGCTCCAATCGTCAACCCGACCAAAATGATGATTACGACTGCCGGCAAGGCGAGTCGAATCCCCTTATACATCATCTCTTCAATTTCTTTCCACTTGAACCCGTGACGCCAGGCGACGATTGAAGCGACTGCCGTTCCGACGATGAGCGGGATGTGTGGTCCTTGACCGAGCTTAACGATTGAGATGAGCATGACGACGATCATCACCCCAAGTGGCAAGAGTGCCCACCCTAACTTCATGTCTTGCTTGTTCCCCGTTGTTTCCATCTAATTTCCTCCCCTATAGCGAAAATTCAGAATTGTCGTTATATTGTCGCTAATAACGTTATGATAGCGCTTACACTTATGTGATGCAATAACAAAATGAGTGGACAGACATCTGTCTATCACACTCATTCTGAATTATGTTGCTGCAATTCGGAGCGCATCCGCAAGTAGGCGTGCCCCATCTTCTAACGCGTCATGGTCAAACGTCATATGCGGATGATGAAGGCCTGGACCTAAATCAGCGCCGATTCCAATCATCGTCGCATCAAGTGACGGTTTCTCGACGGTATAGAAATGAAAATCATCGCTACCTGACGTGACAATTCTCTCGACGAGAGCCGACTGACCGAAGCGTTGCTCAATCGCCTGCTTCGCAATCTGACTTGACTGTTCCCCAACGACCGCTCCCGGTGTGAAGTCTTGCCACTCCCATTCCAGTTTCACACGATGAAGCTGCCCGACATGGAGTAGCATGTCTTCGACACGATTTCGCAGTTCGAGCAATTCCTCATTTTGTTGAGCACGGACATCAATCGAGAACGTCGCATTTCCTGGAATGATGTTCATGTTGTCACTTCCAGCATGGACTTTTGTCAACTTGACGGAGTGTGGCTCAAACGGTGACAAGTAAATGCTTTTGAGCATGTGTTGAATCGTGAAGATGACATCGAGTGCATTCTGCCCTTGATGTGGTCTCGCTCCATGGGCATCATCTCCAAGCACTTCTCCTTTTAGGAAGAAGGCAGCCCCATGTTGAATTGCCGCCGCGTATTGGCCTTTCTTCAACTCTTCTTGTGGACGTAAATGGATCCCAAACAGTTGCGTCACGTCTTCTAACGCGCCACGCTCAATCATGGCGAGCGACCCGTTTCCTTGCTCTTCGGCAGGTTGGAAGATGAAACGGATTCGCTTTTGTAACGCTTCGTCTTTCAACTGTTCGAGCGCACCGAGCACCATACTGATGTTCGCGTCGTGCCCACATGAATGGTTCGCTCGAAACGTACCGTCCACTTGTTGCCATAACGCGTCGATATCGGCTCGGACCGCAATCACCTCTTCTCCCGATCCAATCTCCGCGATTACTCCGGTCACGTTCTCAAACGTTCGATGGGGAATCGACCAGTCTGATAAGATGGATGCGATTGTTCGAGTCGTCTCGACTTCTTTCCAACTGATTTCTGGATGAGCATGAAAATGTTCAAACCACTTGAGTACGTTTGTCATATGTATCTCCACACCTTTAGATTTTTTTGACACCTTTGATAAGAATCCATTGAAGCGGGAGTCGTCCCCATGTAACCCATTTCGGAATGACTTTCCCACCGATTCTAGAAGGTTTGACCGCCATGTTGATATTGGCTGGGAAGACGGCGATAAAGAATGCCGGTAGCGTTTTCTTTACGAACGTCGTCCCCTTGTTCAGTAAGAGCATCGCCCCGAAGACGACTTCAACGACTCCGCTTAGTTGCACCATCAAGCGGCGGAACGGCCAAGATTTCGGAATAATCGACATGAACGCCTTCTCTTTGACAAAATGTAATACCCCTGCCCCGAAGAGTAACACCCCATATAAATTTCGTACCATAACTCATCCTCCTTTTGTATAAGCATAGCAAAAAAGGCGGGCATATTGCCCACCTTTTACAATGCAGAACCGTTCGCATTTTGAATCTCGACTTGAACCGTCTCCGTTTTTCCGTCCCGGATATATTCGATGTCGACCGTTCCGTCTGTATCTCGAATCAATTCACTACGGAGATCAATGAACGAGCTGACGTCTTTGTCATTGATTTTTACGATGACGTCACGTGCCTCAAGACCCGCTTTCGCAGCTGAACTATTTTGTTGCACTTCCACGATGATCGTTCCGGCAGTCACCGATTCAGGTAAGTTGATTTGTTCCGTCAAGTAACCTGGAGGGAACTCTGATACGTCACGAAGTGAGACGCCGAGTGACGGATGATTCACTTCTCCCGTCTGTTCAATTTGATTGATGAGCGGCAACGCGATGTCGACCGGGATTGAGAATCCGACCCCTTCAACTTCTGCTGTCGCAATTTTCATCGAGTTGATCCCGACGAGTTGTCCTTCTTCATTGATTAACGCACCACCTGAGTTACCTGGGTTGATGGCCGCATCCGTTTGAATGACCTCGGCGTTGAAGTCGGCCTGTCCGTTCTCATCTGTATCGACCGGTACGAGACGAGACGTCGACGAGACGACACCGCGCGTCACGGAGTTCTCGAATTGTCCGAGTGGATTCCCGATGGCGATGACCGTTTGTCCCGGTTTCAACTCACTTGATTTCCCGATTGAAATAACGGCCGGTACCTTATCAGCGTCTACTTTTAAGACGGCCAAGTCATACGTCGCGTCACTTCCCATGAGTGTCGCTTCCGCAGTCGTCCCGTCATTGAAAGTGACCGTCAATTTATCAGCCCCGTTGACGACATGATGGTTCGTCGCGATATATGCTGAGTCGCCTTCTTTTTTATAGATGACGCCCGATCCGACTCCAGCCTCGACCGCTTCACTCGAGAATCCGCTTTGGGCGAAGTTGTTTACAGTCACGACGGCCGGTTGAGCGGTCGCGACGGCATTTGTGACCGAAGAATCGGATACGTTCGATGACGTTTGGACCGGAGTCCCTTGCGAGGTCACGTTCGTGTCACTCACACTCGTCGCGGGTTGGTCGATGAACGGATATGCGATTGCGCCCGTCAACAACGCTCCGATGACTCCACCGACAAGTCCCGGGAACATACGGCTGACGAATGACGGTTTTGATTGTGTTCGTACTTTTGTCTCTTCTCGGTTGGATGAACCGAGTTCTGTATCTAACCAATCTTTTTGTTGCTCTGATTCATGTAATTGATCGTGTTCATTTGATTGATCGTGACGATCCATAATGATTCATCTCCTCTGTGTTATCTTCTACCCTTACTATAACGAAGAGGAACACTCATTTATAAAATGATAAATGAATTACAAGATTCTTCACATTTTACGTCATTTCATTCAGACAATCACATTTCTTAACGTACCGAGACCTTCAATCGTCACTTCGACCGTGTCTCCCGTTTGTAGATACGTCGGTGGCGTCATCCCGTGCCCAACTCCGGCTGGTGTACCCGTCGCGATGACGTCGCCCGCTTCGAGCGTCATGCCTTTCGACAGTGTACGAATGAGTTCATCAATCGGACGAATCATATCGGCTGTCGTCCCATCTTGACGCGTCTCCCCATTGACACTTGTTTTGATTTGGAGAGGGAACTGGAGCTCGTCCGGTGTGACGACGAACGGTCCCATCGGACAAAACGTATCGAACGACTTGCCACGGAAGAATTGGACATGTTCTTTTTGCACGTCTCGAGCCGTCACATCGTTTAGAATGGTGTAACCGAAAATGTGCTCCTCGACCGCTTCGATGTCTCGTCCAGACTTGCCGATGATGACGGCGAGCTCACCTTCATAGTCAAGTTTGTCCGTCAATTCAGGATGACGCTCAATGACCGCTTCCGGACCAACGACCGAGGTCGGTGCTTTCGTGAAGATGACGAGTTTCCCTGCTCCTGCTGTATCCATCTCTTTCACGTGTTCTTCGTAGTTCTTGCCGATACAAATCACGTTTTTCAATGGAAGGTACGGGGCGAGTAGTTTCACATCCGTCATTCGGTATGAGGGCGCCACGTCCAAATCGATATCTGGTTCGAACTCACGCGCGATCACTTCTAATAAATTTGTCGTATGTACTTGATTGCTGACATCAAAAACGAAATCGCCTTTGACAATCCCCACTCGTTGCTCTTCCTGCATCTCAAAACTACACCATTTCATTAAAACTCCCCCTTTTTCATCATTATACAAAAAATCGAGACATCTCTGCCTCGATTATACTTTATTCAAAAAGATGATCCGTTGATTACTCGATCCTCGAAAACGAAGTCCCATATCTCGTAGCGACTGCTCGTAACGACCGTCGACGAGCACATCGGCGTAGTCCAATACGGTTTGAATCGCTTCGTCGTGCTTCGCTTCCAACTGTTCGAGCGTATAACCCGTATACACCCACACATTTTTACCGAGCGACTTACATGCCGTGACGAGTTTTGCTAACGCTGACGATTGAAGAAACGGTTCGCCTCCAGAAATGGTCACCCCGTCCCAACCACTGAGCTTGACGCGCTGAACAAGTTCCTCTACTTCGACATCCTCACCCCCGGTTGGATTCCACGAGGAAGGATTGTGACACCCTTTACAGTGATGCGGACAGCCAGCAGTAAAGATGACCGTCCGAATCCCCGGTCCGTCAACGACGGATTCTTCAACGACGGATAGAATGCGCATCGTGTTTCACCCTCGCCCGCTCTTCTTCTCGCTTCGCCGTATTCCAACGGTCCATCGTCCCGACCAAATAACCGGTGATGCGGCGGATTCGTTCAATGTTTGTATCCTCGCCACACGTCGGACAGGCATCGTCAATCAGTCCTTCTAACCCACAATTTCCGCAACGATCGACCGGATGATTGATGGAACCGTAGCCGATATCATGCTGTCGCATCAAGCGGACAATCGATTCCACCGCTTCCGCATTGTGGGCAAGTGACCCATCGACTTCGACATATGAAATATGTCCCGCGTCACACAATGCGTGATACGGTGCCTCGATTCGGATTTTCTCACGAATTGATACAGACTGATAGACCGGCACGTGGAATGAATTTGTATAAAAGGCACGATTAGTGACACCTTCAATCATCCCAAACGTTTCCTGGTCTCGCGTCACAAATTTACCTGACAATCCTTCTGCCGGTGTCGCGAGCAACGAAAAGTTCAAGTCGTACGTTTCGGCTGCCGCACGCATGCGATTGGCCAAATGCGTGACGATGTCAAGACCGAGTCGCTCCGCTTCACGCGACTCAGCATGTGTACCTCCCGTCAACACCTTCAACGTTTCAGCGAGTCCGATGAAACCGAGTGAAAGCGTTCCTTGTTTCAATACGTCTCGGACTTCATCATGAATATGTAACTGCTCACTTCCACGCCAGACACCTTGTGTGTAGAGGAAACGAAATTCTTCAGCGCGACGCGTACATTGATATTCGAAACGCTCGACCAACTGTTCGATCCCGATGTCGACATATCGGTTGAGAATGCTGTAAAAATCCGAGATCGACTCCGAGACAAGTGCCATCTTCACCAAGTTGAGTGTGGAAAAGGAAAGATTGCCACGACCGATCGACGTCTCTTCTCCGTGTCGGTTTCCCATGACCCGAGTGCGGCAACCCATATATGCCACTTCAGATGCATGCGTCCCATCATAGTAAGCGGCATTGAACGGGGCATCGATGAAGGAAAAATTCGGAAATAGCCGTTTTCCTGTGACCCGACACGCTTCACGGAAAAGATCGACGTTCGGATCGTCCTCACGAAAGTTGATTCCTTCCTTCACTTTAAAGATTTGAATCGGAAAAATCGGAGTCTCCCCGTTCCCTAACCCACGTTCCGTGGCACGAAGTAGCTCTCGAATGAGGATACGTCCCCACTTTGATGTGTCCGTCCCGTAATTGATCGAGACGAACGGGACTTGACCGCCACCTCGTGAGTGCATCGAGTTCGCATTGTGAATGAACGCCTCACACGCCTGATACGTCGCCGAGATCGTCTCTTCTTCCGCGAGTGTCTCCAATTGCGCATCGTCCCAGTCAACGGGTAATGATTGAAGTCGGCTCAGTTGACGCTCATATGTCTTCTCGACGTACGGTGCCAAGTCGACGTCAAACATCGGGAACGCCTGCCCCCCGTGTTGCATATTTTGATTCGCTTGAAGGATGATCGATGCGAGTGCCATGGCGGAGCGAATGTCCTTTGGTGACCTGATTGTTCCATGCCCCGTATGGAATCCATCTTTTAATAATTGACCGAGTGGAATTTGACAACATGTCGTCGAGCCAGTGATGTAATAGTCGGCGTCGTGCACATATAAATAGTTATCAGTGACGGCCTGTTTTGATCGCTCCGACATCAAATACGTCTGCGATAATTCTTTCGACACTTCCGAAGAGAGTCGTGCTAGTTTCCCGAGCGGGGATTTGCCGTCCACGTTCGCATTCTCTTGTACCAAGTCTTGGTCTGGTAAGACACAGACGTCCTCATACAACTGCAGTAATTTCAAAACCCATCACCTCACTATATATGGATTCAAAACATTCATATTCGTTTTAAGAATCCTATATATAGATTATGGCATGTGTTTTTCTCGATGGTCACGAGTCGATATTGTGACAGTTTACGTGTGGTCATACGATAAAAAAGAGCCTCGTCTTCGGTAAGACAAGGCTCTACGTTATATGTGACAAACATCATTTATTTAACAGCTTTGACAACTTTTAATTCGACTTCTTCTTCTAATTCTTGTGCTTCACGGAGACCTTTCGAGTTCAACCACGTATAGATGGCTCCCATGAAGAGCGCTCCACCGATGATGTTACCGAACGTCGCAGGAATCAAGTTATGAATCGCACCTGCCATGCTGATCGTCTCAGGGTGTGGGACGACGAGCGTCAAGGCGAACAAGACGAAGTTGGCGATGACGTGGTCGAATCCTGAAGCGAAGAAGACCGCGACAAGGAAGATCATCGAGAAGATTTGAGCGAACTCATTTTTCATTTGTTTCGGTAAGAAAATAGCGAGACAGACCATCCAGTTACAGAAGATGGCGCGGAAGAAAATTTCGACCGTCGTATGGTGCATTTTACTTTCAACAACGGAGAACAACCAGTTGTTCATCCCGAGTTCTTGGATGACGCCAGTCGGTGCAAGTAGTAACGCGAATAGGATTCCCCCGAGTGCGTTCCCGACGAAGCAAAGCAACCAGACGAGCATCGTGTCACTAAGCGTCGTATAACCGCGAAGCGTCGACGTTGTGAAATACATCGTATTCCCCGTGAACAACTCCGCTCCCCCATAGATAATCATGACGAGCGCGATCCCGAACGAGAAGCCCCCGATGAGTGTCGTGAACGGAGATTCCGCTAAATACATACCGTTGACGACTTTCAACGTGAAGATTGAAGCAAAGCCGATAAAGATCCCGGCTAACATCGCCCGTAAAAAGTATTCCATTGGACGATAATGAATCATTTGCGAGGAAGCCTGTGCTTTTTTCCGTAATGATTCGAGTGCATGGATTTCCATTGATGCCATGTCACAAACCCTTCTTTCTGAATAATTAAATAGGAAAGTATCAGTTCTAATATGTGAAATCATTAACAATATAAACTGTACAGTCTCTGTTGGCAATCCTGTCTTGCATGAATTGACAGAGTGTTCACATCGTAATCGTTTACATATGGCGGATTTGTGACAAACGAAAAAATATATTTTTTAGTGGAAATGTAACATCTTCAAATCAAAATTGAATCAATTTCTTTGAAATAAAACTTCTGAAAGAACGTATTGACACTCATCCCAAAATATTTGCAGTTTATTTCCATTCAATACTCCATACTTGAGATGGATTATTTTGATAATGAACATAAGTATTGAAAAAAATGACTTCGGACCAAGACCGAAGTCAAATTATATTAGCTTTAAAAACATAGGCATTTAATTAAAACAATTCATTCGGCAGATTCAGTTTAAAATTTGAATGCTGATTTACGATGCAAACTCTATGCGCAAAAATAAATTATTATCAATCTGAATTATTGATTAGTCATTGAACCTATACTATGATCATTCAGAAAACTAATGTAAAATGCCTTCTATACTGAATAATCATAATGAAGAAAATGCCGGTTCAACTTAAAGTTCAAGCTATGATATAACTTTTGAGCTGCATGGTTTTCATGATGGGTTTCTAAGTGAACTGATCTAATTTCTTGCTTAGTCGCTTCTTCTAGAACTTTTAAAATCAGTGCCTTACCAATTCCTTTTCCTCTACCGCTCTCCTTTACAAAAAGGTCATTCAGTATCCAAACAGAACCTAAAGTTAATGTAGAGAAATGTGGATATACATTTACAAATCCTAATACTTCATCATTTTGATCATCGATGCAAATCCAAACCAGTGACTCCCTACGTAAAATTCGTGCTTGAATAAAACTCGAAATCTCTTTCTCAGGTTTCCGTATATTATAGAACATGAGGTACTCCTCATATAATTTGGTCAATTGAGAGAAATGTTGAATCAAGGGTTCCTGAATTTGCATGTGAATCATCCTTTTAATCAGAATAAAATCGGAATGAAGATGAGGTGCATACTGATGTGAGCAATCATATGAGCAAATATAGCTAACACCAACCCGTGCTTCCAATACAGCCATCCAAACAGGATGCCGCCCACTCCATTCAACAAGAGTGCCCGGAAGACAACCATCGTCGATAATTCACCGAAGAAGTTCAAGTTGGCTGGTAGATGACCGATTGCAAAAACTAAGCTTGAAATGAGAATGGCTACGATATACACCATATTGGATGGGGCCGCACCACGTTTTAGTTTGGTAACCATCCAAACAATCAGTGTCATCAAAAATAAACGAATGAGAACTTCTTCCCCTACACCACCGTACAGAACCCCACCAAGCATTGCAGACAGCGAAGATTCTGGCTGATATCCATTCATTGCCTCCAATCGATCAGCAAAATAAAGGGCATCTAACGCTTGAATGAAAAAACCAACTCCGACTCCGGCAAGTGCTGCTTTGATCCAGACAGTGCCATTAGATGATGCCTGATACAAGCGAAGTCCTGTCTTTGGCAACATATTCAAACCAAGGATTGATAAAATGGTCACCATTAAGAACGTCTGTCCGGTGAGCAATACGGTCGGTAACGTGAGATCTGTGTTTTCTGGCAATAGATTACTCAATGTCGACTCAGCAATAAAATAAATCCCAAGGGCACTTAATATCCCAAACAAAATTGAAAGTCTTACTTTTTTCATGATGGCCTCCTATATTTAATCTTTTCTTACTCTCACTATACCGGTCCTCCTATCACTAAGATTAGTCCCTTAAGTCACTAGAAAGTCATAATTAATTTTTATGTAAAAATGTGCTGAACCGTCTTATTTAGACGCTCTCAGCACATCGTGTCAAAAATTAATGAATTTCTTCAGAGTGACGCAACATAAAACTTGGCCATAACGTTGGTGCATAGATTAACGCTCCTAAGAAAATGATTGGATAGCTCAGTAAGCCCGGCAAATACACCATGAATGAAAAGAAACCGAACAGTAGCAACGTAATCGGTATAGAAATTGTAAGTGACCAGATGAAACCAAAGACAGATTGGGGTCGGGATGTCACGTAGATGACGATGCACATCGAACTGAGTAGCAGTGGCCATGCAAACAAATAATTCATGTTCGTTATGAATAGCGAAACCACCGTGAACAAAGCCAGCAATATGAGACTGCCGTTGACGACATCCCACATCGTCATTGCTTTCATTCGTTGCATATATCGTTTCCATTTATCATTCTTAACAAGGAACCAACCAATCGTCACAAGCACCATGACTGCCAATATGCCTCCGAGTACGGCGAACAAGGGATTTCCGAGTTGAATTTGAGCAATGATCAAGACTAGTGTAGAAACGACAACGACGATAGCTAGCATGGCACTTAAAATTGTCAGCGGCCATACAAGACTTTTCCGAATCGTCGAATGATTCCTGCGTGTCGACACCCGAAGAGCGAATAGTCCCGACAAGATGGCTAACAAACTAATCCACACGTCCAAATCTTGTGAATATTGAACGACATGATAGCCAAACAAGTTAAAGTAGTTCGCATTTCCATCGTTCTCAGAGACTCTATCCAAATTAAGATTTCCAAAGTGATTCACGAGCTCCATCCCATAAAATCCATTATGTTGGATGGAAGAAGGAGTCAAACTTTCAATCGTGTCATGTTTATTGTCATATACTTCAGAACCCCCCAAATAGGCGAGATTCAGTCCTGCAACGCCTTTTTCTTTGAACGGTGTATAGTCCGTATACGTCCCGAAAAGAGCCATCAACTCAGTAAAATCATTTGCAAACGAGTAGGCGTACGGCTTGCTCGTGGCTTCTAAAAATTCCTTCATCAAACCCGCATTCCCTGGGCTCGTCTCAAATAAGAGGGATTTCCCTTTCGACCCTCGTGCCTCGAGGTTGATGACAAGTTCCACGTTATCGAGAACGTTTTGTTTTACGAATTCTTTCGAACCGAGCCCCCCAAGTTCTTCACCATCTGTGAAAAAGAAGACGATATCATTTTTTAAGGGTTCTGATTTCTGCAACAACTCGATCATCTCTAACATAATGGAAACATTGGCCCCATTATCGTTTGCCCCAGGTGATTCTTTGTATGAATCATAATGGGCCATGACAATGATATCTCCAGTGCTATCCGTTCCCTTGATGCGGGTGGTGAGGTTGTGGATTTTCACCTGTTTCCCTTCTCGATCAGAATATAGTGAGTGCACTTCTTCTTTTACATCAAGCCCCTGCTCATCGATATGAGATTTTATATAGTCTCTTACTTCACCTAGATAGGCTGATCCTACCGGCCGAGGTTTTTCTGCGATTTGCCGAATATGTGCAATCGCATTGTCGGCGATGAATTCAGCACTCGAACCTTGTTCTTGGGGCACGGGTACTGGAGACATCATTATGTGATTGACGCCTAAAACAAGTGCAATGAGAACTACATAAACGAGCATCAGTTTCTTTCGTGTTTTTTTCAATTGTCACACCTTCTCTTTCGAAAATTCTACCTACCCATCACTGTATGAGAAGACTCAACAGGCGCTTTTCAACGTCGTGTCGGATTGTGTCTTCTTTTTCATCATAAGAACAAAAAGTAACGCCATATATATAAACAAAGTCATGATCGTGAATGACTTTTTAACAAAAAAAGAATCTGTCCCGTCCTTGGAACAGATTCTTGCTTCTTATTCTCGGTGATATTTTAACGGTAAAAGTGTTCGAACAGGAACTTTTCGGATGACTCCTTCGTCCTCCAATAACACATTACAAGCCGGGGCGAAGTCCGATATTAATTCGCGACAAATCCCGCACGGACTAACTACACGTATGATTTGATTTGACTCGTCCTCCGCCGGATGACGGACGGCGACGATGGTATCGATTGCCGACGTATGATGAGACTTCACTATTCCGATGGCGATTGCTTCAGCACAAACAGAGACTCTGCCAATATAAGCTTCTAAATGGACCGCAGAAACAATCTCACCGTTCATCAACCTGATGGCAGCTCCAATATGATGTTTTCCGTCCACGTAACGTTCTTTAATAATATGCTTTGCTGCCTCCATTAATTCTAGATCGTCCGACGTGATCATCTTATACTCACTTCGAATTCAAGAACTTCAACGGGACAACCTGACTGATCAAGGTTCGGGCTGCATGCGTACGGTCCAATTTTAACAGTTTCCGTTGCTGTGTTTCGGTGCAAGTGAGCGATTCGTAACTGTTCTTTCGTCCCATCCCGATGTAAAAAGAAGACTTGGACGTCGCCCTGGTCGTACTCGATTTCAAATTCTAAGATATCTCGCACGTCTTGATTTGAAAAGTCTCTGGTGGACCAATCTGAGTATCCGTAGCTCGTGACCACAGCCCCTAAATGAGATGGACCATCAGGTATAAATTCGACTGATGTCTTTAACCAATGATCATCATCGCGGCACAGATAAATCCCAGCCTGATCATACTTGTGTTTGGGCTCCATACGAATTTTAAGTCGACATGTGAATGCCTGAGCCTCAACTTCCCTTAAAAAAGCATGACCGTTCATGCGATTGAAGTGATAGTGTGTGTTTCTCCAGAAATCAGTATCTCGCTCCGTTTTAAAATAAAGTTGATTTTTTTCAATGACAACTTGCTTCGGTTTATTCGTCCACTCGTATTTCTCCCACATCAATAACGCCTCCTTAGTTTTTCGAATGGATTTATTGTATGTCATCTGATGGTCACTCGTCTTTGTACATAAGTCATTGGTTTGTCACCTATTTCTCGAGTACAACCTGTTTCATGATTCAATCATTTATACTGGGAACAAAGAGAAGGGAGATGTATGCCATGAAGCTGAATAAAGTAGGAGAAGGCAATACTGCTGAATTGTATGCCGTCTCTAATGAGCGGATTCGTAAAGTATTCAAGACCCACGTACCAATCGAAATGATTATGAAAGAATACCTGATTGGTAAATCGATCGAGGCCATAGATGTCAAAACACCAAAAATCTATACTCTATTTTGTTCAGATTCAGAACGGTATATCGAAATGGAGTTTATACAGGGAACAGATTTTCTTCATGATTTCACGGTCACCTCTTCTGAATCCTTCATCGCTCAATTGGCTGAATTACAATTGACAGTTCATCGTCAAACTGTGAAGAGCGTACCTTCGCTTTACGAGGTGATACAAGATAAGCTCGGTATGTTACCTGCAGACATGAAGCAACAAGGAGAAGACTTGTTCAGCCAAGTCATCAGTCATCCAAGCTCTTCATCCCATTTACTTCACGGAGATTTTCACCCCCAAAACATTTTAAAAACCTCCACGAACGACTTGGTTGTCATTGATTGGAATGATGCAACCAGCGGCCCCCCAATTGCAGATGTCGCACGTACGCTACTCCTGATGCGGACCGCTGGCGATGACTTACTGACTGATGAAACACGCGTCCGAATTTGTCGTCTCTACTACACCATTTACACATCTAAATCGATCATTCGGTTAAGTGAATTAGAAAACTGGATTCGACTATGTGCACTACTCCGTACGCAAGAACAATTGAGCTTAAAAGAAATCGATTGTTTATTGAAATTAGTAAACAAAGAAGACCTCCTTCGCTTCTTCTTTGAGAGTAAAGAAAAATGAGCATGGAGACTCAAACCCTGAGTTTCCATGCTCATTTTTCTACAGCAGTTTTTCACGACTTGCTTTTTGAATCGCTTCGATCCGGTTCGCAACGTCTAATTTATCATAAAGTCTAGACACGTAGTTTTTAACGGTACCAATCGATAAGAACAATTTCTCCGAGATGTCTTGATTGGTAAGTCCTTGAGCCAAGCACTTGAGTACCTCTTGCTCTCGTTGACTGAGTTGATAACGAACCATCCCTTTTGAGACACCATTTAACTCACCACTTAAATGTTCAGTGAACAAAATTTTTGCAACGTCATGATTGATTAACGTACCGCCACGGTGTACCAACTTGATTCCAGCAATCAAATCCTTAGTATCAATTGCTTTTAACAGATAGCCTGACGCACCGACCTGTAGGGCCTCGAGCACATATTCCATCTCTTGGAATGTCGTCAAAATGATGATGTTATGTGCCATCTCATGACTCAAAATATATTTGGTAGCATCAATCCCATTCATCACTGGCATATTGATATCCATTAAAATAACATCTGGTTGAGTGAGACGTGCGACATCAATGGCCTCTTTCCCGTTTTGTGCGGTTCCGACAACTGTGATCTCGTCATCGGTTGCCAATACCATTGAAAGGCTAGAGCGAATGAGTTCTTGATCGTCTACAATCATTAGCTTGATTTCTTCCATGTTATCCCCCTCCTTGCGTATCCAATCGGCAAATGACTTGTGTCCCGCCTCGAGTGATTGGATTGATTTCAAGCGTCCCGTTAATACTATTCATTCGCTGACGCATCGTTTTTAATCCGAACCCCTCATCTGAGCCGTGAATACCTCGACCGTTATCCTTGATGATTAGTTCAAGTACCATGTTATCGTCATGTAGTTCAACAGAAATCGTTGTGGCCTGACCATGGCGAACAGCATTTGTTAAAGCTTCTTGCAGACAGCGCATGAACACAATTTTTTCTTGATGTGTATAGTGCGACTGGTTCAAGTTGAACTGATGATCAACTCGCACGGATGTTTGGATATGGAATCGTTCAATAATTCCATGCAACAAAACGTCCAACGATTTATTCAACTCATCCGTATTCATTTGGTGGACTACGCCTCGAAATTCGTTTAGTGCTCCTCTACTATGTGTAATCAGATTCTGTAAATGATTCGCAGCTAGATCTGGATTTTTTTTCATAGTGGTAGCCACTGCCTCCATCCCAATCGTCGTGGCCGTGATAGAATGACCGACTACGTCATGTAGTTCTTTTGAAATTCGATTTCGTTCTTCCAAAACAGTAAGGCGCTCAATTTCTTCCGTGTAGTTCCTCAACTCGTGATTCGTACGTTCTAATGTAGTGACCACAGCATTGATTGTCTCGCGCTGGTTGATGAACAACGCGAAAGATACTCCAAATCCAATGAAGACCACATTGTTCAAGATAACACCTAAGAGCGCTTCACTGCGAATCTCGCCTAGTGCCACAAGTGCTAGAATCATCACCGAAATCAAAAAGGTCAACAGACCATAACTTCTGACTCGAATCGCAACGTATGTGATGACGAAAATCGGGATCGTGATATAGGCGATAGAATCGACGTTGACCTGAAGTAGTGAGATGACCAAAGTTGTGCTCAAGAGCACCTCTAACATTAAAAACAGGTACGGTTTGATGAAGCTAGGAAGATAAAAAATCTGGGGAACTGAATAAGCCAATAACGCTCCGAATAGGATTGTGGTATATGGAGACTGATCAACCATCTGCCAAAGGTTCAGAATCACAATCATAAAGTTTACCGTTCTCAAGCCCAGAATAAACCAATCTACCCAATACCATTTCATTTGTGCCTTCACGGTAATCAACACCTCACAAAATGACTCTTTGATGACTCTCATACACTACCACATATGACTTGTTCGACTTACTCTTATTTTAATCGATAGAATCGAAAGCGCCTACACTATTAAGCTACGAAAGACAGTATGTGAGCCTGAACTGCTGTCATGCTGTCACTCGATGACTCGTTTACAAAGCGTCACGTAGCCAGAGATAATGATTCGAATCAGTTTTGTGGCTTTGATAGTGACTGGCAATATAGCCAATCCGAGCGCACATAACATCGAAGCGATGACGAGCGTCTCTATATCAGAAAAATGGCTAGGATATCCCATAGAAAGCTGAATCATGGCCAAAACTGGCGACGCTATGAATGCAAGGACTGCAATCAAGACGCCTAGCCATAAACCAACTAATCCAACCATTGGTCCTAACACAACAATCAAGCTGAAAAATATTACCCCCATCATACGAATCACTTGCTCTAGTCCTTTTTTGGCTGATGTCTGCGTACGCATCTGGTTCCCTCCTTATGATTTAATCGCTACATCAATCGTAACGAATAAAAGTAGGGGACATTCATTAACGAAAGTCATGAGAAAGTCATAACCCATACTCGATTCAAAAAGGAGAACATCGTCATGCCGCTAACATCTTTAAATCAATACATAGCTGCCACGAACACACATGAATTTGAAAAGGTACTCCCCCACCTGGACTCTTCCTTCAGCCATATCTTCAACGGTCAACTCCGTGATCAGATGGATGAAATCAAAGCCTATTTCACTTCAAATTGGAAAGCCATCCAAGATGAAGATTACTCGGTCAGGGATGTTCAATATACATACGTCGATACAAACGAGACTGTATTGTTAGTTATCTATACCTATCATTTCAAAGGAATACAAAATGGGCAACTGATCGAAGGACAAGGGAAAGCCACAAATATTTATAGGAAGAATGATTTAACGAAGAAATGGGTCCTCTTACACGAACACCTCTCAAAATCTTAAATCAAAATCTTAAAATCTTAAAATCGATAAGATTACTTCATGGTGACCGAATGTACTCTTTGTATGTTACTGACAGTTTGTATAGTGAAGACATCAAAAAGGAGGTTACTTCATTGAACACCATATTACGAACCAAAAACATTACAAAAAAATTCGGCGACCACATGTCTGTCGATCACGTCAACTTGTCCATTCAAGCCGGAGAAATCTATGGATTTTTAGGTCCTAACGGAGCGGGAAAAACGACACTGATGAAAATGATGACCAACTTAGTCTATCCCACTTCGGGTGAAGTCGAGTTGTTCGGAGAACCCTTAAAAGCAGACTCATTTGAACTGTTGCGGAACGTCGGGTCCATCATCGAGTATCCGATTTTGTATGGACACCTCAGCGCCAAAGAGACACTCGAGTTACACTGCGCCTACATGGGATACAAACAAACATCCTTCATTCCGAGCGCATTAGAGCTCGTCGGATTAGCCCAGGTCGGCGACAAACCAGTCCAATCGTATTCACTCGGGATGAAACAACGTCTCGGTCTAGCTCGGGCAATCGTCACCCGTCCGAAACTATTGATCTTAGATGAACCGATTAATGGATTAGATCCAGTAGCAATCAAAGAAATGCGAAGAATCTTTAAGTTTCTACAAGAAGAGTTTGGAATGACACTCTTTATCTCAAGTCATATTTTAGGTGAGATTGAGCATGTCGCCGACACGGTCGGAATCATTCAAAACGGAAAACTGATTGAAGAAGTCACCATTGAAGAGTTACGTTCATCTGGTGCATCAACAATCTTCCATGTATCGAACGCGTATCAAGCTTCAAAATTGCTTCAGGAAAAATTCAGTCTAGTGAACATCACCGTGCTCGATTCAACAAAACTCCAAATCAACGACTCGAATCTCAATCAACAGCTTCTTACGAAAACTTTGATTTTAAACGGAATCGATATTATCGAAGTTGTGAATAAACGTCATTCCTTAGAAGATTACTTCATTGAAAAAATGGAAGGAGGAATCATTCGATGATGCAATTTATCGGCTTGGAAATGAAAAAACATCGACTGAAAAACTTGATGGGTGGACTGTTGATTGCAAACATTGTCTGTCTGTTACTTTTGGTCGCGCTCGTGTTTGCGGTCCGTCATTTAGAAAATCAAGAAGCATTCCCGAACTATCAAACCGTTTTAATGGCTGCAACATCCTTTATCCGCCCCTTGGGATTGATTTTCTCGGCTATTTTACTCTCTCGATTGGTGATCGATGAGTTTCGTCATAAGACAATTTCGCTTATGTTCACGTATCCAATCTCAAGACAATCGATTATGTTACGGAAATCGCTCATGATTATCGTGTTTACCTTTTTCACACTACTGTTCTCGATGGTTTTCCTTTTAGTAAGCGTAGTCGGCTTAAACCCAATCGTTCACTTTGTCAGTACGCCGTTTGACTTCTCTGTCATTCTACAAGCATTTGGCATGATTCTGATCGATGCTCTTCTATTGAGCCTCGTATCATTGATTCCAATGTACTTTGGGATGAGACAGTATTCGACGGCAGCAACGTTCGTCACGGCTGCAGCCATTGTACTCTCTTTATCGACACCACTCGGGACAAGTATGATCTCACTATCGGTTTTGGCGCTTATCGGGCTCGCTTGTCTTTATTTAACTCTTAAAAAAGTGAAGACAGCAGATATTTAAAAGGAGAATTAGGATGGACTTGCTACATTTAAAAAGAATTGTAGAGGGCGAGCGAATTATACTTCGCTCTTTCTCAATTCCTGGCGATCAGAAAGCGATTAAACATCTTTTGACCGATTCGGAAGTTCTACACTATACATGCACGGACTCGGTTGACGAGTGGAACAAAGTGTTCGCTTGGTATAAAAGGAATGAAACCTGCTCCACACGTCTAGACTATGCAATCATCGATGCTCAAACGAATCAACTGATTGGAGAGCTCGTTTTTAATGAGTTGGATGAACAACGTGCCTCCATGAACGTAAGGATTGCCATCGCTCATTCTGGCCGTGGGTCCGGTCTTGGCCAAGAGGCACTCGATTTAGGAATCGCGACACTCTTTACTCACTCGCCCATTCAAGAACTAACGTTAACTGTATATCGGTTCAATAAACGGGCTCTTCATGTATATGAAAAATTAGGCTTTGTGATGACGGATCAGGACGATGATGAGATTTTCATGCGGCTACGACGCTGTTAATACACGCAGGGAGGTGTAACCAATGACGATGAAACGCATGAAGCCTCCTATGCTGTATTTACTTCCCTTACTTTTTATACTTGGTATAAACCAACTCGTACATTTTTTTGGGCTGGTTGATGTATTCGTCATCAGTAACTATAT
Source organism: Exiguobacterium sp. 8H (assembly GCF_902506255.1). GTDB lineage: Bacteria > Bacillota > Bacilli > Exiguobacteriales > Exiguobacteriaceae > Exiguobacterium > Exiguobacterium profundum. The sequence continues at coordinate 593,389 of NZ_LR733429.1, read as the reverse complement.
GATCCTTACCCTATATGCATTATTTTTGGGAAGGGCGACTGAACCATTGATTACTGATTCTGACACCACAACTCATCCGACAGGATTAAAGTACTTCTTCCTGGGCTGGTTCATCGGTCTCTCCATATTTAGTACGTTGATGGTCGTCCTCACCTACTTTGAAATTGTTCATCTGAGTCCCGGGCAGGCCTCCATCACTTATTTCTTGAAGTACTTCCCTGTACTAGGAATCGTTGCCGCGCTCGAAGAATATTTCTTTCGACATATCCTCATCCTACGTGCCAAGGATTTTGGATATGGAAGAAACCAAACATTCAGTCTATCTCTGATTTCGTACATCATATTCCATGCGGGATTAAGCACCATTTTATTTGGATATTCCATATCTGCTATCTTTTATGTATTAACGTATACGTTGCTCGGTACGTTGTTGTTAATGGTCCGTTTTCATACATCCAACCTTTGGGGTGGGCTCGGCCTTAACTATTCATTATTAACAATCAGCACATTTCTCGTCTCTTACGATTCCACCTCGGGACATCAACATGCTCTCATGTTGATCACACTGCAACGAAATCAAGTCTATGCATTCCCGACTGGAGAATTGCTGTTGAGCAGTTATTTCCTGGCTGTGTTATTCATCGTTATTATAGTTTTGAGCTACCTCTTTAGAAAAAACAAAAAGGAGAATGACCCATGCTGACGTTACAAAACGTTTCAAAAACATATGAGCACCGTCAAGTCTTGACCGATATGACTTTTGAAATCCCAAGCGGGAAAATCATTGGCTTGATCGGACCGAACGGTGCCGGTAAAACAACATTGATACGCATTATGAACGGGGTGATTACCCCCTCTAGTGGCACCGTCCATTATCATGGTGAGAGTATCGATACTTTACGGACGAAAGCAGGAGTCGTCACTGAAAGCGCTGGCCTTTATCCCGACATGACCGCGCTTGAAAACCTACAGTTTTATGCTTCCCTCTACGGCGTCAAAGAGAAAGAACGCGCCCACGAACTACTTCGTCAGTTTGACTTAGAACACGTCAGTGACACACTCGTCCATACCTTCAGTACGGGAATGAAAAAAAGATTGGCACTTGCCAAAGCAATGCTTCATCACCCTGAAATCCTATTTTTAGACGAGCCGACGAATGGGCTAGATCCTGATGGGATTCGACAGGTACTTGATATGATCCGGCTTGTGAATCAGACACAAGGGACGACCGTCATCATCACTTCTCACCTTTTATATCAACTTGAAAATGTATGTGACACGTACCTGTTTATTGAACAAGGTGTATTGATTGAACAAGGGACGCTATCTGATTTACGACGTCGACATCAGTCATCCATCACCGTCCAAATTCGAACGAACGCTACACTGCAAAAGGACCAGTCGCTTTTAGGATTCACAGGGAAACAAATTGACGAAGAAGTCATTCAAATCACTTTTGAAAATGAGCAGTTCATCACGCCATTCCTCAAAGAATTGATTGCATTCGGCTATACGGTGACCGAATGTCGAATCGTTGGCAATGACTTAGAAGATATCTACTTTAAACTACGGGAGGATTCTTTATGAACACTGCATCGATTTTTGCCGTCATCCAAAAAGATAGCAAGCAAATCTTCCGAAAGAAGATATTGCTCGTCACGCTGATCATCGTCCCGTTATTGATTGGCCTAATCATTCCAAGCGGTGTCACGTGGTTGATTACAATACTCAATGCATCCGTGCTTCAAGATCCAGAAATCTTGAACTTACTCGATCGTTTCTTGACATCGATTGCTAACTCAGAGGTACAACAGTTATCCATAAACGAACAACTTCTGTATCTCTTCTTGAACTACCCGCTCGTGACACTGTTCTTACTCGTTCCTGTAATCACCTGTTCAGTGATTGCTTCGAACAGTTTTGTAAGTGAGAAAGAACAGAACACACTCGAAAGCCTACTGTTCTCACCTATCTCGATACGAGATTTGTTCATCGCAAAACTATTGATTTCTATCATCCCGGCATATTTAATTTCAATTTTTTGCTTCGGCATGAACGCGCTCATCATCAACATGTTAATCACTTCGCGTGATTTTGCTGTGCAATTCCCTTCAACACAATGGTGGATTTTAATGGCTCTCGTTCTCCCAATCCTATTGACGACTACGGCTCTCATCAATCTGGTCATTTCCACTCGTGTCAGCACATATCAAGAAGCACACAATTTGAGTGGATTGATTATTCTTCCTGTCATCGGCTTGATGATTGCACAATTGAGCGGCATCTTCTTCATTGATTCAATGTTTCTCTTGTTCTTAGCTGGGGGGCTTCTCCTTATTAACGGGATTCTGTTAAAATACGCCCTTCGTTTTGGTACGCGAAATCAACTTTTCAATTCCCAAATGTCCTAACTTGGAGGTAATACAATGATTCAATCGATTGCAATATTTTGTGGTTCAAGTATCGGAAATGATCCACTTTATCGTCAAATCGCCGAAGAGACAGGACGATACCTTGCCGAACAGAATATCCGCCTCGTTTATGGCGGGGGAAAGGTAGGTATTATGGGGGCGCTGGCTGATGCCGTGCTGCTACATGGGGGCGAAGTGACGGGTGTCATCCCAACTGTCCTACTTGAACGCGAAATTGCCCATGACAGCTTGACCGACTTGATCGTCGTCGATACGATGCATGAACGAAAAGAGACGATGATGGAGTTGGCTGATGCCTTCGTGGCACTCCCAGGTGGTCCAGGGACGTTAGAAGAATTGTTTGAGGTCTTTACGTGGAATCAAATCGGATTGTTACAAAAACCCTGTGGTTTATTGAATGCGAACGGTTACTTTGATTTAATTGAACAATTATTTACTCATATGATTGAAAAAAAGTTCATGAGCGCTGATGCTCTTCAGATTTTATCAAAGGAAGCCTCAATCTCAGAATTGATTACAAGGCTCTCTGACTATGTTGCTCCTCCTTTGAAGCAATATAAAGACAATCAGTCTTCGACCATAATGAGAGGAGGGAATCCTTCATGATTCAACTTCGTACATCAAGATTAAGTTTAGAGCCCTTTTCAATCGAGGATAGTTTGGAGTTTGCGGCATTGGCGAATGATGAGGCTGTTACATCAGTACTAGGTCTTCCTTATCCGTACAAACTAGAATATGCCGAAATATGGATTCGGCAGCACGATGAATTGATTCGTTCAGGACAAGAATACCCGTTTAAAATCATACATCGTGATAATCAAAGCATGATTGGTACCATCACGCTAAGAATTGATCAATCCAACAATCGTGGAGAGCTCGGTTATTGGATTGGTTCCGCATATTGGGGAAAAGGTTATGCCACTGAAGCGATCGAACGCATGATTCAATATGGATTCAGCGAACTGCATTTGCATAGGATTTGGGCATCGGCGATTGCGTCCAATCTGGGTTCGATTCGCTCGCTTGAAAAAAACGGACTTCTCAAAGAAGGGCAGTTGCGTCAACATAAACGAATCAATAACTTATATGAAGACACCGTCATCTTAGGCATTATCTCTCCTCAAGTGAATTGAAAATACCCGACCAAGAGATGACTCTTGGCCGGGTATTTTCAATTTGATCGTATACACATTTGAATCAGGCGTTCGCCGGACGGATGAACACGTGATGTTGCTTCTTGAAATCCCACTTTTTCATAAAAAGAGCGTGCTCGGACATTCTTTTCAAACACCTCTACACGTCGAATAGGATGAATCGAAGACGCATACTCAATCAATTGAGTTCCAATCCCTTTCCGATGTGACGAAGGGGCCACGAACAGTCCCCCAATCTCGTCCTCGATGACGCTGATAAATCCTACAACACGAGAATTTTCTACGTATATATACGTGACTGCTTCATGCAGATACACGTCCCTTAACAAATCAATCTCGTTACAGATCCAGTCGTGCCCTAGAAAAGAATGATTCAATTTCGAGGCGTGTTCGAAAACGTCAACCACTTCTTCTTCATATTTAGTCAAATAGTCGATGATCATGCATGTTCCCTCCCTACGCCTCAAGTGTAGCGTTTTTTAGTCATAAGGAAGTCATCACTTACTGATACATGTTTAGCGTTACCTTTGCATGACTCCATTCAATTATTAAACGTGACTTTTTTTTATCATACTTAGGAGGTAAAAAGATTGAAAAACTAGGAGGTCTAGCATGTTTCATTTTATTAAAATTACGTTGATTTTTGGTTCAATTATCATGGTGCTCGCGTTTTCGGGTGAATTCCTACTACAACAGCGATATATGTGGACACACGAGGCACCTGGAGATGAGATTGAACTTCAAGACGGTACCGTCTTACATGCTAATAAAGAAGGTTTGCCAGATGGACCCATCATCGTATTTGAAAACGGTTCGGGTATGACGAGCTCTAGCTGGGATAAAGTAACGCGTAAACTCCATGATGACGCCACTGTGATCACCTATGATCGTGCGGGGTACGGATGGAGCGGAGCAGCAAAGGCAAAACGCACTCCTGAAAACATCGTTAACGAACTCAATGAACTTCTGATTCGACTTGATGTAGACCGACCTGTCATTCTCGTTGGACACTCTTTAGGAGGGATGTATGCTCGATTGTTCGCTGAAAAATATCCGGAACGTGTGGAACAGCTCGTTTTAATCGACGCTCGTCCTGAGACATTCTCGCAACAAACAGACGCCATTTTCAAGAGTGCTGACGTCAATCCATTACGCACCGGTTCTCCATCAAAAGAGGTACTATCTCTGATGAAGGCGAGCGGATTGGTTCGTCTCATGCAAGATAAAGTGTTGACGGGGATTCCGGAAGAATATCGACCTGAAGTGTTGAACGTCGACTATCGTAAGAAGTTTTTCTACGCTAAAGAAGAAGAACTCGATTATTTATATGAGATGAATGAGTCTCTAAACTCTCAAAAATTTGATATTCCGGTACACATTTTTGCCCATACTGAAAAATCGAAACTACAGGAAATTGGGCTGAGCGCAGAGCAGGAACTGATGATCGAGCAAGCGTGGCAACAGGGACAAGAAAAACTGAAAGAATTGTCTTCTCAATCTGTTTTTCGTTTGGTACCAAAGGCTGGACATATCATTCAACAAGACAATCCAAAGTTTCTCGTCCGTGAACTACAAGCAATCTTGATGGAGAAACAATAATATCTTGAAGGGATGCATAAGTGCATCCCTTTTTGTCACTCACGAACACTACGATTGTGTCCAGCATACGGAATGTTTTAATGTCATCCATATGACTTTTTGATGACCCTCGCCTACTGCCGCCATATATTTTTAATAGATATAGTGAACATGTGAACTCAAACTCAAAAAGAAAGGTGAATGATGATGTTGACTGAGAAAGAACTGATGATTCGAGGAGAATTATATAACCCGAGCCATCCCGAACTATTACAGGATCGGCAGCTCTGCCGTCTGATGACCGAGGCTTATAATCGAACCTCAATCGAAGAATCTAAAAAAAGGACGGACTTACTCCACTCACTATTCAAAAACGTCGGAGAATCCATCTATATAGAACCGACGTATAAATGTGATTACGGTTATAACATTTGTGTAGGAGATCGTTTCTATGCCAATTTTGATTGTGTCATGTTGGATGTATGTGCCATCACCATCGGTCATGATTGTATGCTGGCCCCCGGGGTTCATATTTACACAGCGACACATCCGACGGATCCTCATCTAAGAACCTCCGGTAGAGAAATGGGTGCGCCCGTAACGATTGGAAACCGGGTATGGATTGGAGGACGCGCGGTTATAAACCCTGGCGTGACCATCGGAAATGATGTCGTCGTCGCATCTGGAGCTGTCGTCACAAAAGATGTTCCAAATGGAGCGATCGTGGCAGGTGTGCCTGCAAAAATTATCGGATATGTATAATTTTTATGAAGGGAGCAGACGAAAATGAAAAAAGTAGATCTCAAGAAACATACTAATAAATATCGCTCCGCTTCTGAAAATGCTAGACATAGAAACTATCCGAATACCAAGTTAGCTAAAAGAGGTTCACTGATTGGTCTATCTTTTGGGAGCGCGTTAACCACGCTGGGTGTTTATGACATGTATAACCATTCAGACGATGCCAAATCTATGTGTATGCTCGGAGTATTAATTTTGATTTCAAGTTTTGTCACTTATCGGATATAAAAATAACTTATTATACAACCTAAACTGTACCCTGAGTAATTGACACTAAAAAAAGTCTATTGCTCAGAGTTTTTGTGTACACTGGACTAAATCATATCGGGAGTGATTTTGAGATGTCGAAGAAACTGTTTACGTCGAAAGAGATAAATGAGTTGGACACGAATAAATACGTCAAGTCCGTGAGCCCGAAAGGAATCACGTATACTGAACTGCTCCCCGTCAAGTAGACAGGGCAAATAATGAAAACCAGCCTAGGCGGCTTGAGCCCTGTATTCGACAGGGCTCAAGCCGTTTAGTCGTTTCTGGAAACGATTGTGGTTGTAGAACGATATGTAGGTCTCGATGGCCGATGTGAGTTCGCTATAGGCCTGGAACTCACGCAAGTAGTACATCTCCACTTTCAAGGTACCCCAAAAACTCTCGATTGGGGCGTTGTCGATGCAACGCCCGACCCGGGACATGCTGCGGGTCATTCCCGCGTCTTCTACCATGCGTTTGAACCCTCTCGAGGTATATTGGAACCCTCGGTCACTATGGATCATCGGACGTGCTCCTGTACGGAGCCCCGCGATGGCTGGCATCATCGTATGGAACACGAGCCCGTTGTTGTTGGACCTCCCGATACGATAGGCGACGATTGAGCCGTCATACAGGTCGATGATCGCGCTCAGATACGCCTTCTTCCCGTCACCGTATTTGAACTCGGTGACGTCGGTGCACCATTTCTCGTCCGGCCGGGACGCACGGAATTCGCGGTTCATCAGGTTCTCGGCCACATGCTGTGGCGTTGACTTCTTATGTCTCTTCTGCTTCCGGCGGATGATCGATTGGATCCCATGGATATGCATCAAGCGATAGATCCGCTTTTCATTGAACGTGGACAGGCTCTGTTGCCGGCGCAGCCGATTGATCGTCATCGTGATCCGACGGTACCCGTATGTGCCGTTCGCCTGGTCATAGAGTAGACGAATGTCCTCCAGAAGCTTCTCGTTCTCTTCTTGACGCACCGAAACGGTGCGGTTCACCATTTGTAATAGGCCGCCCGTGAGATGCCGGCGACCCGACAGAGGAGCACGATGGAAAGTGCCTCCTCTTCGTTCAATTCTTTGATGGCGACATATCGGTGCTGTAGGCGCACCTGGCTGATCACGACCTCCTCTCGATCTCCTCTAACTTTTTTAGGTACAGGTTGTCGGCACGAAGAAGTTCGTTCTCAAGCTCCATTTGCCGGATACGGCGTTTCAGCTTCTCTTCTTCACTTAGTTCGTCCTCTGGTTTGGTACGCCCACGGCGGTCTAGGAGCGCTTCTGCACCGTTCGTGTCATATACTTCTTGGTCCAACCATAGACCTGGGCATAGGACACCTGATATTGTTCTGCCGTCTGCTGGTAGTTTCGACCATTCTCCAAACAGTATTTCACGATCTCAAAGTGCTCTTCGAACGTAGTTTTTCTTTCTTTTTTCATAGCTAGACCCATCCCTTTTCTCGAATCTGCTAACTCGCTATGACTAGTATACTTCCTAATCCACCTGTAAAGAACAGACCAACTACTGATGTGATGTTTGGAGAGAACATCCATTCTAGTGGACCCATCGAGATAGTCACGGACGGCAGCGATCTTCTGTTCCTTCGTGTAAGGTCTCCAGGTCCTCGATTCCTTCAACGCGTCGATCCCACCGGTATCGAACTTCACTTTCCACACCTGGAGAGTGTGCCTAGAGACGTTATGAGCCTCCCTGATTTCATTCCAAGTATATGTTTCTTCTTCCATCATACGCAGTGTACTCAGTTTTTGTTCGATTGAATGCCGACTTTTCGCCATAAAAAAACACTCCCCAATAGAATAAACAGATTTGTTATTTCATCTGTCTACCTATTGGGGAGCATACCAGATTGTCACGTACTACATTTGTTTCTAAAAATAAAAACATGATATGTAGAATCTGAAGAAGCACTCAAAGTAATATATACCATATCGCTAAAAATGCATACAAAGGGCAAGACTTTTCAAATCCTTGCCCTATTTATCAATCCCATATTTTAGGGCGATCTATTTTCATTGTTCTCATATAGTTCAATAATTGACCTGTATGAACCGACTCGTGATAAGCGATACGCATTAACATATCTCCGAGCGTTCGAACGTAACCGACATTAGACCGGTCAATTTCAACGTTTTCTAAGTCATTTAGACTAAGAGACTTAATGTAATTTAAAAATTTTTTACGATAAGTCTCCGCAAACGCAAGTTCATCATCTACTGTTGTAAACTCTCTATTAGCAAATGGGTTAGACACATTAAATAACGCGTTATCCCCTCCTCCAATGAGGATTTGGTGATAAAGAAATTCACTTTCTAACACATGCCTAATCATTTCAGCACAGCATAAAGCATCTGAATCAGGCTTCCAGTTTAACATTTGTTGAGGTATTGCTTTCCAAATTTTTATACTCCTGCGTCGAATCTCTTCATAATTTAATATGATTAAATTATTAGTGTTCATTAATATTAATCCCTCCTCTTTGAGTTTCGAAATACGTTAAATTATATTAAAATTTAGAGACCGTTAAAGTTTTCCTTCTCAAAAAAAGTCTTACTAGAACAGTTTGTTCTAAAAGTGGTTTTCTTGTCTCGTTCATTTTTATCATGACGATCGTACTTATATTGACATCTTTTTTGATTGTAGAAACTATTAATTAATTAAACGCTTTTGAATATATCACTTTTTTAACATCTTCTCCCAAGGACTGTTTCTTTAACTCTAAAACCATGAACAATTCGTCTGGTACGTCAAATGGGTTTTGAACATGATAATCGCTGGCTTTTACGAACCCAAACTTCGGATAATATTCAGGGTGGCCCATTACAAAAATCGCAGGATAATTTGTCAAACGTGCCTGTTGGATCGCATGTTCAATCAGTTTTCGGCCAACGCCTTGATTCTGACATCTTGGAATGACTGAAACAGGGGCGAGCGCAAGACACTCTTCTTTCACACCCGTAGGACGCACCACGTACATGACCGAAAGCATGAGATGACCAATAACTTGATTGTCATCGTCTACTGCTACAAATGACAAAGAATTAATGTACTCAGGACTATTTCGAATTCGCTCGACTAAGAATTGTTCTTGATGATCACTAAAGACCTCGTCTTTAAATGCTGCCTCTACGACTCTCTCGATTGCTGAAACGTCTTCTTCTCTCTCAATCCGTATCTTCATAACGAATGCTCCTTTCTCAATCCCGGTAAAATTCATCTAAAAACGATGTGATCGACTTGTTTATTTCGAGTGTGATCGTTGAGGCGTTAAATAAAGATGTGGTACGCAATAATGGAGAATAATTGACGAAGTCTGTAAAGTTCATATGTGACGCCCCTTCAACTTCATATTCCCTCACAGCCAAGTAGCTAGCCCACTTTGAACGTTGTTCAATGTCGTCGATTAACTTCTGATCGACCTCTGCATTTGATTGGTCAGTGCTTGCTTCCCTTGGGTCCGCTTTCAAATATAAATATGGCTTCTCTAATCGTTTTTGAGGCGGCTCACCAAAATGTGTACCATCTAAGTTCACACCAATCGTCACATTATCGATTTGCTGCATTGCTTGAAATGCACTTGCACCTCCAAATGAATGTCCAATGACACCAACATTTTTCAAATCTAGACGCGCCTCGAACTTCTCTTCGTTCATCTCGTTCAAACCAGACAGAACGGTTCGGATGTTAGGCAACCACTCTTTTTCCACAACTGCGTCCCACTCGTCTAGTCCCAATGGATTAGGTAACTGATTGTTCATTCCGATAATCTTTTCGCCTTTAAACGTCGATGCGATTGAATATCCTGGGTGATCAATCGATACTGTGACGTATCCTTGACTTGTCAACTCTTCCGCCAAATGAGTGAGAAAAAATCGACTGCCAGGAAAACCGTGCGATAACAGGATGACAGGATACTCGATCTCCTCCTTCGAGAGTGAATCACTTCCCGCTGCATGACTATGAGATTGAACTTCCTCTAGTTGACTCAACAACATGGATGGGACAGAATATTCTTCAGATATTTGTTCAACGAATAACTCTGTGTCTGAAAAGTATGGTAATCTCTCCCCCTCGTTCTGATCGATTGGAAAACGAATACTTGTTCGTATCGGAAGAGACTGCTCATCACTATAAAATTCTTGTTCAATCATCCCAACACTAAACTGCCCCGTCGGTTCTGGTAATCGAAAGACAGGAAAGAGCACTGTAAACACAATACATACACTCAGTAAGATAAAATATATTGTCTTGTAGACAAATTTAAAGCGCTTTTTCTTGAAGTGTAGTATCAAATACAAGATGAGCGAACCTACCCAAAACAAGATCCAATATATTCTCCATGCATCAATTAATAGAAGGATGATTCCAGTCAGTGCGATAAGCAAGGACTGCCACATCCCGATCCTTCGACGAGTTAACACTCCAAACATCAATACACCTAGTGTCAGATATAGAGCAATGATTACACTTTGCAACATAAGAGCACCTCCCATTCCATCATAGAAGAACCCTTAAATCATGAAGTAGTGCTACAAGTCATCATTTAGTCATTATGTTTTGATTCAATCTGCTCAATATTTGCTCTACCTCAGCTATGTTTTCGCAATTAGATGAAAAAACCATCTGTTTTTTGTCATTTAATTACTTTTCGACCAGATATAAGTTTTTATAAAATGAGACCGATTTATCCATGCATCTTCTCTGATTCGCTTGTAGAAAGCATGATTCAAATGATCTATATCAAACGCAAAGCGAAATGTAGAAATTGTCTATCCATCTCGTACTCTATTTCCCACACACCATTTGCGCAGCAAAGATAAATCGTTCAGTCTTCAATCTTATACTATTGGCACCAAACTTCTTCACAAAGTCCTTTAGGTTCCGTGACTTATTCATCGAGATTGATGAAAATATAGGATAGAGTTAAACGAACCCTAAATAGCAATGGTATTTTCACATCAAAAATTCAGAAAAACAAAGGAGCATCACCCCATCTAGGGATGATGCTCCTCTTTTATAATCGAATTGCTTATTCTTTATCCTCAGTCGATTCTTCAGCTTCTTCAGAAGAAGCTTCTGATGCTTCCCCTTCAGTTGAACCTTCTTCCGATTCTTCGTCTTCAACTTCTGCAACCGGCTCATTCACAGAGGCGATGTGCATATCTGGTTCCGAGACGATCGTGTACGATTTGTCTTCTGGAAGATCCGCTACGGTCACCGAATCACCGATTCCAAGCTCTGACACATCGAGTTCGATGCGTTCAGGGATGTTGGCCGGTGTCGCAGCGACCGTCACTTTATAAAGTGACTGGGCAAGATATCCGCCTTCTTTGACGCCTTTCGCGTCGCCAACAAGGACGATATCCGCTTCAACTTCTGTCTCTTCATCCATCTTCACGGCCATGAATTCGACGTGCTGATAGAAGTTTGTGAACGGGTCCGTTTCCGATCCGTGCACGAGCGTGTTGATTTTATTTCCATCGTAATGGAGTTCAATCAAGGCATTGTCACCGTGGTCTCGAAGAATTTTACGAAGGTCCATCTCGTCAAATACGATTGGAGTGCTGTCTACTTTGTAGCCGTAGACGACGCCTAACGCTTTTCCTTCCTTACGCAACTTCGTGCGCAGTGACCGTGGGCGTAATTCTCGTTTTGATACTTGAAGTTTGTTCGTCATTTTCTTTTCCTCCTACATGGATATACATTTCATGTCGACATCTTGAGGGTGAGGCAGTGAAAAAGCCACCTCTCAACCTCGATGCGTTGAGTGACATGTGTATAGTTTTCCCATGAGGACGGCTGAATAAACGTTACATCGTGTTAAAACAAGGTAACAAGACGATTACATGACGCGTTTAAATAACTTCTCAAGCTCATACGTGCTCCATTTCACGAGAATCGGTCGCCCGTGCGGACACGTAAACGGAGACGTCGTACGACTCAAATCATCAATCAATTGTCGCATCATCTCCATATTGAGTGGATGATTCGCTTTGATCGATCGTTTACACGCCATGAGGATTGATGCTTCTTCGCGATATTTCGCGATGTCGATTGACCGCTGTTGAATGGCCATCTCCACCAGATCACGAATCGTGCCCTCTAAGTCATGTTGCGGATACCATGTCGGAATCTCACGGACAAGGAACGTGTTACCCCCAAACGGCTCTAACGTGATGCCTGCATCCGCTAGAAGCGGGAGCACTTCTTCGATAGCGAGCGTCTCTTCTTGCGTGAACTCTAACGTCAGCGGAATCAACAGAAGCTGATACTCTTTTTCCGGACGTCCTAACTGCTCATAAAACAACTCATACTTGATGCGTTCCTGAGCGGCATGTTGGTCCATCACGTACATCCCGTCTTCCGCTCCACAGATGATATAACTCGAATGCAGTTGCCCGATGACGTCTAGTGCCGGTAAACGCTCCGACTGACGTACAGACTCCTCGACCTGTTCTGGTTCGATCATCTCTGCCTCCGGCTCATGAACGAGCGGAGCCGGGTTCCACTGGGATGGTGACGTGAGCGTCTCCTTCCGTTCTCTCGGAATCGGATAGTTCCACTCGACCGAATCTGCCTGTTTAGGTTGGGGCTCCATCGAAAAGTCGAGTTTCGACTGTTCAGAAGGTGTCACACGTTTCGGCTTCGGTTCTTGTTTCACAGACGGAATGAGACGTTGTTCCCGGAGTGTCAATTGAACGGTCTCTCGGATGAGCTGGCATAGTTCTTTTTCTTTCGACAAACGCACTTCACGTTTCGTCGGATGGACGTTCACGTCAATCAACATCGGGTCCATCTTCACTTCGAGCACGGCAATCGGATAACGACCGATCGGTAAGAGCGTATGGTAGCCTTCAAGCACGCTTTGGGTCAGTGCAAAGTTCTTGATGCTTCGACCGTTTAAGATGAGAGTCACGTACTGTTTGTTCGAACGGGTCACTTCCGGTCGCACGAGATGGGCGCTCAGCGTATAATCGTTCGTCTTGCTCGACGCCGTGACGATTTGTGCAGCGACTTGGCGACCATAGATGGCAAGCATCACTTGTTTCAAGTCTCCATTCCCGTTCGTACGCAACAATTCTTTCTCTTCATGAAAGACCGTGAATCGAATCTCCGGATGAGACAGCGCTAAACGGTTCAACGTATCGGTAATGCTCGCAAGTTCCGTTGCTGACGTCTTCAAATATTTGAGACGGGCCGGTGTGTTGAAGAAGAGCTGGCTAACCGCGATCTCGGTCCCGATGTTCGTAGCTGCCGGATTTGTCGCCTTGACGACTCCACCTTCAAGCGTCATCTCAAAGCCATCCTCCTCTGCTCGCTTTGATTTCAACAAGACGTGACTGACCGACGCGATCGAGGCGAGCGCCTCACCACGGAAGCCGAGCGTCCGAATGCGGAACAAGTCGTGCTCGTCCCGGATTTTACTCGTCGCATGTCGTAAGAAGGCTCGGGCGGCGTCTTCTTCATGGAACCCATGCCCGTTATCTCGCACTTTGATTAGACGGATGCCCGCCTCTTGTAAGTCGACGTCTACTTTCGTCGCTCCCGCGTCAATCGCATTTTCGACTAATTCTTTCACGACGGAAGCAGGTCGCTCGACGACCTCCCCGGCTGCGATTCGGTTCGCGAGCTGTTCAGGTAACTCTCGAATGATTCCCATCGACTCACCCTTTCTTTGCGGTCTGTTGCAGTTCATACAGCGCCTGCATCGCTTCGATTGGATTCATTGCCAATAAATCGAGTTTGAGTAGCTGTTCTCGAACAGCGTCAGTTGACTCGAACAACGACAACTGGCTGACTTCTTCCACTGGGAGTGGAACAGCCTCCTCGTTTAAAACAGGTTTCGTCGCCTCCGACTCGAGTTCTGACAGAATCGTTCGGGCCCGGTCGATCAACGAATCCGGAAGTTCGGCCAATTCTGCCACATGAATCCCATATGATTTGTCTGCACGTCCTGGATGTACTTCATGCAAGAACACGACACGCCCATCCCGTTCAATCGCCCGGACATGAACATTCTCAAGTGTCGGAATCGAATCTTCGAGCACCGTCAATTCATGATAGTGCGTTGAGAAGAGTGTCTTCGCGCCGATTGATGAAGCGATATATTCCACAATTGCCTGTGCGAGCGCCATTCCGTCATACGTCGACGTCCCGCGACCGATTTCATCTAATAAAATCAAACTATGTTCCGTCGCCTCAGTGACAGCTTGGCGCGTCTCGGTCATCTCGACCATGAACGTCGACTGTCCGCTCACCAAATCGTCCGCCGCACCGATTCGTGTAAAGATACGGTCAAAGAGCGGAAGTTCCGCCGCTTCTGCCGGGACGAATGAACCGATTTGATGAAGGATCGCGATCAAGGCAAATTGACGCATGTACGTCGATTTACCGGACATGTTCGGACCCGTGATGAGCAACATTTGACGTGTGTCGTCAAGCGTCAAGTCATTGGCGACATATTCGCCTCGCGGCAAGACCGTCTCAATGACAGGGTGACGCCCACGTTCAATTTGGACGTGAGATGTCGTAACTGGGCGAACGTATTCCCGCTTCTCCGCCACAACGGCAAGAGCGAGGAGCACATCTAATTCACTGAGTGAGCGAGCCAGCTGCTGAAGGGGCTTCGTATACGTCTTCACTTCTTCTCGGAGCGCGACAAACAAGTCATATTCGAGCGTACAGCTCTTCTCTTCCGCACCTAAGATGAGGGCTTCCTTCTCTTTCAGTTCTGGCGTGATGTAACGTTCCGCATTCGTCAACGTCTGTTTCCGCTCATAACGTCCTTCTTCAAGCAACTTCGCATTCGCTTTCGTCACTTCCAAGTAGTAACCAAATACGCGGTTATACCCGACCTTTAACGATTTGATACCGGTCGCGATGCGTTCCTGTTGTTCGAGGTTGGCAATCCACGATTTTCCGTTCGCTTTCGCTTCTAACAGTTCATCGAGCTCATCCGAATAACCATGACGAATCATCCCGCCCTCTTTCGTCGAAATCGGAGGTGAATCGACAAGGGCAGCCCGGAGCTGTTCACTCAATGTCTCGAACGAGTCAAGATTCTGTTCGATTTGCTGCAAGCGATCGGCTTTCACCGTTTGTAAGAGTGACCGGACAGAAGGCATCCGCTCGAGTGTGTCGCGTAATTGGACAAGGTCTCGCGCATTCGCCGTCCCGTACCCGACTTTCGCGACAAGCCGTTCGATATCGTAGACTCGCTTTAACTCTTCTTGTAGTTGATCGCGCAACATGAAGTCGTCCACTAAGTTCTCTATGGCGTCCTGTCGCTCTCTGATGCCTTGCTCCGTATAAAGTGGCTGTTCAAGCCAACGTTTCAACAATCGACCGCCCATCGCCGTCGTCGTCTCATCGAGGAGAGAAAGGAGTGACCCTTTCCGTTCCCCGGAACGAGCCGAACGGAACAATTCAAGATTTCGGGCCGTATTGGCGTCAAGTTGCATGTGTTGTTCAACTTCATAGGCGACTGCTGGTTGCAAGTGGTCAAGTGAACGTTTCTGTGTTTTCGTCAAATAGGCAAACAGCAATTCAAATGCCGAGCGTTGTGCCTCATCTTTTGCACCTTGTGCGAGTGGACTATTCCGCTTGTCCACTTGAATCGAAAGTGGGATCCCGGTCTGTCGCAATAAATCAGCGAGTCGTTCATCCTCGACGATGACCTCGTTCGGAAGCAATCCTTCGATTTCTCGTAACACAGCTTCTTCTGACGAGAGTGTCGTCAACCATGATTCACCGGTCGTGACGTCACCGCGAGCAATTCCGAATCGCCCTGCGACGTCCGAGATGGCGACGAGATATCGGTTTTCTTTTTCACTGAGTGACGCCATGTATGTACCCGGCGTGATCACTTGGATGACTTCCCGCTTCACGAGTCCCTTCGTCGCTTTCGGGTCTTCTGTCTGTTCACAGATGGCGACGTTAAATCCTTTTTCAATCAATTGTTCAATGTAGATGGCTGCGGAATGATGCGGAACGCCACACATCGGGATTGGATGCTTGGCCTGCTTTCCGTTTTTAGAAGTGAGCGTGAGCTCTAACTCTTTTGCAACAATTTGTGCATCTTCAAAAAACAACTCGTAAAAGTCGCCGAGTCGATAGAATAAAAAGGCGTCCGGATAGTCGGCCTTGATAGAGAAATATTGTTTCATCATTGGTGTCTGATGGACTTCTTGCATGTTGATTCACCTCTAGAAAGTACAACAGCTGACCATCGGCCAGCTGTGTCGTTTTAGTATCCGCAGCCGCCGCGTGCTTGTTCAGCCGCCATGCCGCTCCCTGTCTTTCCTGCAAGGACGTCACCGTCCGTCGATTCGATGATACGGTCCGTTACGGAGTTTGCGAGCGTCACCGTCACGTATTGAAGCAAATCGTTCACTTCGACTTGAGTTTCCTGGAACGCTTGAACGACCGGAATTGAATCGAGTTCTTCCATCGCTTTATCAATCTTTTGCTCGACTTTCGCAAGTGCTTCCGTCTTGCCATAGTGCTTACAGTTGACGGCTTCTTTTTGTAAGAACTTGATTCGTTTAATCAAAGTCTGTACGCGGTCACTTCCGTTTACTTTCGCTTCCGCTTCTTTGAAGCGCGCCACTTCTGGTGTTTGTGCTAATACATCTGCCAATTCTCTTGCTTTTGCAATTACTTGTTGATCGGTCACCATTGTAAACCCCTTTATGTCTATAATGTAATCGTGCTCAAAAGCACGTGAATGTTCTTTCTCATTCTAACATGAACGATTCCGAAACGGTACTAGCGGGATTCGTTGATTCACGTAACATATCGACATGTGGAATACTATCTTCTTGATACACATCACTCGTCCGTTTGAAGCCAAACGAGGCATAAAAAGGTTCCACATACGTCTGCGCTTGCAGGTATAACGTCTCATGTCCAAAATCTTTGATTGCCGCATCCATCAAGAGGCGGGAATACCCTTTCCCTCGATGCGCCGCTTTCGTGACGACACGTCCGATGGCGACCGGAGATGCTTCCGTCAATACGCGAAGGGCGGAGACAATCTCTCCATCTTCTTCAATCCAATAATGGATGGCTTGTTCATCTTTTCCATCGATTTCTTGATACGGACAGTTTTGTTCGACGACGAAAATCTCAGTTCGTAACGCCAGTAAGCGATACAACTCAATCGTTGTCAGTTCATCAAATGCTTTTTTCTTCATCATTATTCCCCCTAATCAATCGTCACCCCGAGTGCTCGAGCGACATGTAATCCGCTCGTCATCGCGCCAATCGTCCCCGCTCCTGGAAATACGGTATCCCCGCACACAAAAAAGTTCGGCAAGTCGGTGCGATAACTCGCAGCGCGAAAGAGCGCCTGGCTAGGAGTCTGCGCATAACCTCCGACTGCCCCATGCGGTCGCTTCGTGTACTTTACCCATGCCCCGGGTGCACCGGGAAGGAGAAGTGACGACTCGCGATTCCACGCAGGAAATGCAGTCGCGACAACGTCGACGAGACGATTGGTCCAATCTTTTTCTAGTTTCTCATATGCCGCCCGGTCTTTCCAATCTTGCCATTCCGATAAATCGATATGTGTAGATACCGTGATGGTTCGTTCCGGTCGTTCTGTCCGTAACACGTCGTCTGGCGCGGACATGGAGATGAACGCATGCCCGCTCGGTAATCGCTCGTGATAGATTTGTTGAAACAGCGGTTTCTGTCGACACACATCCTCAGGTAAGACGAGGTACAGACTGAACGTGCCCCATTGTGACTGCTTCAACTGTCTGCGATACTGTCGTTTGAAGCGTCGTTGTTCCTGTCCTCTCAGAAGTTCGCTCGTCCGCTCAATCGGAATGGCGGAAACAATGACATCGACTAGTTCAAGTCGTCCTCTTCGATCGGTGATGAGCCATCCATCCGTCACCTGTTCGATGGATTGGACGTCCCTCCCTAATTTCGTTTCGCCACCAAATGCTCGAACGGCGCGCTCTAACGCATGAGCCAATTGATATAGTCCACCTTCAACATAGTACGCTCCCTCGTGATAGACCGACAGTGCCACTGCACCAAGTAAATGACTCGCTTCTTTCGCACCGGTCTGCAAACTGTCGAGCAGAACGCCATCGATAAATCGTTCGAACATTGTACCGCTTAGTCCATGACGGGCCAACGTGTCGCCGAGTGTACGCTGGAGTTTCATTAGCGCTGTGATTTGATTCGGCCGGAATCCTTTTAGTGCATAGATCATATCCGAGACCGTGCAAAGTGGAAGAGCGGGCAACTGCTGAAACAACGGACGAATCTTCTCAAAATCGCCCCACACTTCACGATAGAATGCATGAATCGCCTGACTGTTCTCAGGAAAAGTGCGACTAAGCTCTTCGAGTAGATGTTTGCGGTCGCGATAGTAGGTGACGGTGACGTCATGAAGATGAATGTCCATCACTTCATCAAGTAAGGTGACCTCGATTGATTCTCCCAATTTCTGAAGGACACGCTGATGGACTCCTCCTCGTTCAAATCCCATCCCTAGTGTCGCACCAGCGGGAAACAAGTAGTCCCCACGTTGAAACTTACCGGCACACCCCCCCCATTCACGTGACGCTTCAAAGACGGTTACGTCATGTCCTTCTTGTTGCGCGAGCGCAGCTGCCGTCAATCCCGCAACGCCCCCACCTATGACCCCGATTTTCATGAACATCCCTCCTCTCTGTATCATACCCGCTCCTTTACAAAATTGAAGAAATGAATCGGTTTTTGAGATTCGGGATGTCTTTTAAAGGGTTCCGATTCTCTTATGCAGAAATAGTTTACATCTAAAAAGGTAAGGTGATGAAAATGCGTAGTCGTGTCATGGTCTATTTGTTGATTCCCATCCTCATTTTTATTGGTATACTGATTACCCCGCCTTCCGAAGAATCGCTCAAACTCGCGACGATGACCGTCGTCAGCATTCAAGAGATGATTCCTTACGAAAAAGAGTATACGGCACAAAAAGTGCTAGAAGAACGAACCCTGGACGACAAATCAGCCATCATCGAAGAATGGCGTCTCGAACAAGGGGCGAGAACGTCTTATAGTTATGTGCTCAGACTGAGAGGATTTGAACATGTGACACAGATTGATGCAGGGGCAGCCAACACGAGATCGGACGGCTATTACGCGATGCAGGCGCATAGCCCGATCTTTGAGACGGATAAACCGGTATCGACAGACTATCCAATTGTCGTGTTCAGTTCGGAACAACGTCTTGTTATCGGACAGATGGATGTCCGGGTCATTTACGAAGAGGACGGTCAATTGAAGAAATGGATTGTATTGGAGGATGAATAAGTTGAAAAATTATATACATTCGATGAGAGAGCTCATCGGTAACCGTCCGTTCATTATGGTCGGTGCTGCAGTAGCTGTACAAAATGATAATCAAGAATTTTTATTTCAACTAAGGAAAGATACAAAGGAATGGGGACTTCCTGGAGGGGCGATGGAACCAGGAGAAACAATTGAACAAACAGCACAAAGAGAGTTGTATGAAGAAACGGGTCTCTCTTCCAACCAATTAACTCTAATCTCAGTTTTCTCTGGCCCTGATTTTTTCTTTGAATATCCAAATGGCGATCAAGTACATAATGTTACCCATTTATTCATCACTGACACAGTGACGGGCACGTTATGTTTAACCGATGATGAAGGAATAGATTTAAAATATTTTTCACTACAAAATCTACCAGAAAACATGGATGCACGGGCAAAGTTAATCTTATCGAGTCCATCAATGAAAGAAGTGACTATATGAAACGCATCATGGTCATCGGTTCTGGTGGTGCGGGGAAATCCACACTCGCCCGTCAACTAGGTAAACGATTACATCTCGATGTCTATCATTTGGACGCTCTCATGTGGAGACCGGGATGGGTGATGGCACCGAGAGAAGAACGAATCGACATCCAACAACAACTCGTGAAGAAGGATGAATGGATTATCGATGGAAATTTCGGGAATACCCTTGATTTACGACTACAGGCAGCGGACACTGTCATTTTAATCGATCTTCCACGCATCGTCTGTATATATCGCGTCCTCAAGCGAGTTGTCCGATATCGTGGTACGACACGACCGGATATGGGTGCATCCTGTGAGGAAAAACTCGATTTCGCATTCCTGAAGTGGGTTTGGAATTTTCCTGACATTCAAAAGCCAGAGATGGTCAAACGAATCAAACAATATTCTCACGAGAAACAGATCATCGTTTTAAAATCTCGGAAAGATGTTGAAAACTTCATTCATCAAATGAAAAGGCAGGAGTTTCTATGAACCCTATCCTTCACAAAATCGGTACCATTTTCATTCCGGTAAGTGATATTCAAAAAGCGCGTGACTGGTATTGTGATTTATTTGATCTTTCAACAAAAGGAGAGATCTTATTCGACCATTTATATGTCATTCCATTAGAGGGTACGAACCTCGTTTTAGATAGTAAAATCTACTCAAAAGAGAACATCATCCAGACACCGCTGTTTCACTTAAATACGCACGATATTCATCAAGCTTATTCTTATGTGACTCAACACGACATTGAGGTCATCACACCCATCGAGCACGAACATTGGTTCAATTTTAAAGATCTTGATGGAAATGTCATCATGGTATGCAAATGCTAACATCGGACCAAGCCTTTAATCAGCCATATCAGGTTATTCAGGTCGCTTGTATCGAAGATTACATTGAAGAACTGAGCCATTATAACAAGTAATTCAAGTTGTATGAGAAATAAGATTTACTCCTACTTAGATAAGAGGTGATCATCTGTTTTTTCTTCAAATGTCTGGAACCCCTGGATCAGGAAAATCCACATTGGCTAAACGTATCATCCAACATGTACATGCGGTCGTCATCGATCATGATGTTTCAAAGACCTCCCTACTCCATACGCTTCCTGATGGTAACTTCTCAGATGGAGAAATTGGGAAGATGGCTTATGATGTCGATTGGTCCCTCGCCGAGTATCACCTATCACTTGGACAAAACGTCATTCTCGACAGTCCTTGTCTCTATGATGAAATGCTCGATAAAGGGATAGCGATTGCCACCAATTACGGAGCGACTTATCGTTATATCGAGTGTCGTCATGAAAATTACAAAGAAATTAACGCACGACTTCGAAACCGTGTCAGACGACCGAGTCAAATTGATCAAATTTCGTATGAGAATTGGTCTAAGATGAATGAACACTGCAAGCGGCCTACTAACCATCCTTACTTACAAACCTATACGATGGACAATCGGGAACTTCCGATTGAGCGAATTATGTCGTATCTTTTGGAAAACTAAGAAGAGAACGCTTTCAGATAGAAAGTGCTCCTCTTTTTAATAATTTTGTATATTTATGCTTTACAATTAATAATCATACATATACACTTAGTCTCATCTACAACAGGGAGGCATTATACACATATGAAAAAATGGTTATTAGCAGGATCACTTATGATGAGCGCAGTATTACTCGGTGCATGTAGTCAAGAGACAGAAGGTGAAGCGACAGAACAAAAAACGCTCGTCATGGGGACGAGCGCCGATTACTTCCCATATGAATTCGTTGATACGGCAAACGGGGATGCGATTGTCGGATTCGATATTGAAATCGCAGAGACGATTACAGAACGTCTCGGTTACGAATTGAAGATTGAAGATATGGACTTCGGTAGCTTACTCGGAGCCTTGAACAGCGGGCGTGTCGACTTCGTCATGGCCGGGATGACACCAACAGAAGAGCGTAAAGAGAATGCGGACTTCTCAGACATCTATCTATCCGCGACAAACTTGATCATGACAAAAGACGAGTCCCTTCAGGCAATCGAAGATTTGTCTGGTAAGAAAATCGGTGTCCAAACGGCTTCGATTCAAGAAAATATCGCTAAAGAACAAGCAGCAAACGCTGAACTCGTATCGTTGAACAAGATCCCTGAAATCGTTCAAGAGTTGAACACAGGTCGAATCGATGCAATGGTCATCGAAGACACGGTCGCACAAAAGTATTTAGACCAAGATGACAGCTTCTATACATTCGCTTTGAAAGAGGATGGCGAAAAAGGATCAGCTGCTGCCTTCAAATTAGATGATGAGTTACGCGACCAGTTCAACGAAGAGTTGAATAAAATGATGGAGTCAGGTGAAATCGATGAATTGGTGAAAAAATGGTTTTCGATGGAGCCAACTGAATGAGACAAATCGAGCTTCCGATCTATCCCGTCGTTTATCCGACGGGACATCGGTTAAACCAAAATGAAAGTCAGTTCCCGTTACCTGACCGTATCAAGAGTCAGCTTGATTCGTTGACGTATCATGACTTACACGAATATCCGGTCGAACCGATCAATGAATTGTTCGAACGCTACGCTGCGTACGTTGGCGTCACACCCGAGCAATTACTCGTCGGTTGTGGGAGTGATGAGATGATTCATGTCGTGACGCAAGCATTGCTCGCACCACATGACATCGTCTTGTCTCCGGCACCTGACTTTTCGATGTATCCAATCTTCACGACCATCGCACACGGTCATCATGTTCAAGCCGTTGATTTATCGTATGAGGGAATTCTAGAGGCGATTGAGACACATCATCCAAAACTTCTTCTCCTATCGAATCCGAACAATCCAACCGGAAAGCTGTGGACCATAGAAGAGTTGACGCATCTCGCCTCACTCGTGCCATATATCGTGGTGGATGAGGCCTATATGGACTTCACACCAGATGCGAGCATGATCCCGTTCATTGCCACCCTTCCGAATCTCATCGTCCTTCGCACGATGTCAAAAGCGTTCGGATTGGCAAACGTACGAATCGGATTCATGGTGACAAACTGCGAACTCGCACACTATTTCCGTCAATTCATCCCACCGTTCAACATTAGCGGGGTGAGTGCAAAGATTTGCAACATCTTCTTAAAAGATGCGACTTATCTTCAAGAAACAATCGAATGGCATGACGAGATGCGTCAAAAGTGGGCATCCGCATTTAATTCAATTGGTCATGTCCTACCTGCCTCGACAAACTTTTTGTACATCGAACTCGAGCAACCTGAAGCGGTATGGACGCATTTGACCGCATTGAACGTACACACGTCGAAACAACCGACGGGGATTCGGGTGACGATTGGGGACGAGGCGGCGCTTCATCTTGCACATACAGCTATTCAACAGTACATGGAAACAAGTCATGTAAAAAACTCCTGAACCTCGTGTTCAGGAGTTTTTGTCAGTCGATCGTCTTGATCACACGCGCCGGATTTCCTCCGACGACTGTTCGAGATGGCACATCTTTTGTGACGACCGCACCGGATGCGACGACGACCTCATCCCCAATCGTCACACCGGGATTGATAATCGCCCCTCCACCGATCCATACGCGGTCGCCGATGGTCACCGGCTTCCCGAACTCATATCCGGAGATCCGATCGATCGGATCGATCGGATGTGTCGCCGTATAAATATGTACACCCGGTGCGAGCATGCAGTCATCCCCAAACGTGATGGGACAGATGTCTAGGAAGACACAGTCAAAATTCGCATAGAATCGATCTCCTAAGTGGATGTTATACCCATAATCACATTTGAAGTTCGGCTCGATATAATATGACCCTTTCGTCGATCCGAGTAACGCACCAAGAATCTCTTTTCGTTCTTCCAAATCATCGATTCCAGAACGATTGAATTGTTCAGTTAATCTCCGGGCATGCTTCCGATCTGCAACGAGCGTTTCATCACCAGCTAAATACAGTTCACCACGAATCATCTTTTCTTTTTCCGACATCATAATCCCTCCTTAAAATTAGTATAGAGGATTTTTCAAGGGTTTAGGGAATAGAGACAAGGATGAGCAGAAGGAGGCAGATCACATGAAACGAATACTGGAATGTCGAGCAAGTGATTTTATCACGTTTAATCGTCAAGATTTAATCGATTCGATTCGAAAAGCAGAAGGTCGAACGGTCATGGCCGAGGTCATCCCGACGGTGCAGCCGTTGTATCCAGAAGTGACAAACGCAGAACTAGCACGAGCATTCGGTGTCGACTTGATTTTATTGAACATGATCGATGTGTTTCATCCTTACATTAAAGGACTTGAAAGTCATGCATTATTCGGGGAGATGCCGGGTGATGAGATGAGCGATCATCCGATTCTCGAACTAAAACGACTGATTGGATTGCCAATTGGAGTCAACTTGGAACCTGTTGATTTTTCAGAGAAGTCGTCCGAGATGAATGAAGTAAAACGAGGCAGACTCGCTTCAATCGAAGCGTTCCAAAAAGCATCGGAGCTCGGGTTTGACTTCGTCTGTTTGACAGGCAATCCGAATACCGGGGTCACGAATGAAGCAATCGAACAAGCAATCATCCAAGCACGTCGTGAATTCGCAGGGGGCATCATTGCCGGGAAAATGCATCAAGCCGGTGCAGGCAATGTGTTGGACCGCGACGCGTATATCCGCTTCGTCGAAGCTGGCGCAGATATCATCCTCCTTCCGGCTCCAGGCACTGTACCTGGCGTCCGTGAAGAATCGTTTCACGAACTCGTTCAGGAATTGCAAGTGCTCGGTGCTCTCACGTTAGCGGCGATTGGAACGTCACAAGAAGGCGCAGATGTCGAGACCGTTCGGGAGATTGCACTCTCTTCAAAACGAGGCGGAGCGGATATCGTGCATATAGGTGACGCCGGACTGTCCGGAATTGCCGTACCAGAGAACATTCAGGCACTGTCCATTGCGATTCGCGGACGACGCCATACGTACATTCGCATGGCCGCCTCGGTCAATCGGTAACACAAAAGAGGAAGGAGCGCGTCTCCTTCCTCTTTTATTTACCATTCCGTGACGTCTCGACGTGGTTTCGCCGGTGTGGTAGTACCGTGACGCTTGGCGAGTAACGCTTCCACATCCTCTAAACGAACACCTTTGGCTGCTAACAAGACGAGTAAGTGATACAGAAGGTCGGCTGACTCTTCAACCAAGTCTTCATCCGTCATAGCAGCAATGACGACCTCGAACGCTTCTTCCCCGAACTTTTTCGCGATTTTTTCAACGCCTTGTTCCAATAAATAAGTCGTATATGAACCTTCTTTCGGTTCATTTTTTCTAGATTGAATCAATTGTTCCAATTCATGAATCATACGTTCACCTCCGTAAAGAAACAGCTTCGATTACCGGTATGACACGTCGGGCCGTTCGCATGAACACGAACGAGAAGCGCATCCTGGTCACAGTCGATGTGGATGCTGACGACGTCTAGTGTATTCCCGCTCGTCTCCCCTTTCATCCAAAGCCGACCTTTTGAACGAGACCAGAACGTGACGACCCGTTCACGAAGCGTCTGTCGGATTGCCTCATCATTCATATATCCGAGCATGAGGACCGCCCCGTCACCGTTTGACACGATGATGGCGGGAATCAGTCCATTTTCGTCGAAACGAACCGCATCGGCAAGTTGTGACTCGTGCATACGTGCTTCACCTCTTCTACTGTCGTTTTTCGGTCATGTAAGATGGATGCAAGTAATGCGGCATCGACTTTCTCAAGCGCTTCGACTACGTGCTCGGCGTTCCCTGCCCCACCGGATGCGATAATCGGAATATCGACGACTTCACGAAGTTGTTCTAAAATCGCAAGGTCATAACCGCTCTGCTTTCCATCTTGGTTCATGGACGTGACAAGAAGTTCACCCGCCCCAAGCGCGGCCACTTGTTTCGCCCATTCGACCGCCAACAGGTCCGACTTCTGTTTTCCACCATATGTGTACACATAATATTCGTCATCTTCAAACTTTACGTCGATTGCGACGACGATACATTGCGAACCGAAACGATCGGCCGCTTCACGAATGAGACTTGGGGATTCTACAGCGAGCGTGTTCAACGATACTTTATCCGCCCCTGCTTTTAATAGTGACGAGATATCCTCGAGTGAACGAATCCCGCCACCGACCGTCAGCGGGATGAATACTTTCCGTGCCACCGCACTGACGACATCGAGCATCGTCTGGCGACGTTCCGTACTTGCCGTGATATCGAGAAAGACAAGTTCATCGGCTCCGGACTCATCGTAATATTTCGCGATTTCGACCGGATCACCGATGTCTCGTAGTTGTACGAACTCAATCCCTTTGACGACACGACCTTCTTTCACGTCAAGACATGGAATAATTCTGCGTTTAAGCATAACGCGCCTCCCATTCAATCAGTTCTTCGATACTCACCTTACCGGACAGGAGTGCTTTCCCGACGACAGCCTCATCAATTTTCGCCATCTTCAGCTCCTTCACGTCCTCTTCAGTCGTCACACCGCCTGAGGCGATCAATGTGACGTTGACGATTTGACGTAACGCCTTCATGCGAGAAACGTTCGGTCCATTCAGTTTCCCATCGGATCCGATATCGGTATATAGAATCGTCTCGATCCCCCGTTTGACAAGGTCTTGTGCGACCGAGATGTCATCGAGTTTTGTCGCTTCCTGCCATCCGTTAATGGCGACCTTCCCGTCATAGGCATCGAGTGCAACAGCGATTCGTTTGCCATACTTTTCAATCGCCTTGTCTAGAAAGTCAGGATCCGTAAACGCCTTCGTCCCTAAAAGGACGCGATCCGCACCGGTTTCCATCACAGCATCAAGTGCGGCTTCTGAACGAATTCCTCCTCCTGTTTGGACAAGGAACCCTAGAGACTTCGCATAGCGGACAACGTCTAAATGACGCGGTTCACCTGCCTTGGCCCCTTCTAAATCAATCAAGTGAATCATCGGGACCTTCCCTTGCCACGCTTTTAATAATTCATACGGATCTCCGTATTGTTCTTCCGTAGAAAAATCACCTTCCGTCAAACGGACGATCTTGCCTCCAATCAAATCAATGGCGGGTAGTAATCTCACGCTCGACCGCCTCCTTCCATTCTTGAAGTAAGCTGAGACCAAATGTCCCGCTCTTTTCCGGGTGGAACTGCATGCCCGTCACGAGCCCTTTTTGAACGATTGCCGGAACTTTCTCACCCATATAATCAGCTGCCGCCACGATGTAATCGTCGGCCGTCACGGCATGGTAAGAGTGGACAAAATAGACATCCTCATCGCGAAGGATCGAGTTCCATCCAACGTGTGGGAGACGCTTCGCTCGCATCCGTTCGACCGTTCCCGGAATCAACCCGAGACCTTTTGTCGGCATACCTTCCGTGCTCGAATCAAACAAGAGCTGCATCCCAAGACAGATCCCTAAAAACGGCTTTTCCGTCGCCATCTGTTGCAATAGTGGGATAAGACCCGTCTGTTCGAGCGATTGCATCGCTTGCGGGAAGGCACCGACCCCAGGAAGTAAAACGGCATCCGCCTCTTCAATTTGATTTGCATCGTTCGTGATCACGACGTAGCAACCGATGGCTTGTAACGCACGTTCGACGTTAAATACGTTTCCCATACCATAATCGATGACCGCTACTTTCATCCTTCGATCCATCCTTTCGTAGAAGGGAGACGGTTCGTCCCATCGCTAGAGACCGCTTCGGCAAGCGCTCGTCCGAACGCTTTGAACAACCCTTCAATCATGTGATGTGAGTTCGACCCGTACAGAACAGAAAGGTGAAGTGTGAGTCGACCATTCATGGCAACGGCACGGAAAAATTCCTCAGCGAGTTCGGTATCAAAGTCACCAAGCTTCGGATTGTGAATATCCGCTTGATAGACGATAAATGGGCGTCCTGACACATCAATGACCGCTCGCGCTAACGTTTCATCCATTGGCATGTAACTTGACCCGTAGCGGCGAATTCCGACTTTATCCCCGAGTGACTTGGCGATGAGCTGACCGAGTGCGATCCCGACATCCTCGACCGTATGGTGGGCATCGACCCACGTATCGCCTTCGACTTTCACGTCTAAATCTATCTGACTGTGAAAAGCGAGCAACGTCAACATGTGATCGAAGAAGCCGACCCCCGTTTGAATGGAGCTTTCACCCGTTCCGTCTAGATTTAATCGAATGTCAATTTTCGTTTCTTTCGTTTCACGTTTTAGTTCAGCTGTTCTCAACAGAATTCACCTCTTCAATCGTTTGTCGGATCAAGGCATACGCCTCGTCTGTCCCTGCACTGACACGTAGTCCATCGGGAAAAGCACGTACATGGACCCCTTTATCAAGGAAGCGGGATGCCCATCCTTCACTATCATCCGTTTTGACATAAATGAAGTTGGCACGGCTCGGTAAAATCTCACCGACTGGTCGTAACAACTCCGTTAACTTTTCACGTTGCGCCATATGGAACTGAATCGACTCTTGAATATAAGATTCATCTCGTAAGACGACGTTGGCGACAGCGGCACTGAGACCACTGACATTGAATGGCGAACGGAAGCGGTCAATCTGTTCGATGATTTCTTCAGATGCAATCATGAAACCAATCCGGAGGTTCGCTAGACCGAACGCCTTCGATAACGTCCGTAAAATGATGACGTTCGGATATTCGTTCAAGCGAGACACAAATGAGTCCTTCATTGTGAAATCAATATACGCTTCATCCACGACGAGGTACGGTACATGTGCCGCAATGTCAGACAATTTGTCTAGTGTCCACATCTTTCCGGTCGGGTTATTCGGATTCGAGATCAAGACGAGTTTAGGGTCTGTTGTTCGAATGACTTCAGCCAACGTCTCGTAACGCAAACCCTGTTCGTCCGGTTGTGTGAAATGCCCTCTGGCAATTTGTGTATAAATGCCATACATCGAAAAGTCTGGGGCCGGTGCGACCACACGGTCTTCCGTATCCAAAATCGCCTGACTCAAGATGGCCAATAGCTCATCGCTCCCGCTGCCGACCATGAGTTGCGTCGGCTCGACTCCCGCATAGTCAGCATAGCTCGCTTTTAAAGCGAGCAATTCTTCGACTGGGTAACGGCTGAGTGCCTCGAGTGATACGTCTCGAATAGCTCGTTCGAGACGTTCTGGTAACGGATATTGGCTTTCATTTTGATTGAGCGCATATCCCGAAGCGGCATGAGGTACATAGCGTGGGATATTTTGATAATTTCGTCTCATATGTCCTCCATCCGAACAGCCATCGCACGGGCGTGTCCTTCTAATTGTTCTTGTTTGGCGATTCGAATCGCTGCCTTTGTAATCGTCTCATCAAGTTCTGTCATCTCAAGGAACGTCTGACGGCGATAAAAATCATCGACCGATAGTCCACTAGAGAAGCGGGCCGTCCCGCTCGTCGGCAAGACGTGGTTCGGTCCAGCGATATAGTCTCCAAATGCTTCGGCTGCCTCATGTCCGAGGAAGAACGAACCACCGTGACGGATTGTACGCATCAATGCCTCAGGATCTTTGACGGCCAACTGGACGTGCTCCGCGGCCATCGTATTCGCGTACTCGATCGCATCCTCGATTGTCCGGTACAAGACGCCGCCACGCTTCAACGATTCTCTCGCAATGTCTTGGCGTGGTAATAGCACTAATTGTCGCTCAAGTTCTTGCTCGATTTGGTTGCGGAGTGTTTCTGACGTGACAAGCGCAATCGCAGTCGCCTCGACGTCATGTTCCGCTTGTGCGAGCAGGTCGGCGGCAACCCACTTCGGGTTCGCCGTCTCATCGGCAATGATCAACACTTCGGATGGTCCGGCGACGGAGTCGATACCGACGATGTGTGAGACGAGAGCCTTCGCCGTCGCGACATATGCATTTCCTGGGCCGACAATCTTGTCAACTTGACGAATCGTTTCTGTCCCGTATGCGAGTGCTGCCACGGCTTGGGCCCCACCGACCAGAAAACACTCATCGGCACCTGCAATTTTTGCTGCAATCAAGAGGGAAATGTCAATCCCATCTGCTTTTGGTGGGGTGACCATGACGACTCGTTTGACGCCAGCTACTTTCGCCGGAATGATGTTCATGAGGACGCTCGACGGATAGACGGCAGTCCCACCCGGTACATAAACTCCGACCGAATCAAGTGGCATATAGCGTCTCCCAAGGCGGAACATCGTATCTTCGAACACATCGTCTTGTCGGACTTGACGCGCGTGAAATGCACGAATCCGTTCCGCCGCTAATGTAAGCGCCTCTGTCAATTCAGCATATGCGACTGGCGGATTAAAGCTGGCCAAATCGACCGACTCAATTCGGTCGACCCCGTCGAATTGTTTCGTCCACTCAAGCAGCGCTTCGTCTCCGCGGGCCTCGATCGATTCCACGATCGGTTTCACGGCTTCGGCCCAAGCTTCGCGCCTTGAGCGATTCGTTTCTGTACTCATGCGTTCTCCTCCTGACTCATCTTTCGAATCCAGGCCTTCAATTCGTCAGGCTGTTCCGCTAAAGCTGTCTCACTCGTGATGAATTTTGCATTGATTGAAAAAATCGTCTCGTATTCTTCCAAGTCGTTTGCAGCCAACGTCGCGCCTGTCTCGACGATGTCGACGATGCAATCAGCGAGTCCCGTTAACGGAGCCAGTTCGACCGACCCGTTCAACGCGATGACTTCTACGTTTTGTCGCTTCGATGCAAAGTGTGATATGGCGATATTCGGATATTTACTCGCCACTTTCAATTTCTTTGTGCCGTTGCGTCGAACTTTTGGACCACAGACGGCCATTCGACAGCGACCGAACGGTAAATCGACGACTTCGAGTACGCCTGGCGTTTTTTCTCGTAAAATATCACCGCCGACAATGCCAACATCTGCCGCTCCATGCATCACATATTTATAGACGTCGTCCCCTTTGACGAAAATGAATTCATGATTTCCTGCTTGTACCGTCAACTCACGTCCCCGCTTCTCTGGCCATATGGGTAAGTCACGTTCGACAAAAAATTGACGGGCTGCTTTTTCAATCCGACCTTTCGCGACCGCTACTTTCATTTGATCACCTCATCTAACTGTTCTAAATCGAGCGACATGCCGAACGCTCGTCTCGAGTGTCCAAAATGTCCATACAGTGAATCATATCGTCCTCCTGAAAGGACACGCTTGCCTTCAACACTTCCCGTCACGGTCAATCCTGAATAGTAATCAAAGTCTCCCGTTTGACCGAAATCGTAAGACACCTCTAATCCGATAGTACGTAAGTGTTGCACCGCCTCGTCCACTTCACCGATGGCTTCTTTTAAAGACTCTGGTGCCTCAGACCGTAATTCTTCGAGTGCAGAATTCCCGATTAAAAAGGGCAGCTTCGCAATCAACGGATAGCGATACGTCTCTGCTAATTCACGTAATGATTCTAAGTTTCGAAGTGCTAAGATTTTTCGGAATGTCCGTTCCTGAATCCCTGTCTCTTTCGCGATGAGCGAGATGACGGCTGCTGACCCAATTTTGATGGTCAAACGTTCGGTAGGCAGGACTCCTTCCGTCATATCGAGAAAGGACTCAATCAGATGACTGTCCTTCTCTTCGCCATCGACCCATTCGAGTCCAAGCTGTTGCCGTTCATGGGGTTGCCCGGAATGTTTGACCGTCCGACGATAGACGGCACCAGCGTAAGCGACACGCATCGGTTCATGACCGTCTGCTAACTTTCTTGCGATTTGTAGTGTATAGTCAGGGCGCATGACGAGAAGTTCCCCGTCGTTCCCGAACAATCGATAATAGGCTGACTCGTCAAAGAGCGCTAAATTTTGATAATGTGAATAGTATTCGAGAAGCGGTGGATCGATGACTGCGTAGCCGCTCGACTCTGCCTTCTCTAAAAATGACAACATCCATCGTTTTGGACGGATGACATCTCCTGATTGAAGTTCATACCAGCCTTCTGGAATCGAACCTTTTGAATTTGACCAAATCATCATAACCACCCTTTATCTTGTTATCACTTTACCAAACTAAAGTATTGTGTTAAATTTATCAAACAGATAAACACCTGTCAACCAAATGAACTGAAAAGGACGTGTAATCGATGTTTAACTTTACCCACGATGGCCATGTGCATACCCCTTTTTGTCCACACGGTACAAATGACCCGATTGAACACTATATTCAAGTCGGAATCGAAAAAGGCCTGCAAACGATGACGTTCACAGAACATGCGCCTTTCCCCCCATCGTTCACCGACCCGGTCCCGAATCAAGACTCGGCGATGTCGATTGATCTACTTCCAGAATACCTCGATACGTTGCATCAGATGAAACAGCAGTATCAAGCGGTTATCGACATTAAAGTTGGATTAGAAGTCGACTTATTGCCTCATTTAGAGAAAGAGACCATTGCCTTACTCAAGCCTTTCGCACCATTGATTGATGAAGTCATTTTATCGCAGCATTTCCTATATAGAGATGGAGCCTATATGCCGATTGATTATTCTGCCGAGACGTTTGATGAACTCATCAAAGCGTTTGGCTCATTCGAGAGCGTCATGAGAGCTTATTATGAGTCGATTGAACAGGGTCTCTCATTTTCGTGGGAAGACATCCGTGTCGCTCGTATCGGACACCTCGATCTCCCGATAAAGTATCAAAGAAACTATGAATGGGACCGCTCAAAAGTAAAAGAGGAAGAAATACGTCTGTTACAGATGATTGCCGACCGGGGATTCGGACTTGACTTCAACACGGCCGGACTCAGAAAACCGGATTGTGGGGTACCTTACGTCGCCGGACTTGCAAAATCCGCGAACGACCTGCACATCCCGTTCACGATGGGTTCGGATGCGCACCTCGCTCAAGATGTGGCGGCTGGATTCGACTTCATTGAACAAAAAAAAGCCACGTTCCTATGAACGTGGCTTTTTGACAGCGATCTAGCTATCTAGATCCCCATGCTTATGGTTGACAACGATATGGCGTTCCATTTCTTCATCTGTAAACATCATACCATAAGGAATAAAAGATGCAATAAAAAATTGGGTGAAATGGTTCACCCAATTGAGATCACATTGCCGCATATAATGTTTTCAAGTCGTTTGTCGCTTCCTCGTCCATTTGAATGGCCACGAGTTCAACGTATTGGAGCGCTGGATCTTGATCTTTCGACAATGCGACAATCTCAGCAGCCGCCTTATCTAATGCCAACAAGATTCCTGATACACCAAGCGTCGGATAGTATCGAAGGAGTGCACGAACATGTTTAATCTCTGATACTTCATTTCCGTTAATGGTTAATGATTTGACGGCAAGCTCCTTGTGCATGCCAATCGCAAATTTATCTTCCCACACTTCTTCGAGTGTGATCAACGCCTCTACTTCATATGCACCATCTGTAAAGCGAACGAGTTTTTCCATGTGTAAATTCCCCTCTCTTGAATCTACTTTTATTATATAAGAGATTTTAAAGAGTATATTGTGAAATATTGAACATTATGTGTAAAGTTTGTCTCACCACATTTTGAACAAAAAAAAGGCCCCTCCGAGGAGGGGCGAATAATGGAAGAGTAAAACACCATTGGCAGTACATTAATAATATATCATCTAATGAAAACGTTTACAATGTATTTTTGTACATTTTTTCAAGTGGCATATGTAACACTTCAATCCCGCTTTCACGCATCAATTCTAACCCATCCCCATGCTCATAACCGACAGCATAAACGACTCGCGCGACGCGTGCCGCAATTAAGGCGAGTGAACAGGCATGACATGGTGAATGCGTGACATACGCCGTCGCACCAAATGCATTCGTTGAATCGGCAGCGAGTTTTCCAATCGCGTTGATTTCCGCATGGATTTCATGTTGCTTCGACCAGTGATGGTGATCATATGGGTCTGTACACTTGATATATGTCACACCATCTCGGATGAGTCGTGCCGGTTCGTTGATCATATCGAGATCCGTCGATGCAACATAGTCGGCATGCTTATAGAACCCATCTTCTTGCTTGATATAGATTTCATTACAGTTCGTATGACCAGATGGTGTACCATTCAGGCCAATTGAAATCGGTTTTTCGTCTTTTACAATGACACAGGCTACACTCTTCGATGCACACTTCGAGTGCCGCTCGGCCATCATATCAGCGAATAATAACCACGTCTCATCCCACAATCGTTGCTTCTCCACTCAAGTCCCTCCTCGTAGAAAAAGAAAGTCTGATTGCTCAGACTTCCCCCTTAGTATCCAGTGTCCTTTGGTAGTTCTTTATTTTTCGAAGCGATCTCGATGACCTTCTCCTTCAATTCGTGCTCCATGCGGTCAAGTTCGCGCTCTGCGTCACGACGTTTTTGCTTCCCTTCTTGCTGGATGCGTAACGTTTCATCCAACGTAGAGAGTAAGTTCTCGTGAGCGACTTTCAGTGATTCAACAGAGACAATCCCTTTTTCATTTTCTTGAGCGATTTCAATCGATGAATCTTTGAGCATCTTCGAGTTCTGCTCAAGCAGTTGATTTGTTGTCTTCGTCACGTCCTGCTGCATACGAAGTGCCGTTTTCTGGCGCGTCAAGCTGAGTGCAAGAACGACTTGGTTTTTCCAAAGCGGAATCGTGTTGACGACCGCTGACTCGATCTTTTCAGCAAGGATTTGGTTATTCTGCTGAATGACCCGAATTTGAGGTGCCATTTGAAGGCTGATGGTACGACTCAATTTTAAATCGTGCAACTTTTTCTCAAAACGGTCCGCTAATTGAATCATATCGTTCAATTGTTGAAGCTTCGATTGATCTTTAGAAATTTCTACTTCTTGACGTAACGGGGCAATCTCGTGTTCCCGTACATGGTCAAGTTTTGTCTCACCCGCGGCGATATAGACATTCAACTCTTCGAAATATCGCTTGTTCTTATCATACATCTGATCGAGCATCGTGATGTCTTTCATGAGACCGAACTTCGCACGATCGAGGTTATGGATGACCTCTTCCAAATAGACGTTCATTTTTTCGAACTGAAGCTTATAGTTTTCAGCCTTCTTCTTCGCACGACCGATGAGCGGAATGTTATCCATGAAACTCTTTTTCTCCGGTTGAAGCATATCTGGGTCCATCTTACGGACGTTTTGCATCAAGTCAGACAACAGTTTACCGGCATCGCCGCCATCTTTCATCCGCACTTCCGTCAAAATTTGATCAGAGAATTGGGAAAGTTCGCGCTGGACATTCGACCCGAACAACATAACAGAGTCTGTCTTTTTAATATCAATGGATTCAGCCAATCGTGTGATGCGCTCGCGATGCTCTTGAGGCACGTCTGGTTTCGCTTGAATGGCTGGCACTTCATGTGACTGTGTAACGGATGACCATTCGACAGATGGGTCACTGAACCCCTCCATCTCCGTTTTTGTTTTCGTATCAGAAGTCAGTTCTTCTTCCGGCCATGACTGCCAGTTCGTTTCATTCGATGAAGTCATGTTTCTTTCTCCCTTCCGGCTGATCAGACAAGACGCGCTCCATCATGATCAGTTCACGTTCAAAGTCTACGGCGTCATCTTCAAGGAGACGTCCGCGTTGTTCTTTAAATTTATCGACAATTAGTCGCATATTTGTGATTAATTGTTCCCGAGTCTCTTCTTGAATGACGACTCGTTTTCCTTCAAGCTCTTTAAATTTCAAGACGACCGAGACGAGTGAATCTAAATAGAATGTGAACAGGTCTCGAACATGCTTTGCGTCT
The DNA here is from genome assembly GCF_902506255.1 of Exiguobacterium sp. 8H. Lineage (GTDB taxonomy): Bacteria > Bacillota > Bacilli > Exiguobacteriales > Exiguobacteriaceae > Exiguobacterium > Exiguobacterium profundum. Next base: position 557,617 of record NZ_LR733429.1, on the reverse strand, counting down.
TGTGGATTTTCGAATAATTCTTCGAACAATTCGTGCGCTTCTTTCGAGACGGCCTTCATTTCACGCCTCACTTCTACATCTTTAATATCTGGAAGAACACGGTCGATTTGTTGTAACTTCTCATATCCTTGCTCAATCGTCCGTTGCAAAAATTGAAGCTCTAAATCGTCTGTCGCCTCGAACTGTCGCGTAGGCATCGGCTCTTCGATCGGTTTTAAAATCCTCGATCCAGAAAACGATTCTTCCTCATCGAGTAACAGTTTCTTCTTGGCACGTTTTGCCACCGTTGTCGGTGTACGTTGACGATGTTTGCGCTTGTTCGTCGACCATACTTCATTCAAGACGAGCGCCCCTACAATAATGAATAACCAGGAGAAATCGAATACGTTAATGGCAAAGTATATGACTGCCCCTGTCAGGGCCCATTTCATCCATGTTTTCATTCTTTTCACCTCATCTCATGTTACTTCTATTGTACATTACGAAACCATTCAACAAAAGTTTCGTCATCCCTATCATTTTAGCATAATAAAATTCGTCGATACCTCCGTCCACAGGTGTAGAATCAACTACCTATATCGACTACTTTCCCGTTGCGAGACGAAAAAAACCGTAGACTCATAGAGTCTACAGTTCGTTTGTTACGTGGTCATCCATGTTGAAACCATAACAATCGCGACGGTTACAGGAATGACATAGCGAATGAGTGCATGCCAGATTGGGTACAGCTTCACACCAGGTTTTGATGTTTCGATTTCATCCTTTAAGACGCGTTGGTCAACGACGTAACCGACAAAGATGGAAGTCAAGAGTGCACCCGTCGGCATTAAAATATAGCTGACGAGATAGTCCATCGTATCAAAGAACGTCCGACCGTTCCAAATCTGTACATCACTTAAGAGTCCGAATGACAGCGCGGATGGTACTCCCACGATGAAGACGAGAAGAGCGGCTGTCACCGTCACTTTCTTTTTCGTCCATGAGGATTTCTTTTCATTCAAACGATCGGTCACACCTGCGACGACGACTTCTAACATGGCAATCGATGATGTAATCGATGCAAAAGCGAACAATAGGAAGAACAAGACCATGAAGAATCCACCGAGCGGTACTTGATTGAAGACTGCCGGTAGAACGACGAAGAGTAACGCCGGACCTTCAGCCGGATCAAGACCTGATGCAAAGACTGCCGGGAAGATGGCTAGACCTGCTAAAAGTGAAACCGCAATGTTCAACAAGACAATCATGTTAGCCGACCGGTTCAATGTTCCTTTCGTCTTTATATAGGACGCATATGTCAGCATCGCTGCCACCCCTAACGATAAGGAGAAGAACGCCTGTCCGAGGGCAAACAATACCGATTCGCCAGTCAATGCAGAAAAGTCAGGCTGTAAGAAGAAACGAACGCCTTCCATCGCTCCGTCAAGCGTCAACGAGCGGACCACGAGAACTAAGAAACTGATGAACAAGAGTGGCATCAAAATTTTACTCATTCGTTCAATCCCTGCTTCAACGCCACGTAAGACAATTAAGAGTGTGATTAAGAGGAACAAGAATTGTCCGAGTACGGCAATTTCAGGTGTCGATACGACGTTCCCGAACACCTCACCAAATTCGTCAGCCGAACGTCCACTGAGCGTCCCACTTAAACCGAGTCCAATATAGATGAGGACCCATCCTCCAATGACACTATAGAAGGAAAGTAACAAGAAACAAGCAAGGACACCTAAGTAGCCGATAATGGTCCAACGGCCATGCCCTAACTGTTTGAAAGCAAGAAGCGCAGTCTTTTGAGTCGAACGTCCGACAATGAATTCTCCAATCAATAATGGCAGACCAAGTAATAATGTGAACGCCAAAAACATGAGTAAAAAGGCACCGCCCCCGCTCGTTCCGGTGACATATGGAAACTTCCAGATTGCACCTAAACCGATTGCTGACCCTGCGGCAGCTAGTATGAATCCAATTTTTGAGGCGAATGAATTTTGCGCCATGTTTACCCCTACTTCCTCTTTTTCATTTCATTTTCATAATAATAGTGAAATACTAACACGATTCCAAGATGAGGACAACAAAAAAACAGAGAAAAGTCTGAATACTTTTCTCTGTTGATGCTTTATGGCGTTAAAAACGTGAGGGCTCGCTCTCGAATCCGTATCGTCAAGTGATCGGTTTCGAAATGTTCACCATCGATATCAATGATTTGAGGTTCGTTTAACTCGACTTCAACATGTGAAGCCTGAAAGTGATTCCACTCCGCCGATTTTTGATCAAGACCGAGTTGCTGGGCTAACAATTGACGAATCATCGGAAATCCGATTGCCGAGCTGTGTACCACTTCTAACAGCCCGTCCGAAAACGATTGCGTCTCCAGTTTCGTCGGTACGGTCCCAAGATAGCTCCCGTTTCCTACATATAGAAAACTGACATCCCCTTCATAGAGCATCTCATCCCCACGTCGCAATCGAATTTCGAACGGGTCGGCTTCACGAAATTGGCGGATGGTCGCTAAAAAGTAGCCAATCGAACCTAACGATTCTTTCTCATTCGGATCGATTTGACGTGATGTGTCTGCAATCAATCCGACTCCGACGAAATTGAGGGCATACATCTCATCAACTTGAATGACGTCTACATGCTGTTCATGATGTGATTTGATGACACTTGCCGCTTGTGTTGGTTGAATCGGCAGTTCAAGTGCCCTAGCGAAATCATTGCACGTCCCGGCAGGAATGATGCCGACTGTCGGACGCTCGTCGCGCTCTAAGGTCATCAACCCATTCACTACTTCATTTAGCGTACCATCACCGCCAATGACAATCAGATGGTCGAACGGTTTACTTTCTTTCGCGAATCGAAGCGCATCCCCAATTTCCGATGTTTTCTTGATGATGATTTCTTCATAGAGCGACTCAATCGTTCCGATGACCTCTCCGAGCATCGTTTCGCTCGTGCCGGACTTCGGATTCGAAATAATCAAAGCTCTCATAGTAACCCTTCCTGTTCTAAGAAGTCTTTCGCTACATCGTATGCGCGTTCATTTCCGTACGCGACACGTCGATTCAATTCAGACATCTGTTCGTCTGTGATTTTACCTGCGAGCTGATTGAGCGCATCCTCGATTTCTGGATACTCTTCAAGTGTCTCCTCTTTCATAAGCGGTGCTCCTTGATAAGGCGGGAAGAATTGTCGGTCGTCTTCTAAAACGACGAGGTCGTTCTCGGCGATATCAGGGTCCGTCGCATAAGCGTCGACTAGATTGACATCCCCTCGTGCGATGGCGCGATAGCGCAATTTTTGCTCCATTGAGACGACAGACGGGAAATCAAGCCCATACTCGTTTTGAAGTCCTGGATAACCGTCTTCACGGTCGGTGAATTCAAGTGTAAACCCGGCTTGAATATCAGACTGTACGTTTCGTAAATCTGAAATAGCCGTAATGTCTTCCGCCTCGGCATAGTCACGTGGAATCGCGAGCGCATACGTATTATTAAACTGCATCGGTTCGAGCATCACGTATCCTTCTTCTGCCAGTGCCTCTCTCGCTTGTTCGTAAACTTCACCGGCATCGTTTGATTCAGGTGTCTCTTTGACGAGACTCGCCAGTGCCGTACCTGTAAACTCCGGATAAATATCAACGTCTCCAGATTGGAGTGCGCCCCATACGAATGTCGTCTCCCCGAAGTTCGGTTTCACAGATACAGTCAAATCTGTTTCTTCTTCAATCAACAACTTATACATATTCATTAGGATTTCCGGCTCTGGACCAAGTTTACCGGCAACGACAAGGTCTGTTTCTTGCGAACGACCGAACGCGAGCGGTGTGACGATGACCAAGGCGAGGACAGTAGAAACAGCAATCAATTTCGCCTTGTTTCGAGTCGCCGTCGCACCTTCCATCTGACGCAACAAGAAGTCAAATAAGAGTGCCAAAATCGCGGCCGGGATGGCCCCGAGTAAAATTAAGTAATTGTCATTCCGGTTAATCCCGAGCAAAATAAGCGTACCGAGTCCACCTGCTCCGACTAAAGCAGCGAGCGTCGCCGTACCGACAATCAGAACCATCGCGGTCCGGATACCAGCCATGATGACCGGTAAAGCAAGCGGGAGTTCAACTTTCATCAAACTTTGATTCGGCTTCATCCCACAAGCTCGAGCGGCTTCAAGCAACGATTTATCCACTTCGTTTAAACCGGTGAACGTGTTTCGTAAAATAGGTAGGAGCGCATATAAGACAAGCGCAATAATAGCAGGTAATGCCCCGATTCCAACGAGCGGAATCATCAAACCAAGTAAGGCAAGCGACGGAATCGTTTGAATAATCGCAGTGACACCAATGGCGGTTTCGGCGATTTTCTTACGGCGCGTCAGCCAGATTCCCAATGGTACGGCAATCAATACGGCAATCAAAAGCGATACGACAGAGAGCTGCAAGTGCTCAATCAGTGCCTCGACAAGCTGTCCTTGTCTATTTTGGAACGTCTCAAGCATCTAGCTCACCTCTTCCACGTTGTGTAAATTCTAAGACGAACGGATCTTCACTCGCCAAGATTTCTTCTGGTGTACCGACTAGCATGAGTTCCCCATCACGCATTAACGCGATGCGATCACCAAGCTTCATCGCTTCTTGCATGTCGTGTGTGACAAACAAGATCGTTTTGCCAAGTTCGTCATTCAAGCGCTTAATATCATCTTGCAATTGACCACGGCTGATCGGATCAAGCGCAGAAAAGGGTTCGTCCATGAGGATGACGTCCGGGTCTGCAGCTAAAGCACGCAACACGCCTACGCGCTGCTGTTGACCTCCTGATAATTCTGCTGGCTTTTTCGAGCGAAGTTTCGGGTCGAGACCGGCAATCTTCATCAATTCGGTCACACGGTCTTTCGTTCGTTCTTTTTTCCATTTCAAAAGCTCAGGTACGACAGAGATATTTTCTTCCACTGTTAAGTGAGGGAATAATGCAATCTGTTGGAGTACATAACCGATGTTTCGACGTAACTCAAAAATATCGAATTGATAGATTTCTTTTCCATCAATTAAAATTTTTCCGTCCGTATGATCGATTAATCGATTGACCATTTTCATCGTCGTTGTCTTGCCACAACCTGAAGGTCCGATCAATACGAAGATTTCTCCTTTATTTACTGTTAAGCTTAATTCTTTGACGGCTAACGTCCCGTCTTCATAACGTTTTGATACATCACGAAACTCAATCAACCTGATCCCTCCTCAACTATTTCCAAAATGGAAATTCAAATAGTAATTTGCCCGTTTCTCTACTTTGTTAAACAAAAAAAGGCTCTCCTAATTGGAGAACCTGATTTTTAGTATAGCGTTACTTCAATATGTCGACGCCCCCATTGGATCGCGTCCTGTTTTGAATCGACGAGTAAATCGACGATATGTCCTTTTATTCTACCACCTGTATCAAGGGCAATCGCATCACCGACACCTTGGATGTGGACTTTTGACCCTAAAGGAATGATGGCTGGGTCGACGGCGATAATTCGCATTCCGTTATAATAAATCGAATCAGTCACATCATGACCCGTGGCCGTTAATACACGACCGCCGTACGCCTTGTTATCCGCAACATCATTTGAATAAGCTGTCGATTCGACTGTAATGACTTTTTTAGATGTAGATACTGGTGTTGCACTGACTGATTGAGTGGCAGAAGCCGACGTTTTTGCAGCTGTTGCCTGTTCCGCTGCTTTCCGCTCTTCCTCCGCTTTTCGTTCTGCTTCAAGTTTCGCAAGTCTTGCTTTCTCTGCTTCTTCTTTTGCTTTCTCTTCCGCAAGACGTTCTGCTTCGATCCGTTTCTCTTCTGCGATGCGTTTTTCTTCAGCAAGTTTCTTTTGGCGGGCGATTTCTTTTTGTCGTTTTTCTTCAATTGCTTGGCGTTCTAGTTCAAGCGGGTTTTGTACGATTTTCTGTTCTGTCCCGATTCCGATCTGTGCAGCATCTGCCTGATCGATGAATGTGAACAACCCCATCATCGTAGCTCCAATGACGATCATATATTTTAATAATTTCATCGTAGTAAGGTCATCACCTTTCTCGTTATGTAACGAACAGATGTTAATTTACCACGAGAAGTCCCGTCAAAGTAGTGATTTTATCGAAGTGAAACATTCCTGACATATGACAAAAAAATCGGTTACAGATTGTAATAATTGAAATAAACGTTGATATTCCATGGGTTCACAAAAAAATTACAGATTCGTTACAATCAATCGTGTAACAAACCTGTAATCTTCCTGTCATGATTAACGCTTATTCATTTGGCTCAATTTCATACGTTCTGAGCATACCCCACGGTGCGACATCAACTTGAACCGTGAACGATTGCTTACCTTTTATCGCATCCATCTCATCTTCCGACACACGATACGAACCCATTTCTTCTATATAAAGAAGACGATCATAATAGTTTGCCCGAATGCCACCAAAAAACGGTTTCGACTCAATCCGATCGAGGACAGCATATCCATCTTCCCCTTCTTTAAAGGAAACATATACCGTTCCGGTTTCGACATCTTGTCGTCCTTTGAAGGCATCATATTCGAGATAGATGGAATCCCCAAAATAAGGGTCATACGGTTCGAACGAAGACCCTTTAAACGTGTACGTCTCCCCGACCCACGATATGGCATAGACAAGAATCACAAAGACGATGGCAATCAAGACTTGAGCAACCGGGACAAGCCAAACAGAAAATCGTTTCATGTCGTCACATCCCCTCTCGTTCGATTACGCCACCATAGTGCGAGTGACAACGCAAAGACGATTAACGCACCAATCAAGAAGAAGAGTGAGATGTCGAGCCGATCCCACACGTAGATGAAGTAAATTGTCATTTGAACGATTAAGAAATAGATGAAGGCGAAAATTGTCGGTCGTCGTGTCACGTCTTGGCGAATCAAGTAAGCAAGTGCAATCACTTCGATGATGATTGCCAGTAAAACTCCTGAATCTTCAAAGAGTGCAAATGGGATAACTGCCAGCAGACTTACCCACAGAAGATCATTCCGTCTATGAATCAAATAGACGGCAACGAGTGCAACCGACAAGAGTGTCGCTTCAATGACGGAAGGCGGTCTTTGAGAGAGCCAACTCTCTGTCACATTAATTAAATAACCAATTGATAGAACGGCCGCAATGAAGAGATACGTTGCTTGCCAAACTGCTTGTTTTCGATAGAACAAGAGCAATGCATGCAAGATGACGAGTGACCAAAGCGGCCACAGTCTTCCCTCATAATCGATATACTGACCGAAAATATTGAGAAGACCATAAAAGGTCAGCCATGCGAACGTGCGATCCAACGATTCATCAACGAAATGGAACCACGCCCATGTGACTATCAGTCCAAAAGCGATTAACGTCAGACCAATCCCTTCGAAACTGTTAGTGACGGCCATAAATGCGGTAATCGCAGAGAGGATGGAGAAGAAAACATGCTCATACAAGACGCGATGAAGTACGGCCATCGCAAAGATGATCCAGAACAATAGAGTCAATTGGCCAGACAGATTATACGTCGTGAAGATGACCGCCATGGTCGCGATAAAGAAAACGAACCCTAGTACACGTAACAGCGTGACATATCTTGGTGTTTTCAAGCGAACCCGCTCGGCAAAGACATAGAATCCAACCATAAAAAGAAGAAACAAACCGATTTTCAAAAGGTCGGGAATCGCTTGCCAGTTGGCTGCGACGAAACTGAATAGGCTAAGAGCCAACAAGATGGATCCGACAATGACCAAAACGGGCGGCTTGTGGTCATGTTGCTCACTAGCCGCCCGTCGTTTATGTTCATAGTCGACTAGTCTTAACCCCGTCGCTTCATCCAATAAACCCGCCTCTTGCCATTCACGTACTTTTTTGTCAATGGACACCTGAATCATCCCTTTCAGAAAAAGGTCAGCTGGCGCGTTCAATCAATTCCAATTCTGATTTTAGTAAAACTTGTTTCTCGAACTCGAGTCCGAGCTGTTGAAACTCTTCCATAATCGAGACGTCACCGATCACAGTATTGGTCAGTACGGCGGTCACTTCAGCGACCCATCCTTCACGAGTCGACTTCACGATATCACCTACGAGGAATTCTTCAGACACACCCATTCACTTCCAATCTAAATTTGTTTCTATCATTATAACGAAATTATAACCGTTTGAATACGTTTTCTTTTATCCGTTTAATAAATTGTGTCAAGAATTTTCCAGTAAGTCCCCAAATGATGTAGTCTTCATGCTCATAAAAAGGTTCTCTCATTTTAATTACCCGTTTTTCGTACGCTTTAGCATTCGCCAATCGATCAAGTGGAATATTTTGATCCGGACTCATCGTCCATTCCATTTCTCCGTGGAATGGATCAATCATGAGTAATGTGGAAATCGGTACGGTAAACAAATGATCGACCTCATCCGTCCCTTCTACACTTGGTACTTCCGATAGGATTCCGACAAACGGATAAATCAATTGGCGATGCGGCGTAGCAAGCGGTCGCAATTTGCCTACGACCTCTACTTTATCTGCAGAAACCTCTAACTCTTCACTTGTTTCTCGTATTGCTGCTTCAACGGGCGTCTCTCCTTTTTCGAGGCGTCCTCCTGGAAATGATATCTCCCCAGGCTGCTGTCGCATCGTGTGAGATCGTACTTCAAACACGACGTGCCAATCCTGATCAATCTGAACGAGTGGGATTAACACTGCAGCTGTTTGTTCATAATCTTCATCCATTGTAAAACTATCTCGAATCTGTTCTTCTGTGATCCATGGCTGCACAATGTTCACTCACCTTCCATCATCGAATATCATATACCGTTCTATACCCTACTTTTCGTTTAGTCGCTGCCAATGTCGGAAATATCATTATTAATGATAGGAGTTGATCAGCGTGGACGAACAAGTAGATGTATTGATTGTCGGCGCCGGGCCAACCGGCCTGACGCTCGGACTCACTTTAGCTAGATATGGCGTATCTTTTCAAATCATTGATCGTAAGACGACCCCGTCGGATAATTCACGAGCTATCGGGATCCAGCCGCGGACCATCGAAGTGTTTTCTCGTTTGGATGTTGCTCAAGAAGTGCTAGAACGTGCCCGAACAATTGAACGGGGGAATCTATATTTTTCGGGACAGTGGACAGCAAAACTTGAATTCTCCAAACTCGTGACCCCATATCCGTTCGTGACGTTATTACGTCAAAATGAAACCGAAGACATATTAGAACGTGCTCTACAAAAACATGGTCATGTTGTGAAGCGCGGTGAAACGTTGTCATCCATCACCCAGTACCCATCCCGTACCATCGCACATTTGACCGCTACAGACGGGCGAACTCGTGCTGTTGAAGCGAAATACGTTGTCGCCGCCGATGGAGCCAACAGTTCGGTTCGTCGGATGCTCGCCCTTCCGTTTAGTGGTAAATCGTTCAAAGAGGCTTGGGTGCTAGCCGATTTGAAGGCTGATTGGCCGATATCCCGTGAAGAGGTTCATATCTTTTTCTCGGATCGTGGAGTGCTCGAAGTCTTCCCGCTCACGGATGAAACGATTCGCATCACAGGAAACTTGAGAACGGATGAATCATTCCAAGAATCGGACCTTCAAGAATTGGTGGAACAACGCAGTCATATGCCGGTCCATATTCGCGACGTTGAATGGTTCTCCTTATTCCGCGTGCATAATCGCATGGTCGATACGTTCATTCACAACCGCATCATTCTCATGGGGGATGCGGCACATATTAACTCCCCGGTCGGTGGACAAGGGATGAACACTGGGATTGCAGATGCCTTCAACTTAGGTTGGAAACTATGGTTGCATCTCAAAACTGGCGCTCCCCATCACGTTGTGTCCACTTATCGGGACGAGCGGGAGCACGTAGCCCGTAACGTGCTACTGACGACGAATATCGCTACGGAGATGTTACAGACGACACTTCCGATGCTCTTACCGTTCCAAGCAATCGGTGCCGATGTCTTCACACGTGTCAATCTCATCAACCAAAAAATCACCGAACGGATCTCTCAACTTCATTTGTCGTATCCGAATGCGCTACGATTACCGTTTCGTCGCGTCGCGGAAGGAAAAATTTTTCCGGAGACAGAGATTTTACGAACGGATGACGGATTTCGGACTAAAATATCGGAAATCGCGGACGGACGGTTTCAAGTGCTTGTATTTGACGATGGGAAACGTGATTTGTCATCCATCTATGACTATTTGAACGAGAACCAACCGTTCATTCAAACCATCACCTTATCTAAGACGAGTCGCCCGTTCTTTGATCAAGGGAACGAACTTGCCAAATCCCTCTTTATGAAACGTGGCATACTAGTCATTCGCCCAGACGGTTATTTGTTGCATAAGCAACATCACGTTCGCCTAAAGCCGTTACAGGACAAGTTAGCTGTCTGGCTGCCTTCCTCTTAAACGTGTATAAATGGAGAGCCCCACCGAAATGGTGAAGCTCTCCATATCATTACTCTTCAACGTTTACATACAAAATCCCTGGTTTCGAGAGCGTCAAATCATAAAACGCTTCAAACGCCTCGATGTCCTCTAGTTTTCGAAAATCGATTTGATCTGTCTCTTCATTTGGAATGGCCACGATGATACCTTCCTCTGTCGATTTGATCATGCCCGTTTGTCCGTTATGAATTCGAATATAGAGTACTTGCTGATTTTCTAGTATTGAGATTGCCTCTCGTCTCGATTGAATCGGTTTTTTCATTTCATCCCTCTTTTCCATTTCAGTATACCGTTCGCTCCATATTGCTTTCAACTCGCCACACCATTAAACTTGTGTAAAGAAGGGGTTGAAGGCATTGGAAACATTATTGATCATCGCACTCGCCATTTTGTTTGTCATCTTGGTCACGATTCGAACAATTCGCAACTTGAAGTGGGTTCGTTTCGGTGAAGCATTCGGGAAACAAGGTGAAGAACTCTTAGGTGATTATCATTACTTGACCGAGCGGGGCATCACCTGTCGTGTGGAACAAGGACTTCCGACCGGCAAGTTATTAAAACCGCTCGCAAAAAACTTGGACGATCGCGTTGCACTGTTCGTACACCGAGATGATGCAGCAAAAGCAAGAGAACTTTTAAAATAAGAAGAAGGCCGAATGATTGGTATTCGGCCTTCTTCTTATTTATGTACTTGTCGCTCAGAACAATAATAGGCGATTTGTTTGACGAGCGGCTCTGTCAACGTCTCAAGGTTCGTTTTACTGATCACCTGATCCACCAGAGCGAATGAATCTCCACAATTCGCCTTAATTCGTTCTAACTTCAATCGTTCCGTTTCCGGGAAGATTAAAAACGAATAGACGGGAATTGCTTGATTACACTCTTTTTTTAATCGTGACCGCACTTGTTTGGTCATCCGTTCTAATTCCGTGACAGGATGAGGATAAACCTGTTTCCACCCCATCGAGGTCTCGGTTCGACATTCCCGGTTTGTCATATGGACGGGGGCTGGAGTTCGATTTAATTGAATCAAGAATACGCCTTTAGGTCCGACGAGCACGTAATGAACGAGATCATCCCCTAATTTGACTTGTTCAATCATCATCCAATCAAATCGGCATGTTTGTCTGATGTTTTCGACGAGACGATCTGTATAGCAGGTTGGTGCTTTCATCACTTCTTCTTTCACACGAAACAGCTTTTTTGTCTGTTGTTTGACTGGTTGTTTCTCCGTGGCCGTTAACACTTGCAACATAGACTCCACCCCCTATTCATTATTCGCTTGGACCGACTTGCTTTCCAAAGACCGCTTTTTCGAGATTTGAGATACGGCGTAACATGTCATAATTTGACGCAACCGGTTGTGCTGGTTTAACTGGTTCCGACGCAGGCGCAGGTTCTCGTCGCAACGAGTCGTTTTCTTTTTGAAGACGCTCGATTTCTTTCGCCATTTTTTCATAATCGCGAATGACGACATCTAAAAATTGATCGACTTCTTCTTGTGAATAACCACGTAACGCCGTCTTGAATTCTTGTTTATAAATCGCTTCTGCTGTTAATTCCGTTTGCATCATATCACTCCCATTGTTGTTCCCATTGTTTTTCTTCTTCAATGACTCGTAAGTCTTCTTGTGTGATTAGGAAAATTTCCATGTTCGGCTTTCGCCGAGCCCCATCGACTAAAAAGCGGGGACTTCCTTCCGTTTCTTCGTCATACAAGGTGATCAATCCTTCTGCTTTATCTAAAAAGAATGCCGTTTTTGCGCGGAGTTGACTCGGGTCTTCGTATGGACGCTGTGTCAGCGGTTCAAAAAAGTCTGCCTCGAGTTGCAGTTGCACAAATAGTTCTTGTTCGAATGGTTTATAGCGCTCGTCCATATTTAAGAATGGAGGAAACACGGCAATTTTAATCGGATAGGTTTCTCTTAACTCTAACAATACTTGTCCAGCCCACAATTCACAACCATTCGTTCCACTTAATATGAACCATTCAGCACCTAATTCGATGACTTCAAGTATCTTTTTCCGATAAGCTTCTTGAATGATTTCAATTCCTGGATGATCCGCTTTGAAAATGCCGAGTTCATGAGGACGATATCCTGTGACGGCTACTACTTTCATGTTTGCTTCCTTTCTAGGCGAGCTCGTCGATGCTCCAATTCCATTTTCTCACGGTCGATAGTTTGACGTAGCACTGTTCGCTTTTGTTCGAGTAGCTTCATGGCTCGCTCCGTGTAATCAATCGCCAAAGCGATGTCTTTTTGTTTATGCTCTGCATACTTGGCGAGTTCGACATACCCTTCAATCGTATGAAGCGACTCAAATAGCGGAATGGCCTCCTCGAATCGTCCAGCTCGTTTTAATATCATCGCTTGACGCATGATGGAACGCTTCGATGGACTCGAGAGTTGCTCAAACTCCCTCAGCGCTTGATCTTGTTCGCCAAGGTCATGTAACCAGTGAGCACGTTCCTCTCCAAAATCAGTTACCGGGGTCGTAACGAGTTGACTGAGACGTGTATACAAAGAGACAAGGCTTAAACAGTCCGCATGATGGTGTTCGAGGACCGGGAGCAATATTTCAGGATTCCGCTCTTTGACATATTGAAAATAGTGCATCGGCGCCAAGAATCCAGGAAGGTCGTCCGTTCGTTCATGACCGAAGTATGCTTCGACTGCTTTTAATGATACCGATTCAAGCCTCGGTTTTAACAATCGTCTTGCAGCGTGAAGTAAATCGACATGACCCACTGAAGGTAATTGTTTCACCCTGGATTTGACGAATGTATGTCTCGTCTTGATTTGGGGCCAATCAAATGATTTCCCGTTATAGGTAACGAAACGAACCTCATCTCCGATATCCTGCAAGAAATGATAGTAAAAGGCGGTTTCAAACGCCGGATGAGGTAACACGTATTGAATCATTTCAAGGTGTCCTTCTTGAATCCTAGCAAATCCAATCAAAAAGATTGATGTTCCTGAACCGCGTAACCCGGTCGTTTCCGTATCCATGAACAGGACTTGGTCGGGCTCTAAGTCGACGACGAAAAACGGGTGCTCGGTTTGACGCATCATCTTTCTTGCTTCTCCAAACTTGAAGTCGTGATACACCTCGTCGAGCGGATATGTCTTTCGAATCCGGACACACCATTCCCCCTCAAACGTTAAAATCTCGCCCCCATGATCCTTCCACTTTTGTTGCTCCACTTCGTCAGGGCTCGTGACCCTAGCTTTTGGGCCAGGTTCGTTCGTTTTGATTAATCTAGATAGTTTAGCTTTCATATCGTTCCTTTCAATGCTTGCAACTGACGGATGACTTGCTGTTTGAAATCACCGTATCCAATCATGCCGACACAACGGGGGCATCCGCTCTCACATGGACAGTCGGATACCGTCCGTTCTGCCGCTCCAAGCACCATGTCTGCATCTTTATAGAGTGCCTCACTGAGACCGATGCCTCCTGGATACCGGTCGTACAAATAAACGGTCGGCTTACTCGTATGCGTCGACTTCATCTGAATCGTAGTGAATAAATCGAGCGTGTCACACATGAGATAAAGTGGCGCAAGTCGCCTCATCAAATCGCTGACCGCTTCAAGTTGATCTTCGAGGTCCGCCTCCGAATAGGCGAATCGCTCATCTAACGTGAACCAAGTAGCTGTCGTATGCAACTCTCGCTCCGGTAGATGAATCGGACCCGACCCTATGTTCTCATGCGTCCCGAATTTTATTTTCTTGAACAAGGTGGCCATCGCGATGACCGATACCTCACCAAACGTCTTCGCTCCGTCTGACTTGTTCTCTTCGAGTACTTTCAGTTCAACTGCTAAATTCGCATCCGTATAGTAGTCAACGTCAACCCGGCGGACATATGCTTTCTTCTCCTCAAAATCGAGTTTTTCGACTTGGTACTGTTCGGCTCCATGCAAATAAATCGCTTCATCATGTAACAACGTCATGGCACTGAACGTGTCCATCTCACCGATAACTTGATGCTTCGCCGTCTGATCGACGATGACGACATTCTCTTGATCACTCGTCCGAAGCGAGATGTCATGGGCCGGGAACGAATCCGTCATCCAATAGTACCTATCGGCCCGTTCGTGTAAGACGTGAGCATCCGTCAAAAACTCTAATATATCTTCCGTGTCGACTGTTCCGAACCGCTCTCCCTTTTGAAACGGCAACTCAAATGCGGCACATTTGATATGATCTACTAAAATAATCAAGTTATTCGGGTCAAGACGTGCCGCTTCCGGTGAGCGATCTAAAATCATGTCCGGCTGTTCGACGACGAGTTGGTCGAGTGATGACGAGGATGCGACAAATACAACGAGTGACTCTGAATGCCGACGACCGGCGCGCCCAGCCTGTTGCCATAACGAAGCGACTGTCCCTGGATATCCATTTAAGACGCATGCTTGAAGTTGACCGATATCGACACCGAGCTCTAACGCGTTTGTCGAAACGACCGCTTTGATTTCCCCGTTCCGTAACCGTCGTTCGATTTCTCGACGTTCAGATGGAAGATAGCCGCCACGGTAACCGACAATAGACTTTGGTCCGAGCTCCCGCCGTGTTAGTTCCTGCAAATAAGTCAATAGCACCTCGACACGTACGCGCGACCGCGCAAATACAATCGTTTGTATGTTCGCTTCCACGAGCCTCGAGGCGATTCGTTTCGTCTCGAGCGTTGCGCTACGACGAATTCCGAGTGCTTCATTGACGACAGGCGGATTATAGAAGACAAGGTGTTTCTTGCCTTGAGGTGCCCCGTTTCGATCGATTAATACGACTTCTTCTTCCGTCAATAGCTCGGCAAGTTCAAGCGGATTCGCGATGGTCGCCGATGTCATGATCCATTTCGGGTGACTACCATAGTAGGCGCAGATTCGTTTTAAACGTCGAAACACGTTCGCCACGTGACTGCCAAACACGCCACGATACGTATGGAGTTCGTCGACGACGATGTATTCTAAGTTCTCAAATAGACGAATCCATTTCGTATGATGAGGTAAGATGCCGGAATGTAACATATCGGGATTCGTGATAACGATATTCCCTGCATCGCGAACTTTCGTTCGTGCCGCAGGTGATGTGTCGCCATCATAGGTGAAGCACCGCAAATTCCCTTCAAGGGCTTCGACCATCTCCATCAAGTCACTGTTTTGATCTTGCGCGAGTGCTTTTGTCGGGTAAAGATAAAGCGCACGTGCTGTAGGTTTTTCAATCATCTTGGATAGAACCGGTAAGTTATAACACAGTGTTTTTCCTGATGCCGTAGGTGTTACGATGACCGTCGAATGGCTAGCCGCCGTTTGTTTCACAGCCTCGGCTTGATGCGTATACAGCTGTTCAATTCCACGATTCTTAAGTACATTCACCAATTGTTCAGGCACCTGCTCTGGAATTGGGGCATATTGGGCCGGACGTGCATCGACCGTGTGCCAATGACGTACGTGGTTTGAAAAACCAGGATCATCTCTTAATTCTTTTATGATTTCTTCGACAGAGCGAGATTTTCGCATCTAGTCACCTTCTTTCATTACGCATTCGAAGGTGCAAGGTCCGCTACGACTTGTCGGATTTGATGAATCCGTTCATCTCGTACCACTCTCGATACAGCGGGCATCTGAAAGATGGCCATGTCTTTAAATGTAGCAGCGACATGCTCATTTTCTTCTTCGAGACGGAAGAGCGCATCTGAAAACAGACGTTGCGTCGACCGTCCGAACAAGACGATGGTATGTAGTTTCGTACATTTCGAATGAACCGCTAAAAGATGTTTGACGTAGCGTTGCACCGTTTTATAATAATCTTCGTTTGTTGAGATGAGTTGACGGTTGCCACGAAGAAGTTCTGGATAATAGGATTCTTCGCCCGTGAACATGGTCTCGACTCCGATTCGTTTCAAGTAAGCATGTCCGATTGCTTCGGCGACGGTTTGGTCCTGGATGAGACGCCCAAACGGTATGGACTCTTTTAAGAGCACATGTGAAAGCTTTAACCCGAGATGTCCACCGAGAGGCACGCCGAAATCATCGTCTTGCAGTCGATCCATGACAAGTAATACTTTCATCTTGCGTTTTAAAGAGAGTTGAACCATGTGTCACCATCCTGTTCCCTTTCTTTTCATTATAACAAAGTCAAACGAAAAACAGGGCGCACAATGTCGCCCTGCTCTCCTTAGTTATTCCCATTGTTTGAATTGCTGTTTCCACGATTCGTGTCTGACGATTCACCATTGGATTGTCCCTCTAACGGAGTTCCTGAATCATCTCCGTCAGTTGGTTCGTCTGTACCTTCGCCAGAACCTTCATCCGTAGCCGGTTCATCAGGAGTTTGTTCGTCGGTGGTATCTTCGCCGTTTCCGTCTCCGTTACCATTCCCGTTTCCGTTATCATTCCCGTTCCCGTTATTTTCGTCTGATGGTTCATCTTCGGAATTCCCATCATCAGTAGGGTTTTCCTCTTCTTCCGTCGGTTCCTCTTTCGGTTCAATCGAATAGCTCGCTTGTGCCGGTGCCGATTGCTGTTCTCCCGTCAACGGGTTCGTCGCATTTGCGACAATGGTAAACGTTGTGTCTCCTTCGGCCAAGTTTGCAATATTCACACTCGTCTCCCCGGTCGTTCCGACGACTTGCTCACTTCCATCGGCTGACTTTTGTGTCACCGTGAACGTGATATCCGTATAACCATCGGCTTGTGCACCATCGAAATCGTATGACCATGAGACAGAACCGGTTTGACCTTCTTCATCGTAGTTAACACTTGCCCCAGTCGGAGCAACCAACTTCTCAGGTTGAAGATCTTTTGGTTTTGTTCCTTTTACATAAAGCTCATTACCAAGTGACAAGACTGAGTCTGGACGCTGGAATCGATCCGGTTGTCCCGTCGCATTCGTCACTTGTTGCATCATATATTCGAAATAGTATTGGGCATAGTCAGGATCGAACGAAGCGACTGTCGAATCTTTCGTTTTTCCTGTCCATACTGAGATTGAGTAATCCGTAGAATAACCAGTAAACCATTTATCTTTCGGATTTGTAGAGTTAGGCTCGTTCGTCGTACCCGTTTTACCTGCTACGTCCCATGGGAATGCGCCAGGTACATAAGTTCCACCTTCAGCACTCACAACATCACGAAGCATGTCTGTCAACATATACGCTGTATAATCTTCCATCGCTTGCTTGGCTTTAATCGGTGAATTAATACTTGAACCATCATTGAATTCAATTTTTTGAATCAAGTGCGGTTTTGTATACATCCCATTCGCACCAAGTGTTGCATAAGCTGCAGCCATCTGTGTCGTGCTCGCTTCTGCCGTACCTAAAGCATTAGATTCGTTGAGTTCATCGCCAGAATATGAAGGTTCGATACCTACATTTTTAACGAACGATTCGATTGCTTCTTGTCCATACTCATCCCGCACTTCTTGGAAAGCACGAACTGCTGGCGTGTTCGCTGAAATTTTCAAGTATTGGCGCATCGTATTTGGTCCACGGAAACCTGAATAATAGTTATTCGGACTATATGTGCCATCTAATTTAGCGTCAAGCAACACTTTACCTGTCGACCACTGCCCATTTTCAATTCCAGGACCATAATCGAAAAATGGTTTAGCTGTCGATCCGATTTGATACTTCTCATTTGAGTAGTCACGATATGTGGTATCACCTTGCTTCGCCTGTTGACTGTCTACGATAGCGACAATTTCACCGGTCTTTGTATTCAAGACGGTTGCACCCATTCGTAAATCTTCAGGGAAACTACTTGTTTGTAAATTAACATTATTCGATTTAATATCACTGTTGATTTTTGTGTGTAACTCTTTGTTGATTGACGTATAAACTTTCAAACCAGTCCCGTAAATATCTGACTGTTCAAGACCATAGTCCTCTTCTAACTCATTCAATACACGAGAGTAAATCGCACGTGTGAACGCTTCTTCTTCCGTCTCTTCACCTGGTGAGATGACGTCAGCAATGGCAACATCGAGTGCCTCATTGTATTGTTCCTCAGAAATATGTCCGTCACGTTTCATTGCAGACAAGACTTGCTCTTGACGGTAGCGAGTCAACTCCTGATCACCGTTGATTGGATCGTAGGCACTTGGACGTTGCGGGAGACCTGCGAGAATCGCGGCCTCTTGATAATTGACCTCAGAGACCGGCTTATTGAAGTAACGTTTCGATGCGGTTTGCACACCGTATCCGCCACTACCGTAATAGTTTTTGTTCAAGTACATCTCTAAAATCTGTTCTTTCGTATACTCACGCTCGAGTTTGAGTGCGAGCCATTGTTCTTGAAGCTTACGCTTCAACTTCTTATCTGTCGAAAGGAACGACTGCTTGACCAATTGTTGAGTGATGGTCGATCCACCTTCTGCACCGAAACCCTCTGTCAAGTTGGCAACGACGGCTCCGCCGATTCGACGTAAGTCAATCCCGTTATGCTCATAGAAACGACGGTCTTCAATGGACACGACCGCTTGTTGCATCACTTCAGAGATGTCGTCGATGGAGACATACTCTCGAATCTGACCCGCCCCTTCGAGCGGTTCTCCTTCAGCCGAAAGCAACTGAATCGGATACGTATCGACAAGTTTGTCTTCATCTAGTTCTGGTGCCGTCGCAATGGCATATACCGTATATGCGCCGAATGCGATTACCGCAGCAATAAATAACATGAAACCTAATAAAAAGATGCGTTTCCACATCGGTTTCTTACTTTTCGTCTTTGGTTGTTTCCCAGTTTTTTTGCGTTTATTCGTCGTCGAATCTTGTCGACGTGCGACCCTACTTCGCTCCATTCATGGTTCACTCCTTCTATTCAATCGAGCCATTGATCGAGCACCGTCAAATAATCAATCGACGGCAAGGCTCTCGTCGGAACTTCAATCGCTTCCTTTTCGATAAAGCTGAGCGGAATCGATTTGCGCCCCGTTAACCGTTGTTCCCACCACTGAACAAGTTGCTCGGTGGTCAATACATATTGCGTATTATAGCGACTAAAGCGGATGATGACAAAACAAATCCCTCCATGACGTTCACACTCACGCATGTGGGCGATTTGGTGGTCATGAAAATTGCCGAGCGGAAACGATGTCTTATTATTCGTTTCTTTCGCTTCAAAGTCAATGTACCTACCACGATAAACACCGTTGTAATCGGTCGTAGATGCCTGTTTGAAATAGGCTTCCGTTACTTTGGCGGCACTTCGCTTCGGATAGTCGACTTTGACGATTTGGAGAGGGGTTGGTTTTTTGTGGATGACGGCTCGTTGATGAATCCGATAAAACTCATTCGTTTCATTTAACAGCGTCTCCAAGTTCATTCCGCGATTCGCATAGGTTTGAGAATTCGATGATTGCTTCGAAATTCCTTCCCCCTTTGTTGTCTTTGTCACGTTTGCCTTTTTACCGTTTGGATAATGGAACAATGTCGTCACCCCATACATACATATTAACAGGTCGGTCCACTCGTTCCTTCCGTCTCAGGTCTGATTGTCGACTTCTGTCGGTCGACACTTGTGTGGAATTACCGCAACACATATCGTACCAAACTCCCGTATGTTAAACTAGTATGTAAGCGATTGTGTATCCAAATTGAAAAGCTCTCGTTATGTATGATGCGATTGTTTTTCTATGATAATAGCACTTCTACTGTTTATCCAAGATGACACACCGATAAACCTCATTGATGTCATTCTAAAAAAAATGTGCAATATCTGTGCAATAGATTGACCAAATTATCATTTGGAAATAAAATAGGGTGCTTAAAGACGTTACTGTTAAGCCGTTTTGGAGGGATTGGATGGAAAGTGGAAAGAAGTATGTCATGTTCGTCGACGAAACAGGCACACCGAAGGGAAATACGCAATTTAACTTGACTGGCGTGCTGATGGAATATAAGTATTCAATCGATGCAGACGAGACTGGATTACCGTGTGAATTGAAACGACGTCTTCAGGCGTTCAAACGAGATGTGTTCAAAACGGAGCATATCCCACTTCATTTGAAAGAAATTTTAAAAGCGGAACATCCTTACGGAAAAGAAGATGGGATCACGATTGATATGTTGCGCGACTTTTGGGATAAACTCCCTGAATTTTTGCGAGGAATCGACTGTACAATCGTCAGTGTCGAGGTCGATAAACAAAAGCTTCATGACTTTTATTCGACACCAAAAGATCCGTATGTCGTCGCATTCGCTCACCTGATGAAGTCATTCTATGCGTTTTTAGAAGAAACAGAGGCAGTAAGTGCCCGTGTCGTCCTGGAATCCCGAGACGATTATCAGAACTTACTGATTCAAAAAGCATTCTTTGATATTTTCAACTCAGGTACCGTTCATTTAGACGTCGAAAAGAGCCGTCAAAAAATTAAAGGCTTCATCTTCTCTGAGAAGCAGAACACGATGTATCAATCTGGCTTAGAAATCGCTGACCTCGTCTGTCTGCCACTTTCTCGCGTTCGTCGTGGCGTGATTGAAGTGAAACCACGGTTCGTCCATTATGGGGACGAGAACCGAATCTTTAAAGCCATTAAGGACAAAATTTACATCCGTAAAGAAAGTCCGGACCAAGATTTCCGAAACTGGGGCTTCAAAAAAGTGCCAATCACGAAAAAACGTCGCGAATGGAGCGACCACCCTTGGAATCATTAACCAAAAACGCATCGACACATTGCGTGTCGATGCGTTTTTTATGTGGTGACTTTCTGTGACTTCATTCGTTTCTTTCCTTCACGGCACATATGCAAGAGTGGGCATGCCTCACAGCCTGGGCGTTGTGCCTTGCAATGATATCGTCCGAAGAAGATGAATTGATGATGAAGTTGTGACCATTCCTCGCGTGGAAACTTTTTCATTAATGTATCCTCGACTTGTCGAACATTGTCTTTCCAGCGACAAATACCGAGACGCTTGGATACTCGTTCCACATGTGTGTCAACCGCAAACGCCGGTTCATGGAATGCAACAGAAAGGACGACGTTTGCTGTTTTACGACCGACTCCGGGGAGCGCCTCTAACGATGCTCGGTCAGAAGGGACAATCCCCCCATGCTCGTTCACAATTTTTTCTGAGAGTGCTTTTACATTCTTCGCTTTGTTACGGTACAGACCAATCCGTTTAATCAATGACTCAATCTCAGACACGTCAGCCGCAGCCATCGCCTCGACAGTCGGAAACGCTTCAAACAATCCTGGTGTCACCTTGTTGACGAGCGCATCCGTCGCTTGTGCGGAGAGCGCGACCGCGACGACCAATTCAAAGGGATTTTGATGCGTCAACTCGCAATGAGCGTCTGGGAACATCTGCTTCATCGTATCTGACACTTCCTGTAATTGTGCTCGCGTCAACATCACTTATTCCTCCGTTGATATTCCACGACATCCTCGAGCGATTCGACATGATGGTCTTGCCAAACGCGCAGGATTTTGTCCATGTATTTGAAGTTTCGCACGTTTCGAAGTTTCGCTTCACGAAGTGCGGCCATGATGAGTTCTTCGCTGAAGCTATCTTCCGTCATCCAGCCGACAATTTGTTCAATCTCGAACGGGGTGATCGTTCCAAATTCCCGCTCAAACGTATGAATGATATTCTCATTCAGTGTCTGCTGTGGCACAGATTTCTCTTCCCTTTGTAACGCTTCGAAAAGTGGCAATAGGCTATATCGCTCGCCATCACTTGAAGCGTCAATCGCGATCAACTCTTTTTGCAACAGACCGAGTAACACTGAGCGCGCCTCATTCTCTGAAACATTCAATCGTTTCCCTAGCTCACTCGGGAGCGGCATGACGATGCCTTCTCCAGTCATTTCTAGAAGATGGACGATCAGACTGAACTCGACGGGTGACAAATCGAGGCGTCTCGCATCGGTGAACAGCTTTCGTGGAATGACGACCGGACTTTGCTCGAATAATTGAATCAATTGATGTGCATCCATGTCGCACTTCCTTTCTAAGACACATTAATCGGGGAGGACATGGTGTCTTCCCCGATTAATCGTTAAGGGTGAATTCGGTTTAAAAGACGTGGGAACGGAATCGCTTCACGGATGTGCTCGATTCCACTGATCCATGCGACCGTACGCTCGAGACCAAGTCCGAAACCAGAGTGTGGGACCGAACCGTATTGACGAAGTTCAAGGTACCAATCATACGCATCCGTTTCGTCGAGACCTTCCTTGATGATCTCTTCTTTTAGACGATCGTAGTCGTCCTCACGTTGAGATCCCCCGATGATTTCACCATATCCTTCTGGTGCAATCAAGTCCGCACACAGAACAAGTTCTGGATTCTCAGGGTCTACTTTCATGTAGAACGGTTTGATTTCTTTTGGCCAATGCGTGATGAATACCGGCTGATCATGTGCGTTGGCAATCGCCGTCTCGTGCGGTGCACCGAAATCATCACCGTATTCGATGTCGTCGAATCCTTCTGCCTTCAAGAACTTGATGGCATCTTCGTAACGAACACGAGGGAACGGCGCTTGTACTTGTGCCAATTTCTCAAGGTCACGTCCAAGCAGTTCCAGTTCATTTTTACAGTTCGCAAGTGCTGCCTGTGCAATGTATGAGACGTATTGCTCTTGAATCTCAAGGTTCATGTCATGATCGACGAATGCCATCTCCGGCTCGATCATCCAGAACTCAATCAAGTGGCGACGTGTTTTTGATTTCTCCGCACGGAACGTTGGACCGAACGAGAATACTTTTCCGAGGGCCATCGCCGCTGCTTCCATATACAATTGACCTGTCTGAGAAAGGTAGGCTGATTGACCGAAATAATCTGTTTCGAACAATTCTGTCGTCCCTTCCGGAGCACTGCTAGTAAGGATTGGCGGATCGATTTTGACAAATCCTTCTTTGTTGAAGAATTCATATGTCGCACGAATGATTTCGTTACGAACTTTCATAATCGCGTGTTGGCGACGTGAACGGAGCCATAAGTGACGGTTGTCCATCAAGAATTCCGTTCCGTGTTCTTTCGGTGTGATTGGATAATCAATCGATTCCGCAATCACTTCTAAATCTGTCACTTCCAATTCAAATCCGAGTGGTGTACGTCCGCCATCAGATTTGACATTCCCTGTGACCCAAACCGAAGTTTCTTGAGTAATCCCTTTGGCTAACGTAAATAACTCTTCCGCCACGTCAGCTTTTACAACGACTGCTTGAGCAAAACCGCTTCCATCACGTAATTGAAGGAAAGCAATCTTACCACTTGAACGTTTATTGGCAATCCAGGCCCCTACACGGACCGATTGGCCTTCATAATCTTTAAATTGGTTAATCGAAATAGTTGTCATATTCTTTTCCATCCTTTCGCTTATCGAGCGCGCTTCGTAACGAAGTCTTCTACTCGATCGAGCGCTTCTAATACGCGTTTTAATTCAGTTGCATAGGATAATCGTACGTAATCGTCTTGTCCGAAACCCGAACCAGGCACAAGTGCCACGTTTGCTTCTTCAAGAACAGCTTCACACCAAGCATCGACGGTGTTATAGCCACTCTCTGAGGCCGCGACCTTCGCATTGGCATATAAGTAAAATGCACCTTGTGGCTTCAAACAAGTGATGCCAGGGATTTTGACGAGACGGTCGTAGACGATTTCAAGTCGATCCTCGAACGATTGACGCATCATTTCCACATCTTCTTGCGGTCCATTGTACGCTTCTACCGCAGCCGCTTGTGCGACAGATGTCGGGTTTGATGTCGAGTGTGAGGCCAGATTCGTCATCGCGCCGATGATTTTTGCATCACCAACGGCATATCCGATTCGCCAACCTGTCATCGCGTGAGATTTCGAGACCCCATTGATGATGATCGTTCGTTCACGCATATTCGGAAGTGTCGCAATCGATACGAACGATGCATCACCGTAAATCAATTTTTCATAAATTTCATCGCTAACGACGAGAAGATTGTGTCGAAGAACGACATCGGCGAGTGCCTGTAGCTCCTCTTTCGTATAAATCATTCCCGTCGGATTAGATGGGCTGTTCAAGATGACGGCCTTTGTACGAGCTGTAATTGCATTCTCCAGTTGAGTCGGCGTCAATTTAAATGACGTCTCTTCATTCGTGTCGACCAAGACAGGTTCTCCGTCTGCCAATTTGATTTGTTCCGGGTAACTGACCCAGTATGGGGCTGGGACAATCACTTCGTCCCCTTCATCTAAAATAGCTTGGAACAGAGCGTATAGGGCATGTTTCGCACCTGAAGCAACCATCACCTCGTTGCGTTCGAACGACAATCCACTATCGCGTTTCGTCTTTTCAATGATGGCATCTTTCAACGCGACTGTCCCGCCAGATGGCGTGTATTTTGTGTCTCCATCTCGAGCGGCTTGACAAGCAGCGTCGATGATTCGTTCTGGTGTGTTGAAATCAGGTTCACCCGCGCCGAGACCAATGACATCTTTGCCTGAAGCTTTCAGTGCCTTCGCCTTAGCTGTAATCGCCAAAGTAGTCGATGGTGTGAGTTGTTTTACACGTTTCGCTAATAGATGTTCCATCATAATCCCCCTCTAATTCATTACATTTGATCGGTCAATTGGACCCGTCGAATAAATTCTCCGGTCTGAAGCGTATAGTACGAATACGTATAAGACGCATCCGCTTTCGTGACCACTTCGATGAGTGCCCGTTCGTCAAAACCAACCTTACAGCTGACCAGTTGTCCGCCTGTCTCCTCAACCGACTTCGAACAGACGTCAGTAGCGTCCACTTCACCGATTTCTCGTTGCTCGATCTCCAGCTTTTTATCCAATGGGACAAACCAAATGGACTTCCCGTCTACTTCTGGGAAGACGACATATGCCTCTGTCCCATTGAACAGTTCTCCCTGACCCACTCTCGCGTCTGGAGATTCTTCAGTCAATCGTGCCATCGCCGTTTCGACGAGCTTTTCTTTTTGATTCTCTGTATGACCGATGGTGAATCGATACATCACGCTAAAGACAAGGACGACACCAATCAGTGCCGCCAGTAATGAGACGATCCATTTTGCTTTTCTGGTCATTCTGTACGATAGATGGTGAAGACCATCTCTTCCTTCTTCGGATCGTTCACTTTCTTCTCAAGTGACAAACCGAACATTAAATCCTGACCCTTTAAGGTCCGATTCAATAAGTCGACAATTTTGTAAACGTCCGCAGTCGGTTCGATGCGCACGCTCGCCAGCGTCTCAATATTCGAGTTCATATTGACTCCTCCTCCAAAAACACTATACGTATCATTATAAAACGATAATATCGTGATGCCTAGCGTTATCTGTCATTTCGTGCCACAGACTTTTCCTTCTCGTCTAAGAACAATTCCAACTCGGATAACGCTGTTTCAAGCGTTCCTTCAATCCGGTCAACTTTAGGCAAGCTGTTGATGAACTGTTTGCCGTAACGTGTCGTCTCCACACGTCGGTCGAACACGAAGACCGCACCATAATCCCCTTTCGATCGAATCAATCGACCGACACCTTGTTTGAAGCGAATAACCGCTTGGGGCAGGGATAACTCAAAGAATGGTGACTTACCCGTCGCTTCAATTTTCTCAGAACGTGCTTGCATGATCGGCTGATCGGGCGGTGCAAACGGAAGCCTTACGATGACAAGGCATGTCAACGCCTCCCCTGGAATATCGACACCTTCCCAAAAGCTTGCTGTCCCAAAGAGAATCGACTGTTCCATCCGTTTGAACTGTTTCGTCAAGCGGCTACGAGAGCCGCCGCTCACACCCTGTGCGAGAAGTGTATAAGACGGGTCAAGATGGTCTTTGACTTGTTCGTAAGTGAGTCGAAGCAATTCGTTCGATGTGAACAAGACGAGCATCCTCCCTTTCGTCACGTTCGCAATTTGGACAATCGACTGGGCCGTCTGGTCGACGAACTGAGGAAGCGGCACTTCATTGATCAATGGGAAGTCCGACGGTACAAACAGTTTGGCCTGGTCTTTGAAGTTGAATGGTGACGGTAATACGACTCTTCGGACCGGTTCTCCTTCTAATCCGAGGCGTCGTTCCATAAAGCTGAACTTCCCTGAGACCGTCATCGTCGCCGATGTTAAAATCGTTGGTCGCTTCTTAAACAGACGTTCGTGTAACAACGGTCCGATTTCGACGGGCTGCGTGTATACCGAGGTCAATTTCCGATTCCCTAAATTCAGTTCGACCCAGCTGACCGCATCATCGTCGCGCGTCAACATCGTCTCATAGATGACACTCTCGAGTTCACGCACGTCTCCAATCAACGTTTTTAAGTCACCAAGAAGTGCGCGTTGTTTGAATGTCATATGTTCTTTACGCTCATCGAGCAGTCGATGGAGGTGTCGGAGTGACGTCCGCAACGTCCGCAGTTTGTCCTCGAGTCGATTGGCCACTTCTCGAATTGGTCTAAACGTTGCACCTTCCCGCTCGAAACGAACCGTTTGTCGAGGTTCTTTTTTCTTACCTAACGATTGAAGGGACGTCAGAAGGTCTTCGAGTTCTTCCTCGACCCTTGCAAGAGCCGAATCAATTTGTTGACTGAATGCCTCCGCTTCTTCGGTTACGGATGTCAAATCGGCTAGCTGAATGATGCGAGAATGGAATTTGCCATCTGCTCCGTAGCCGAACCATTTGAAGAGGCGGTCAAATTGAATCGCATCAAATGTCACACCGAAATGATGAGAGGCCACTTCCTCGACTTGATGAGCCTCGTCTAATACGAGAGGTGTGTCCGTCGGTAAAATGCCTGCCTGATGCTGTAAATCCGAGAACAGTAAAGCATGATTGGTCACAATCAGGTCCGCTTCTTTCGAGCGCAACACGGCTTTCGTGAAAAAGTCACGGCTATACCATGGGTCGAATCGACCAAAATCATTAGAAGCATCTGCTTGAATCAAACGCTTGAATGAAGCAGGACCTTGTGTCGCAGATCCCGGGAATGAGAGTTCCTCTAAATCTCCGGTCTCGGTTTCTGTGAGCCAGACGAGTACCATCGCTTTACACATCGATGCCAAAAGACCGTCATTTGATTCGTCGAGCACCATCTCGAACTTACGCAAATCGATATAATTGCGTCTCCCTTTCAACAACGTGAATTCGATCTCAGGAAAAATCTGACGAAGAACAGGTAAGTCTCGATTTAACAACTGTTCTTGCAATTGAATGGTATGCGTACTAATGACGACCGGGCGTTTCGTCTCGAGGGCATGGTGGGCACTCGGAATCAAGTACGCAAGCGTCTTACCCGTTCCCGTACCCGCCTCGACTAACAATGTTTCCTCATCGTCTAACGCTTTATAGACGTGACGCATCATTTCGAATTGACTCTGTCTCGGTTCAAACTGCTCAAACAGTGAAGGGAGTGTCTCTTCGATCGTCCGCAAAAGGAACGGCTCGAACGGTTCACGTTCTGTCGTCGGGACGAAGGCATCCACCGGTCGCCTTAACGCAATTTTGCGGTGGATATCAAAACGTGTTTCGTCGTCTGGACGGATCCCGACCTCAAGGATCATCTCATCGAGTAACGGTTCGATATGACTCGTCCATGACTCAGATAACTCTCGAAGTCGTTTCAGCGTCACCAACGGTAAATCGCGTAAACGGTCGAGCATCCGGATGAAGAGCTCGGCTGTCGCCTCTGCGTCACTGAGTGCCCGATGTGCGTCTGTATGTACGAGGTCAAACGTATCCGATAGCGCTTCTAACGCATGGCTCTCTAAAGTCGGATACAAGATGCGGGCCAATTCGACAGTATCAATGGCTCTCCCTTGAAACGCAAGATAACCCGCTTGTTCAAGACTCTCATTTAAAAAAGTTAAATCAAATGCGACGTTATGCGCGACAAACACCCGTCCATCTAGCATTTTCCAAATGTCGGGAATCACATCTTCAAATGTAGGTGCATCACTTACATCTTCGTCACTAATCGTTGTCAATTGCGTAATAAAAGGTGGGATTGGTCGACTCGGTCGAATCAAGGTGCTGTAGCGCTCTATCACTTCACCCTCTTGTACGACGACCGCCGCAAACTCAATCAATTCATCTCCGGACTTAACGGAATGACCCGTAGTCTCTAAATCCACAATCACATACGTGTCCATAACATCCATCCCATCTTTGGCACGCTCGTGCTTTCTGTCTGTCTCATCTTACCATAGAACGAATAACGAAAAAACGGGGATGCCTCTGCCGACACCCCCGAATCCTTTACAAAATTGTATGAGCAATCTCTTCGTAAAGAAGTTGATCGACCTCATTTTGTTCGTTCAACACAGCTACTTTCGGACGATGCGTTTTTGCCTCTTCCGCTGTCATTTGACCGTAAGCCATGATGATGACAACATCACCGACCTGGAAATGACGTGCTGCCGCTCCGTTCAAACAAATCACGCCTGAACCGCGTTCCCCTTTGATGACATACGTTTCGATGCGAGCACCATTATGGTTGTTCGTAATGTGTACATGTTCATTCTCCATGATACCGACCGCATCCATCAAATCCTCATCGATTGTAATTGAACCGACGTAGTGTAAGTTTGCTTCTGTCACTGTTGCTTTATGAAGCTTTGCGTGCATAAATGTACGAATCATTGGATTCATCCCTTCTTCCAAATCACATTATCAATCAATCGGGCCCGTTCAAACTGAATGGCCACCGCTAACAAGAGTTCGGTCGAGTCGCTCGAGACGGCACCGAGCGTCGGGTAATCGACAAGCTCGACGTAATCGATTTGACTGTTCGGAATCTCGTTCAAACGTTCAGTCAGCTGTCGTTTTACTTCATCAACTTGTTGACCTGTATCGAGTGCCTCTCGCGCCATCATCAATGCGCTGAAAATCCGACTCGCCTCTACCGTTTCGACATCTGACAAATAGACGTTTCGAGAAGATTTGGCTAGTCCTGTCTCCTCACGAATAATCGGGCAGCGTCGAATCTCGACTGGAACGAAATAATCTCGGACGTATCCTTCGATGAGTGCCACTTGTTGAGCATCCTTCAGACCGAAATAAGCGCGTGTCGGTTGAACAAGGTTAAATAATTTTGAAACGATTGTCAACACACCATCAAAATGACCGGGACGACTCGCCCCACATAATACGTCCGCCCCGTGACGGACGGTCACACGCGCCATGTCAAGTGGATACATCGTCTCCGTCGTCGGATAGAACAAGACATCGACTCCCGCATCACGTGCCAACTTCTCATCCCGTTCAAAGTCGCGGGGGTAACGGTCGAGGTCTTCATTCGGTCCGAACTGTGTCGGATTGACAAAAATACTCATGACAACGACGTCATTTTCCCGTCGCGCGTTTTCAACGAGGCTCATATGTCCTTCATGCAAATATCCCATCGTCGGCACGAAGCCAATCGTTTGATTCGTTGGTAAGGCAATACGTAATTCTTCGACGGTCGATACAATCTTCATCCTTTTCCTCCATACAATGAGTCGAGTAACGACTCATCCATTGTGAACGTATGACGTTCTAACGGGAAGTGACCGTTCTTCGTCTCTTCGACATAAGAACGGATAGCATCCGTCGCCACTTCATTCACGTCTGCATACGCTTGGACAAATTTAGGGAGACGGTCCACCCCATATTTCAATACGTCATGATAGACGAGCACTTGGCCGTCGACATCTGCACCTGCACCGATTCCGATGACAGGAATCGTCAATTCTTCTGCGATCCGTTTTGCCAATTGGTGAGGGACACACTCAAGGACGAGCATCTTCGCGCCAGCACGTTCCGCAGCCAAGCTATCTTGAAGGAGTGTCTCGGCAGCCTCTAGGGACTTCCCTTGTACTTTATATCCTTCTAGGACGCCAACCGATTGAGGGGTCAACCCTAGATGGGCGACACATGGCATGCCGACTTGTGTCAAGCGGTCAATCGTATGAAGCACGTCACCGGCCCCTTCTAGTTTGATGGCATCCGCACGGCCTTCTTGGAATAAACGCGATGCTGCCTGTAACGTCCGATCGAAGTCTCCGTGATATGACGCAAACGGCATATCTACCACAACGAACGTATTTTGTGCTCCGCGGCGTACCGCTTTCGAATGATGGAGCATGTCCTCCATCGTCACCGGAATCGTCGAATCATAACCAAGTACGACCATCCCAAGTGAATCACCTACTAATATCAAATCGACACCGGCCGATTCGGCAAGTTTGGCTGACGGATAATCATATGCCGTCAACATGACGAGCTTTTCTTGCTCGTTCATTTTTTTAAACAATGTAGTCATCGTGTGCATCTGTTTCTCCTCCTAAACGTGGAGACAGGAAAGAATAAACGCCTTCTTACACAGATGGCAAGAAGGCGCACGAAAAACAAATTCATGGTTTTCATGAGTTAGTGTCCTTCTGTCCCTGTCATAATGATCAAGGCAGACAACTGAATGTGACAGTCTGCAAGCGCGGTACACTTCAAGAATTGATAGCGTCCGACACATTAAGTATAGTCGATGGTCTCGCTTTCATCAATCATTCCACACTGCAATCTCAGCAGAATAGACCGGTTCGACCGTTCCATCCACTTCGAGTAGCAGTGCCCCCTCCTCCGAGATGCCTCGCATGACACCTGTTCGCGACGTCCGGGACACACTCAAGGTGATCGACTCATTTAAATAGGCGGCATGTTTCATCCAGTTCAAGCGAACCGGTGCAAATCCTACGTCAAGGAATCGGTCGTATTCGGTCTCGAGTTCTGCCAATAGTTCCGCCAATAACTCACTGCGATGATATCTCGTCCCGGTCTCTAAATAAAGGGAGGTCGCCCGGTGCGCCAACTCAGTCGGAATTTCATCGCCGTTGACGTTCATTCCGAACCCTAAAATGACGGCTTGAATGCGGTCCCCTTCCGTTTGCATTTCCGTCAAAATGCCTCCGATTTTCTTGCCATTTAACAGTAAATCGTTAGGCCATTTGATTGTCACGTCAAGGTCCCGCGCATTCAACGCTTTCGCAAACGCACTTGCCGCCATCAAGGTCATCTTTGATGCGTCGCGAATGGGTAATTCCGGTCTTAAAATCACACTTGCCGCGATATTGACGTGCTTCGGATTGTGCCAGTTACGACCGAGTTGTCCGCGACCGGCCGTCTGTTCCTCGCTCATGACGAGCGTCCCCTCTGGCACGTGTTGTTGCGCCAGCTCATGGGCGATTCGTTGTGTCGTGTCGATTTGGTCAAAGGCATGGACGATTTGACCGAACCGTCCCTTCCGATATGACGCAAACGCTGGTTCATCGAATCGGTCACTTTGCTCAAGCAATTGGTATCCTTTTCTTGGGATCGTATGAATCGCATAACCGTCTTGCTTAAGCGTTTCGATATGTTTCCAAATAGCGGTACGTGAAATATTTAATTGACGGGCCAACTCTTGGCCACTCCATACTTCACCATCTTGTAATAGCGTCAGAACACGCCCGCGCGTTGAAGCCATCGTTTCGCCTCCTCTTTCAATACTGTCTCATGGTTCGGTAACTCGTTTAAGATGACGCGTCGTTCGAGGTCGGCTAACAGATGCTTGATTGCTTCCCCTCGTGCACCGAGCGCTAAGGCGTCCCGGCCGTCAAATTTCAACTCTTTTCGTGACGTCATCGGGAGCGACTGTTTCAGTTCACGGCTACGGTCTTTCTCCCCGTTCATCCGGAAATAAGTGGAGAGCGTCTGTTCATCCGTCGAATAAATCGTCATCCGGTCAAGTCCCGTCTCACAGAGCAGTGCAAGCGTACGCGCCTCCCGTTTGATCGCGTTCGACCGTTTCCATGGCGATAGCCAGCTGTCATCCTGTGCATGATAGAGAAAGAGTGCCCATCCGCTGACCGCGTTCACAGGTGTCCGAGCGTCCTCTTGGACACGCTGCATCAGTTCGGTCGTCACGTTCGGTAAATAGCGATGAATGCCGAGCTCGACCATTTCACCTAGCGCTTTCTTGTATGCAGGTCCCGTCAACAGTTTCTCAAATTCGATCGCGATACGCTCCATCGCAATTTGTTCGAGCTTATGACCGAGCCCGCTCGCTGCTTCCCGCAACTCGTCATGTAAGGTGAAGTCGAGTTGTGACATGAAGCGAAGCGCACGCATGATGCGTAGCGCGTCCTCTCCGAACCGTTCAAACGGACTGCCGACTGTTCGGATGATTCGTTCTTCTAGATCATGTTGACCACCGAATAAATCGACCACTCGTCCATCATGGAACGCCATCGCGTTCATCGTGAAGTCCCTTCGTAATAAATCCTCTTCAAGCGATACCCCGAGTGCGACATGGTCCGGTCGTCTCGAATCCGAATACGATCCTTCCGAACGGAACGTCGTCACTTCGAACGGATGGTGGTCAATAATGACCGTGACAGTCCCATGCTCGATACCGGTCGGAACCGACTTCGGGAACAGCGCCATCACCTCTTCCGGGAAGAGGGACGTCGCCAAATCGATATCATCGGGCAGACTCCCGAGCACATAATCCCGAACAGCACCACCGACGATATACGCCTCGCCACCATGCTGTTCGATCGTGTCGATGATTTGTTTTGCGTATTCCCATTCCGTCATGATGTCACCACCTGTTCATACAAGCGTTCATATTCGGTCACGATATCTTGTGAGGCGAAGCGCCGAGATTTCACCAATCCGTTTTGTCGGAACCGTTCTCGTAGCTCACGATCGGTCAAGAGCCGCTCCATCGCAGAGGCGGCCTGGCTCGCATCCCCTTTAGGAACGACGAAACCATCCTCACCGTCCGTGATCACTTCCGGCAGCCCACCCGCATCGCTCACGACAGAGGGCACACCCGTCGCCATCGCCTCGAGCGCCACGAGACCGAACGCCTCCTTGTCTGATAACAGGACGTGAACGTCGCTGATTGCAAGAAGTGCGGCGACTTGTTCTTGTTTCCCGGCAAAGATGACCTGCTCTTCAAGCCCCATCTCCGTCACGAGTCGACGCATCGCACCCATGAGCGGACCATCTCCGACGAGCAATAGTTTCTTATTCGTCACATCCATCTGATCGAACGCCTCCAGGACGAGGTCGACGCGTTTGACAGGACGGAAGTTTGAAATGTGGATGGCGACCCGGTCCTCATCCGACAAGCCGTACCGTCCCCTTAATGTCGGGTCGAATTGAGGCGTATACACCGATTCATCGATGAAGTTATGGATGACTTGGATCGGCAAATCACTGGCAATCCGCTCTACTGTCTCCCGTTTCAAACTATGAGAGACCGCCGTGATCGCGTTCGATTGACGCAGCCCGTATAGAATGGCCGGTTTCAGTTCCTCGTCCTCACCGAGTACGGTAATATCGGTACCATGTAACGTCGACACGATCGGGGTCTTCACACCCGCCATCTCGCGGCCAAGCGCAGCACAAACGGCATGCGGTACGGCATAGTGTGCATGGATGACATCGAGACCGAACGATTGGATGACACTCGCAATCTTCGCTGACAATGTCATATCGTACGGCGGATAACGAAAGACCGAATATTGATTGATTTCGACTTGATGGAACGTAATATTTGGGTGATAGGCGTTCAAACGAAACGGCATGCTGCTCGTGATAAAATGGACATCATGCCCACGGTCCGCAAGCTTCATCCCGAGCTCTGTCGCTAAAATCCCAGAGCCTCCGACAGATGGATAACAAAGAATCCCAATCCGATACGTCATGCGAGTTCACCTGCCTGTTTTACGACATATGGTCGAACGCGCTTCAACCCTTCCGCATAGGCGACTCCAATCAAGCTCCCAAAATGGCGTTCACGGGCGATGACCCGTTCCACATATGCATCGGTGAGCGGTGTCTTTACTCCATCGACCGGAGTGAACTGACTCGCGTAACATTGAAGCGCCCGTGTCTTCACTTCGATCGTGTCACTAATATCCACGCACACATCCGGTTCGACGTGAGCATTGATCATATATTGGTACACACTTTCAGGACGATATGCATCGAGTTCGGGTAAGTACTTTCGGATCCCGGCATTAAACAGCGCCTCTGTCACGAGATGGGCGCAGGCTGCATGGTCAGGATGGCGGTCGACCTCATATGGATAGAGCAAGTGGGTTGGGCGCTCACGGCGAATCAAGGAGACGATTGCCTCGAGCTGCTCTTCTCCCCCGTCAATCCCACGGTCTTTAAATCCTAGATTGATTCGACGGACACCAAGCACGTCATCAGCCGCACTTGCCTCCTGTCGTCTCGTTTCTACATCACCATTTGAAGAAAGTTCCGCTCTCGTCAAATCGACGTATACGACCTCAGTCTTCTCTTTCGTCCATTGGGCGGTCATGCCGGCGATCCCGATTTCGATATCGTCCGGATGTGCCCCGATGGCTACTACTTTCATCTACATCACCTCTTCTTTGAAAAGTATAGCCGACTCGTTTCTGAATGTCATATGTTCAGGGTAGTCAATCGAACTGTTTTTCGAGTACTCTATCTAAGGGGAGGTGAACCTGATGACGGTACAATTACCGATTCGTGTTCGAAATATTATTTTTATCTTGATAGGTTCTTTTATTTTTGCATTCGGCGTTTATCACTTCAACGTCCAAAACAATTTGGCCGAGGGTGGGTTCACCGGGATCACATTGATCCTCCGTGGACTGTTTGATATATCACCTTCTGTCACGAACTTGGCATTAAACATCCCACTCTTTTTCATGAGTTACAAGTTGTTAGGTCGCACGACCTTCATCTATACGCTCATCGGGACATTCTCTTTTTCAATTTGGTATGCACTCATCGCCAAGTACTCGACGCTCGTCATCGATTTGACAGATGACATGGTGCTCGCAAGTCTGTTCGCCGGTCTCTTCATCGGGGTCGGGCTTGGCATCATCTTCAACAATGGCGGGACGACGGGCGGCGTCGATATCATCGCACGACTCGTACAACGCTATTTCGGATGGTCGATCGGGAAGACGTTTCTCATCTTTGACTTCTTTGTCATCGTCCTCAGTTTGACGTACCTCGACATTCGTGAGGCGATGTACACGCTTCTCGCCGTCTATATCGGGGCACGCGTCATCGACTCGATGCAAGAAGGAACGTATGCCGGTAAAGCGGCGATGATCATCAGTGACCACCGCACTGCCATTGCGGATGGTATTCATGCGACGATGAACCGCGGCACGACCCGACTGCTCGCGAAAGGCGGTTATTCGAACCGAGAACTCGAGGTCTTATATGTCGTCGTCGGCCGTAACGAAGTGAACCGTTTGAAGACAATCGTCAAACAAATCGACCCGCATGCGTTCGTCACGTTCCATCACGTGTATGAAGTCGGGGGCGAAGGCTTTACGTTCGATGAAAATCGGATGCCTTTGAAATAAGCAAAAAAATCGCCTCGTTCACAGGGATGAACGGGCGATTTTTTATGGTTCGATGTGGAGCACCTCGACTTGAATCGTACCTCCTGGCGTTTCGATTTGAATTGTTTGACCAATTGTCGCACCCATCAAACGACGACCGAGTGGCGATGTCACGGATATGCTTCCTCGTTCTATATCCGCTTCTGCCTCACTCACGATTCGATAGCGCTCGGTCTCTTCTTGTTGCATTTCCCGAATCACGACCTGATTTCCGAACGTCACGACTTCCGAACGTTCCGATATAACGATGATCGCGTCATCAAGGAGGTGATTCAGTTCTAAAATATCCGCCTCGATCCGTTCATATTCATGTACCGCTTCACGATAGGTAACGTCTTCACGGAAATCACAAAATTTTCGAGCCGTCCGTATCCGTTTACGCGCATCCGTTCGCTCTTTTTTTAGCCTCACAAGTCGATTTGTCAATTGGTGATGACCTGTCTCTGTCAGTTGCGGTTTCATTGACAACAATTCCTTTCGTCAAAAAATTAAAAAATCCCGCCTACCGACGGGATTCCATTCAATCCTATTCATCACGCGGCATAAAGACGATGAGTGCCAAGCGAATAAGTTCGGCAACCGCAACGAGCGTTGCAGCGACGTAAGTCCAAGCCGCGGCATTCAACACTTTACGTGCACCTGTCTCTTCTGTCGCCGTCACGATTCCGTGAGACGTCAATTGCGCCATCGCTCGTTTCGATGCATCGAACTCGACCGGTAACGTGATCAACTGGAACACGACCGCCCCGAGCATCATGATGACACCGAGTTGAGCCAACCCGAGTGCCCCGAATAAGAATCCTCCGAGTAACAATGGGAACGACAAGTTCGACGTGATGTTGACGACCGGAACAAGGCTGTGGCGGACGCGCATCATCTTATAGTCTGTCGCATCTTGAATGACGTGACCGATCTCGTGCGCAGCAATCGCGGCAGACGAGATTGTCGACCCTTGATACACTTCGCGAGACAAACGAACGACTTTATTGACCGGGTCATAGTGGTCGCTCATGAGTCCGTCGACCATTTCGATTCTCACGTTGTGCACACCGTTTTGTTTCATGATGAAATCAGCGACTTGTGCACCTGTGACACCGCTTTGGAGCGGTTGTTTCAAAAACTGCTTATACGTACTTTTCACTCGCATCTGGGCCCATAGGGGGATGAGCATGATCAGTGCAAGATAGAAAATATAGCCACCTAATGACATTTTCTATTTCACCTCTGAATGTATTTGATAATTTGATTTTACATTCTTATGACCTTATTTTCAAGCGATGGACGTAGGACGAAGGCATATCCCATAAAAAAACATAATCCTGTCAACCAAAAGGAGCCGTAGCCGATCCACATGATGTGTTCTGCCAGTGACGGATAACGTGGCCATTGACCGAGTACATAATCGACGACGTCATTATGAATTACCCAAATCAGCGTACATACAAACGAGGTGACCGTCCATTTCATGAATGGCGCGTAGATGAGCGCCTGTAAGGCCATTGCACCGTGAGAGACCATCAACATGACGGCCATCAAGATGGTCAAGGTCGGCGCATCCGGTGGTAACGTGCCCAAATACATGATGTTCATAATCACGGCCCAGACCCCGTATTTAATCAACGTGATGAAGGCCAGCGTCTCGAACAACGGAGAGCGCTTGTTAGCTAACCAAAGTCCGAGGACAATCGTAAAGAAGAATGATGCTGTCGGACTATCCGGTACGAACAGCCAATAGATGTACGGTGTGTCACGTAATTGAGGCTCGTACCAGATATACCCGTAAATCGTCCCTCCCAAGTTGATGATCAATAGAATAGTCAATACAATCCGATGCATCAAGAACGGTTTTAAAAACATGGGGTTCATTGTCTCAATCCTTTTTCTTCAGTTTATCGTATGCGTCGTGCAGAAGTAAAAAAGTGTAGCCCGATATTCAGGCTACACTTGATGACTTACTTGTTATTTTCGCCGCCTTCACCGTATGAAGCGATGAACTCAGACATGGCTTGGAGATCTTCATCTGAACCATCCCACTGACCAGCTGGCATCGTACCGACACCGTTGACCGCGATTTCCGCGATTTCTTCAGCCGTATACTGTGTGCCGACGAGTGCTGGAGCCGCTGCTCCACCTTCTAGGTTTTGACCGTGACAGTTGACGCAAGATTGAGCTGAATAAATCTCATATCCTGGAGCCGCTGTATCGATTTCAGGACCTTCACCTGGAATTTGAAGCTCACCTTGTGCATGGACTTGATCCCAGTGTGTCGTTTGAACAGATTCCCAAGTCAAGTAGAAGACCGAGAGAATTCCAAGTAACATGAAACTGATCGCGACTGGACGTTTCGCCGGTCGACGCTCGAGACCTTGGTCAAGCCATGGTGCAACGAGAAGTGCCGTGAACGCCAAGCCTGGAATAATGACTGTACCAAGTAAGATCCAGTCCCCAGCAGCGAATTGATATTTGAGTAATTGATACAAGAACAAGAAATACCAGTCCGGCAACGGAATGTATGACGTGTTCGTTGGATCGGCGATATTTTGAAGCGGTGGTGCTTCGACAATTGTCAAAGCGATGAATCCGATCAAGAAGACCGATCCTACCATCCACTCTTTAAGCAAGAAGTTCGGCCAGAACGCCTCTGTGCGTCCTGGGTATTCTGAATAGTCTTTTGCAATGTTTTGTTTCCGATTCGAGATTCCTACTCGAGAGTCGGTTACAAATTTCATCCCTTTACCGCGATGCATATCGTTTCTCCTCCTTTTTCTCCTCGAATCGGCTTATAGCGGTCCAGAAACCCCTTGTTTACGAATCATCAAGAAGTGGGCTCCCAACAGTCCGAACAATGCCGCCGGTAAGAAGAAGACGTGAATTGCGAAGAATCGTGCGAGTGTGCTCGCCCCGACAATCTCACCACCAGCGAGAAGTGTCTTCGCAATACCACCGATAACCGGTACACTTTCAGCGATTTGAAGCGTAACTTTCGTTGCGAACAATGCCTTCATGTCCCATGGAAGCAAGTATCCTGTGAGTCCGAGCGCCAAGACGACGAAGAACAAGAGAACACCAACGACCCAGTTGAGCTCACGTGGCTTCTTATACGATCCCGTGAAGAACACGCGGAGCGTATGTAAGAATAACATGACGATCGCTACAGATGCGCCCCAGTGGTGCATCCCACGAACGATTTGTCCGTGTGCGATCTCATTTTGCAAATAATACACCGACGCGTGCGCGTTGATGATATCTGGTACGTAATACATCGTCAAGAACATCCCTGAAAGGATCTGGATGACGATTGTAAAGAACGTCAAACCGCCAAAACAATAGACAAATGCAGAGAAGTGATGAGCAGGGTTGACGTGTTCCGGTACTTCATGGTCTGCGATATCGCGCCAGAGCGGTGTGATGTCTACGCGTTCATCGACCCAGTCATAAATTTTTTGTAACATCGGCTAGTTCCCCCTCTCATTACTGAGCGACTGGACTACCTAAATATAGGAAGCCGTCTTTTTCTTCTTTTTCATAACGTGCAAGTGGTGCTGTCGGCGGTGTACCTGGAATGTTCGTTCCATCTTTTTCGTAACGTCCCAAGTGACACGGACAGAAGAATTCTTGTGGACGAGTCGGATCACCAGCGAATGCCACCTGACAGCCAAGGTGTGTACAAATCGGAGAAAGTGCGATGATCTCGCCACTATCTGTTTTGTAAACCCATGCTGAAAGCGTTTCTTCAAATTCATACCAAGCATCTTGTGTTTGTTTCTTAAAGTCGACACGTTGCGGCTCAGTCGTGATGTCATCAAGACTCATTACTTTTACTTTGTCGCCTGCACCAGTTTTTTTCAAAACCGGATCGATCGCAAAGTTGACCATCGGACTGATCAATGTTGCCGCCATAAAGCCACCTACTCCAGTCAGTGTGTACGTTAAGAACTGACGGCGCGTGACTTTTGACCCATTTTGAGCCATTTCGTTCCCCCCTCATTCGTGTGCATAACCCCATAATTCTTTATGCATTCTTCACAAAAATTTCTCACTCAACAAAATAGTATATCAATAAAACCTCTACGTCAACCGCTTCATGTCGCCATCCAACGGCTCGAAAGTTCCGTGATGACTTGTGTCGCAAAATTCTGGACCATCGTGTGCGCTTGATCGCTTGACATCGATCCAAGCGCGAGCGGCGGTACGAACAAAACCGGCAAATCAAATGCTTTGAAACGGACGTCTGACGCGATAAACAATACGTGAGAAAATCCAGATGAATTTGCTTTCGCCACCACATCCTGCGCCAATTTCACACCAGCTTCCACATCGGTGTAACTGATGGTCGGGCTGAGCATCGTTCGACCAGATAATTGACGTTCTGTCTCGGCCGTGACGGCATGAATCACTTCATAGCTTTCGGCTTTGCGAACCATATCCTCACCAAACGCCAATTCTGCGAGCGGAACGATGAGCGTATCGACGTATTGTCGTTCGGCAATCGAGCGGAGTGCCCCTTGACTATCGAACCTCATCTTTTCCCTCCTCTCCTTCATATCTCATCATGTCTATTGTAGCGTACATGACTTCGCTCACCTTTCAAAGTTATGAACGAACTGTGAAATAATTGTGTATTCCTACGTAATTAATATACCAAAAAACAAGCGCCTACCGGAACGGAAGCGCTTGTTTTTTTCAAAATAATTTAGATGATCGCACTTGATGAAGTTGAGTCGTCAGATTACGAAATAAATTTTCGTCCCGTCGATCGAGCGCCTTATCGATTTCAATCAGCAATCGTTCTTCTTCAAATTGAGCAACCGATGCTTGAATGATCGTTTGAGCAGAAGACGAGACTTCATCTCTCACTTCTGCCACCGGTTCAAACGGATTCTGTT
Organism: Exiguobacterium sp. 8H; assembly: GCF_902506255.1. Lineage (GTDB taxonomy): Bacteria > Bacillota > Bacilli > Exiguobacteriales > Exiguobacteriaceae > Exiguobacterium > Exiguobacterium profundum. The sequence continues at coordinate 516,882 of NZ_LR733429.1, read as the reverse complement.
CGACGATGTCGACCCAGTTCTCATCGATCATCATGCCTTGAAAATTTAACTCTACATAGATTGGCCCATCGTGTAGACGGATGTCATGATAAGCCTTCTCAGGATTCATGGTCACAAGGTCTCCCCGTCGGTATCGAAACGGTTCACCGTCAAACCCGTACGCTGTCATCACGAGACTACGTGGTGAGACCGAAGCGTTTGTCACGAAATGAACGTTGCCAAGCTTTTCAGGATGTCTTAACCAATAGTCAAGAATCCACTTTGCTTCACGTTTCCGAAGCGTATGATGAGCGACGAATCGCTTCAAAAAATTACGTTTCCGCTCGACCATCTGACCTCATTCCCTTCCCTTATTCATTCTACTTATTCATTCTACGTCATCAGACAATTGTTCGAGCTGTTCTTCGAGCGCTTGGCGATCATCGAGGTCGACAACCAATGCAAGCGATTGCTCGACCACACGTCGCGCGTCTTGTCTACGACCTTCCTCTATCAACAGTGTAGCCCATTCCGTCACAAATGACACGTCCTCTTTCATCATCGGTTCAATTGAGGCATATAGACTGACCGCTTCGTCGTACGCTTCGAGCTCATATTTCGCCTTCGCCTTATACCATGTCATGAGCGGCGACGTCGCATGATCTTCGAGTGCATCGATGGTTTCGAGAACATCATCGAATTCTCCTGCTTCAAATAAAATCGATAAGAGCAATTCGGTCGCTTGTAACGACTCTGGATTTAACACGAGCGCCTCACGAAGTTCTTTAATGGCACCGTCCCGATTTCCGAGTTTGAGAAGCAGTCTTGCTTTGACGTGGCGTAGTTCATCATTATAATCGTCGCGCGTGATACCTTGATCGACGATCTCAATAGCCTCTTCTGTTTGCCCGATTGCATCGAGTGCCTCGGTATAGGGCAAGTAGAGCGACGTGAAGTCTGGGTCCATCGCCTGAAGCTCTTTGAACTGCTTGATCGCCACTTCCTCACGTCCGATCCGATGAGCCGTCATCGCATGACCGAAGACGGTGTTCAAATCGCGATGTGTGGCCCGCTCATATTCTTCGAGCGCCTCTTCAAACGATCCGACCATCGTGAGGGCCTCCGCGTAATCCGCTTGATAGTCGATTTCAACCGGCAACTTCATCTTTGGAAGTCGCGCATACAGTGGAATGGCTTGTTCAAATGAACCGGTAGAGGCATACAATTCAGCCAATCCATAGATGAGTAAAGGTTCATCCGGATTCTTCTCGAGCGCCTCCATCAGTTTCTTCACTGCCACTTCATCCAATCCTTGCGATTGATACAGATCAGCGAGGAGGACGAGGCTCCTCACTTGCGTATCCGCGTCATCCGATTTGATTTTTTCAAGCACGGCAATCGCTTCCTCTTCACGGTCACTATCCAAGTACGCTTCCGCCAGCGATAGGGCGACATTCGGGTCTCCCTCATAGTCGACGTATAGTTTTGAGAGAACGGCTGTCGCCCGGTCGGCAAGACCTAACTCTAAATAGAGGTCGGCGATGGCTAAACGGTCATCATCCGACCCTTCCTTCTCAAGTTCTTCTAGATGCATGAGTGCATGTTCCGTCTCACCTGACTCAAGCATCTCGATTATATGTGTTAAAGCTGATTCATCTAGCATGGTTCGTCCTCCTGGGCTTCGGTTTGTCGTTATTCTATCTTACGTTGAACCCGTTGTAAATCTTCACGGAATCGAGGATAACTGACATCGGATGCCTCGATCCCCTCGATGTGAACGGCTTCATCGGTCATGAGTGACGCAATCTGTAACATCATGGACAAGCGATGGTCTCCGTAAGTCGAGACATCTCCTCCATGAAGGCGACTCGGATTGACGATGAATCCGTCCTCAGTGCCGACGATGTCCACACCTAACTTCCGTAGTTCCGAGACGACCACGTCAATCCGGTCAGTTTCTTTCACGCGCAGTTCCGCTGCGTCTTTCACGATGGACGGTGAATTCGCTTGAGAGGCGACGAGTGCGAACAGTGGTAATTCATCAATCTGTGAAGGAATTAAATCCTTTTCGACGACTGTGCCGGTTAGCTCACTCGTCGTGACCGTGACGTCTCCGACTCGTTCTTCACCGACCAATCGTTCGTTCGAAATGACGACATTCGCACCCATCCGTTCGAGCGTACGTAAAAATCCAATCCGTGTCTCATTCAAACAGACGTCCTTCGTCATAACTGAACTGTCTGCCACCATGGCCGCCCCTGCCCAGAAAAACGCAGCCGATGACGGGTCTGCCGGTACGTCGACCGTACATCCTGTCAATGACGAGGGTTCGACACGGATGACGCGTAACCCTTCCTCGTTTACAATCGATAGCTTCGCACCAAACAGGGGCAACATGCGCTCGGTATGGTCACGTGACAACATCGGTTCTCGAACAATCGTTGTACCCGAGGCATGTAAGCCCGCGAGCAGGACGGCCGACTTCACTTGGGCGCTTGCGACCGGTAACGTATAGTCAATGGATCGAAGCGTCGTTCCTTCGATGACGAGGGGTGCCATATCCCCTGTCACGTGTGCGCCCATGTTTCGTAAAGGCTCAGTAACGCGTCGCATCGGACGCCGGGATAACGATTCATCGCCTACGAGTTCAAACGACCCATTATAGCTGGACAAGAGACCGATCAGTAGGCGCATCGTCGTACCTGAATTCCCACAGTCTAGACGTGCCGAGCGCGGAGACGCAGTCCCCTTAATGACTAGTTCGTCTTGCAGTTCTGTCACGTCGGCTCCAAGTGATAGAATCACCTCGAGCGTCGAACGACAATCGGCACCGAGGAGTGGATTCCGCACGTGCGTCGTCCCGTTCGCCATCATCCCGAATAACAGTGCCCGATGTGTGATGGATTTATCACTCGGTACACGGATAGAACCGTTTAAACTCATCGTTCCCACCATCCTTTCATCTGTTCAAACGTATGTCGAAGATGTTCGAGCTGTACCGACTCCACAGTGATCGTTTCACGAAGTAACACAAAACGAATTACACCATGTCGGTTCTTTTTATCCAGCATCATTTTTTCCACGTAGTGGTCGAATGGTTGCCAATCGATTGGCGTGACGTCGTTCGAACGCATCCAATTGAACAATCGCTTCGCTCGAACTTCATCTCCTGACACGAGGAAAGCGAACACCATCCCGTGTAAAACCGCTTCCCCATGTGGGATACGATAGGCTTCCACCGATTCAAGGGCATGACCGAACGTATGCCCGAAGTTAAGCCAAGCACGAATGCCTTGTTCTCGCTCGTCCGTCTCGACAATGGTTTGTTTCACTCGAATCCCACGGGCAAGCCACGACACCCAATCCAATCGCTCATTCTCGTTCAAGTCTAAAAACAAGTCGTCCTCGAAAGAAGATTCGAGGACGTAACGTGATAAGTACGCATGTTTCAATAACTCACCGAGACCGCTTCGCACTTCCTGGACGGGCAAGGTATTCAGTCGACTGACGTTGTAATAGACGCCTGACGGTTGATAGAATGAACCGATTGCATTTTTCGCAAAGGGGTGATTGACTGCCACTTTGCCTCCGACAGCCGAATCGTGAGCCAAAATCGTCGTTGGCACTTGTATGTATGGAACGCCTCGCATGTAGACACTTGCTAGAAAACCAGCCAAGTCGCCGATCATTCCACCGCCAAAGGCGACAATCAGTGTTTGGCGGTCACATCCGTGGCGCAACCCTTCTGCGACAAGCTGCTCGAGCTGAGATAGCGATTTCGACGCATCACCTGCTTCGACGACGGACGAGACGACGTGGGAATGGGTCAGATTCAACGTAGAACGGAACGACTCTCCGTAAAGAGACTCGACATGTTTATCCGTAACGACCCATAGCATCGAATAACTAGACCAATCAACTGAATCGATCCAACAATCCTGATTGTCCAAGACGACTTCGTATGGGATCGATGCTGAGATTGAAATCGTTACCATATTCGCAACTCCTCCCGATACTCATCGACCCGATGTTTGATTCGTTCCATCGTGTCGTGCCCGAACGTCTCACAAACTTCCTTCGCGACTTCAAATGCGATGACTGCCTCAACGACGAGGGAAGCGGCAGGCACAGCGCACGAGTCACTCCGCTCGATTTGAGCTAAAAATGCCTCTTTCGTATCGATATCGACCGATTGTAAGGGTTTATAGAGCGTAGGAATGGGTTTCATGACGGCTGAACAAAGGATTGGCATCCCCGTAGTCATGCCCCCCTCAAATCCACCGAGATGGTTACTGAGTCGCGTATACCCATCATCCCCGTATGCGATCGGGTCCATCACTTCAGAACCCGGGCGATACGCCATTTCAAACCCTTCACCGAATTCAACACCTTTAAATGCGTTGACACTCATGACCGCTTGTGCGATTTTAGCATCCAGTTTACGGTCGTACTGCACATACGAGCCAAGTCCCGGTACAACACCATGTACTTCTGTACACACGATTCCACCAATCGAGTCTCCATTTGCCTTGGCCTCATCGATTCGACGCATCATCCGCAACGCGGCCTCTTCATCTAACGTACGTACCGGTGAGGCATCAACGACCGCTTGTGCTTCTTGAAGCGAATCAAATGTGCACGACTCCGCCCGTTCCCCACCAATCACTTTGACATAACTAAAGAGGGATACCCCGACTTGTTGAAGGAGTTGCTTACAGAAAGCCCCGACCGCTACACGAGCCGCTGTTTCTCGTGCGCTCGAGCGCTCCAATACGTCACGTAAGTCTCGATGGTCGTATTTCATCCCACCGACCAGGTCAGCATGTCCAGGTCTCGGTCGAGAGACGCGGCGTTTCACTTCGATATCGCTCTCAATCGGTTCAGCCTGCATGATGTGTTTCCAATGCGTATGGTCTTTATTCTCAATCCAAAATGTGATGGGTGCACCTGTGGTCACGCCATGCCGTATGCCCGAGCGAACTTCTACCTGATCGGACTCGATTTGCATGCGGCGCCCTCTACCGTAACCCGATTGACGTTTTTTTAACTCTGCATTGATTTGAGAAATATCTACAGAGAGTCCGGCCGGGGCCCCTTCAATGATGACCGTCAGACCGGGACCATGTGATTCACCAGCTGTCAAATAACGCATCCGATCACCTCATCCATCCATTTTTTCATAAAAGAAACTTTGCTTCATTGCATAGCCGTAACGTTTCGGTTGGAAAATTTGTTCCGTCCCACCGACAAATAGCATCCCACCTGGACGTAACGCCCGCTGGAACGACGTATATACCTTCTCTTTCGCCTCTTCAGTGAAGTAAATCAAGACATTTCGACAGACGATCAAATCAAAATTTCGTTCGTACACATCCGCTAACAAGTTATGCTTTTTAAACGTCACCAGTTGCTTGATTTCATCTGAAATATAATAGTCGTCGCCACGACGGGTAAAGTAGCGCTTCTGAAACTCCTCCGGCAAATCGATGAGCGCCCGTTCATGGTACTTTCCTTGCTTCGCTTTTTCGATGACGACATCATCTAAGTCCGTAGCCATAATTGAAAATTGAGATGGGGCAAGATGTTTCGACAACAACATGGCAAGTGAGTATGGCTCTTCTCCGGTTGAACAGGCAGCACTCCATACGCGAAGCTTCCCTTGACTCGAGCGAATCAGATGCGGGAGGATATCCTCTTCAAGCTGTTGCCAACGAATCGGGTTGCGATAAAATTCACTCACATTGATTGTCATTCGGTCGAGAAACTCTTCATAAAGTTGACGATCTGTATCCATCGCCTTCAAATACTCTAAAAACGATGCATACCCCTTCTTTTCGCGTAGTGCGACCATACGGCGCTTCATCTGCGCCTCTTTATATAAGTTCAAGTCAATACCCGACTTGATATAAAACTTTTTTACAAAGATGGCATAATCATTCATCACCAATTTCAACCTCAATTCTTTCTCATTTCCGCATTCTTGTGACCTCAGGCGATTCAAAGGGAATCAAAAAGGGACAGGTTTCCCCGTCCCTCGAAAAGTCATGAAACGTGTGAAGCCACTTCAGCGAACCAAAGTGAGAGTTCACGTTCCGCGCTATCCACACTATCAGAACCATGAATCACGTTTTGTGACATCGTCGATGCAAAATCACCGCGAATGGTTCCTGGTTGAGCATCCACCGGTTTCGTCTTCCCGATCATTAAACGAGAGACGGCCACGATGTCTTCCCCTTCCCATTCCATCGCAACGACAGGACCAGAAGTCAAAAACTCGACCAATTCACCAAAGAACGGCTTTTCTTTATGCTCTGCGTAGTGTGCCTCTGCGACCTCAACTGACGGTGTCACCATTTCGAGACGGTTCAACGTATATCCTTTGTTTTCGAAGCGTGAGATGATTTCCCCAATCAATCCACGTTTTACCCCATCAGGTTTAACCATTAAAAATGTCTTTTCCATTCCCCAAATCCCCCTAAGTCTATAAATGTGTACGTTGTACGTATTTAGTGTACACGGTCCAACACATTTTTGAAAGGGGTTACATGGGGCATTTACCATTTGCGTTTCCCAATATATTGCGCAATTTCAATTAACGACCGCTTGTCTGGAACATCCGGCAACCCGTCTAGTCGGCTGATGGCACGGTTGACGTAACGATCAATCGTCCGTTGACTGCGTTCTAACGTTCCGTTTCGTTGCACTTCCCGGACGAGAGATTTCGTCACTTCCGTATCCGTCGAGGCGTTCACTTGACGGAGGCGTTCATAAAAGTCGGAATCCTCAGATGAATATAGGAGCGGTAACGTTTTATGACCGTGCTTCAAATCTTCCCCGACCGGTTTACCGAGCTGAAAACTCTTAGCGGTAAAATCAAGCAAGTCATCCGTCATTTGAAAAGCCATACCGATGTCATATCCAAACAGACTTAATTGCCTCACGATTTGTGGAGACGCTCCAGAGATGACAGCTCCTGCCGCACAACTCGTTTCAATCAACAGAGCGGTCTTTCGCGCAATCCGATCTAAATAGCGCTTCGGTGATTGCCCCCACTCAAATTGATCTTGGATTTGATTGATTTCACCGACACAGATTCGTTCCATCGTATCTGCCATGATGCGCATCACTTCTGGTGAATCAATTTCGGATACGAGACGAATCGCTTCTCCGAATAACGTATTCCCTGTATACATCGCTACTGTTTCATCATATCGTTCCATCACGGTTGGTTTGCCACGACGGAGCATCGCGTCATCGATGACATCGTCATGGACGAGTGATGCCATATGAATCAACTCAAGACTTGAGGCAACTTTCGTCAAACGGATATCTTTCGTCTCACCAAACCCGGCGCTCAGTAAGACGAAGGCGGGTCGGATGCGCTTGCCACCGGCATCGAGTAATTGGCGCGATGCCGATTCAATGACAGGGTGGTCCGTCCTGACTCGAGTAGATAAGAATTGATCGATTTGATCAATCTCTCGGTTCATATGACGATAAAGTCGCTTCAAAGACATGGTTCACCACTTCTTTCCTAGATGCATGGCACATGCACCTCCGGAGAATGTCTTCACTTCGACTTGTTCAAACCCGGCATCTTCGAACATCCGCTTGAGAGTCAAACGATCTGGGAACTGATCGGTCGACTCCTGCAACCACTTATACTGATCGTATGAACCGGCAAAGACCTTTCCAAAAAGCGGCATGACCGTTCCAAAGTAAAAACGGTACAACTCTTTAAAAAGCGGTGCTGTCGGTTGGCTCGTCTCGAGACAAACAACCGTTCCACCTGGTTTCAAGACACGGTGCATTTCACGCAAGACCGTCATATAGTCCGGAACGTTTCGGAGTCCAAATCCGATTGTGACATAGTCAAAGGAGTTGTCACCAAACGGAAGAGCCATCGCATTTCCATGAAGCAATTCGATGTTCGGCCAAGATTTGACCTTTTCCTCTCCCACTTTTAGCATGTTCTCTGAAAAATCGAGTCCTTTCACAACTCCCGTGTTTCCGGCAGCATCCGCTAATTGAATCGTCCAGTCAGCAGTCCCGCAACAAACGTCTAAACATTTAGCCCCCGGAAAGACGTTCATTTTTTTCATCGTTGTCCGTCGCCACCATTTATGAAGTCGGAAGCTGATAATCGAGTTCATCGTATCGTAGCTCGGAGAAATGGACTGAAATACTTCGTATACTTTTTGCTCTTTTTCTATCGGTTGCAACGCGTAACATCCTTTCCGTTCTAAGCGACCGCATGCGCGAGCAACGTCGTAAGTTGCTCCTTTTGGTCTTGTCTAAGCGCTGTCGCTTTCTTTTCAATCATTCGTTTCCCGCTCGTTGTCAAATAAGGTTGTTCAATCAGTTCGGAAAGTGTTTGAATCAATCCGACGTTCGCTTCGAGCCAAACGTTCATTGAAACGTTCTTCTCAAGCAATAAGGTGCACTTCGCCGCATTGACCCGCTGTACAGACTGACCGAATCGATCACTGTATGATGATGGAAAGTCCGTCAAGATTTTATAAAACTGAGCCGATGCAAAGTCCCCGGCGAGCACTTTTAATTGGCGTGCCAAAGATCCGTTCGGGCTGCTGTTTACTTGGTCGTGTAAATCAAGCGCTTGATGTGCGAAATAGGTTGCCATCACGAGTTGTCGATGCTCAATCGATTCCAAATCAATCATCTCGACCATCCAACGAAGCAATAACATGTCGACGGCTGGTACAACCTCGTGTTTCGTCAAATAGGGATGATTCATACGTGTTTCGATTTGACGAGCAAGGTCTGTGACAACGAATTCATTTGTCAACTGTTCCATGCTATCCCCCCTCGTCCACTTCATTGTCATTCTGACATAGTATAGCACATTTTTGTCACATTCACGTCATTCGAACTCGTAAACCCAACAAAAAAAGCCGCCTTTCGGCGACTTATGTATTGCAGATTACTTGACCGCATCTTTGAGCGCTTTACCTGCTTTGAATGCAGGAACTTTGCTCGCTGGGATTTCGATATCTTCTTTTGTACGTGGGTTACGACCTTTACGGGCAGCACGCTCACGAACTTCAAAAGTACCAAAACCGATCAATTGAATTTTCTCACCGTTTTGGAGTGCTTCAGTGATTGATTCAAACGTAGCTTCTACGATTTTCGTTGCTTCTTTTTTAGAAACATCGGCTTTCTCAGTAACAGCTTGGATCAATTCAGTTTTGTTCATCACGATTCACCTCCTCTCACAGGGAGTTTACGGGATTAATCATATCGTACAAACGTTGATATGACAACATTTTTTGCATGATTTCGCGACATTCACTATCAAAACAGGTTCAGTTGTTTAAAAAAACGACTTCTCCTCGTTCATCAATTGTGTATCCTTGCGAATAAGCTGGGGCGAATGGAGCATCTTTATAGAGCAAATAACGAATGTCTTCGCCAATTTCCGGTGACTCATCCGTCTTTTGAAGCGCTTCCTTCACATCTTCTCGATAGTCTACAAACAGTTGTCCCGTGCCATCCACATAGATCGGAAGTTCACGATCTGAATAAGGACTTGGAATGGACGGCTCTTCTGTGACAAAGATTTTATCATAATCGAGCGTGAACTGATTCTTACCTAATGATCCGTCAAATGGGAACTTGCCTTCTTTTGCCCGAAATGCGTTGATGTTCGTTTGAAGTTGTTGCAACCGCTCAGACACACGCAAATCGATCAGCTTCACGGTCGGTTCCGTCTCGACATCGACGAGGATATATTGGAACAACCCGCCACCTTCGAAACTATTCGCCGGTGGGTCCGCTAAATAGCCAGGCACGAGACGAGCGAATTCAACTGGGTAACGCTCCATGAGAGGCGTTTCTGCTGGTTTCGTTTTGATTGGCAATACCCCAGATTGCTCACGATAGGCATTGACCGCACTTTGTACCGTATTCAATTGATCTTCGTACGGGATATTGTTGGCCCGCTCTGATTCAGGAAACATACATCCCGCTAACAGTGTCGTCAAAACCAGACTGATAGCGACAATCTTTTTTTTCATCACGTTTATCCTCCAGTCGGTCCTGAGACGACGACAAAAATCATAATTACAGTCCCAAATAAGAAAATGATGAAAGCAATCAGTCTGACGAGCGTGGCGAACCAACCGCTCAGTTTCGTATGACTGAGTGCGACCATTAATGCAGCGATGGCGAAAGCTCCGATCCCTGCGAATGATATCCACATTTTGATGAGTGACGGTGTCACGTCTATCCCCCTACTTTCTCTATGTTCTCCAGACTTCAAGTTTAGCAAAAAAAAGCGAGGAACTGAACGAAAACGTCAGTTCCTCTCTCAATCTGTCTATTCTTCAAAATGAAAAACTTGTTCCATCTCGTGTTTTTGCGGGCGTCTCATCAATTTTTTCACTTCATCATGAGGACTCTTCCCTTCAAACAACACGTTATAGAGAGCCTCTGTGATCGGCATCTCCACACCCGCTTCTTTGGCGAGGGAATGGGCTGCTTCACAGGCACGGACGCCTTCGACGACCATTCCCATGTTCCCGAGAACGTCTTCTAATTTTTCACCACGACCGATGGCGTTACCAGCTCGCCAGTTACGGCTATGTTGTGACGTCGCCGTCACAATCAAGTCTCCGATCCCTGTCAATCCTGAGAACGAGGCAGGGTTCGCTCCAAGCTTCACGCCAAGTCGAGCAATTTCGACAATCCCACGAGTCATGAGGGCAGCTTTCGCGTTGTCCCCATAACCAAGCCCATCCGTCATACCCGCCGCTAGGGCGATGATATTTTTCAGTGCTCCACCGTACTCGGCTCCTACGACATCAGAATTCAAGTACACGCGGAACTGATCGTTTGTGAGGAGCTCCTGCACTTCATCCGCGACATCAAGGTCGGCACATGCGATTGTGATGGTCGTCGGTTTACGGACCGCAACCTCTTCAGCATGAGTCGGTCCAGTTAATACACCGATTGCCCGACGCTTAGAAGGATCGATTTCTTCGGCGATGATTTCTGAAAGGCGCTTATGCGTTTTTGGTTCGATCCCCTTCGCGGCATGAACGATGGTGACAGGTTCCGTCAACAATGTGTTCAATTCCTTTGAGACAGGACGAATCGCCGAACTCGGGACGACGAGAAAGACGATACTTCGACCGTCTAACGCTTCTTTCAAGTTCGTCGTCGCACGAATTGAGTCAGGTAATGGCGCGTCTTTCAAATAAAACGAGTTCGTATGTGACGAATTGATTTCATCCACATGTTCTTGTTCACGTCCATAGAGCAGGACATCATGGCCATTATCCGCTAACACGAGCGAGATGGCCGTTCCCCAGCTCCCCGCTCCGATGACAGCTACGTTTGCCATAAGTGGCACCCCCGTTATTAGTTTTTCTGACGAGCCACGATGTGAATCGGTGTCCCGGTGAAGTCAAATGCTTTACGGATTTGATTCTCTAAATAACGTTTATACGAAAAATGCAACAACTCAGGATCGTTGACAAACAAGACGAACGTCGGCGGCTCGATGGCCACTTGAGTTGCGTAGTTGATCTTCAATCGTTGTCCTTTATCCGTCGGTGTCGGGTTCATCGCGACTGCATCGACGATGACATCGTTCAATACGCTCGTCGAGATACGACGGCGATGTGTTTCTGCCACTTGTTTGATGACAGGCAACAATGTCTGCAAGCGTTTTGACGTGAGCGCTGATAAGAAGACAACCGGCGCATAGTCGAGGAATAAGAATTCTTGACGAATCTTCTCTTCCATCTTCTTCATCGTCTTATCATCTTTTTCGACGGCATCCCATTTATTGACGACGATGACAATCGCCTTCCCGGCTTCATGCGCGAGACCTGCGACACGCTTGTCTTGCTCGATGATTCCTTCTTCCCCGTCGAGGACGACGAGAACCACGTTCGAGCGTTCAATCGCCTTTTGTGCGCGCATGACACTATAGCGCTCTGTCGATTCATATACTTTTCCGCGTTTACGCATACCTGCCGTATCGATGATGACGTACTCTTGTCCGTCACGTGTGAACGGTGTATCAATCGCATCGCGAGTCGTACCCGCAATGTTTGAAACGATGACACGCTCTTCACCGAGGATTGAGTTCGTCAAGCTTGATTTCCCTACGTTCGGGCGACCGATCAATGAGAACTGAATCACGTCTTCGTTGTATTCGTACTCGTCTTTTTCTGGAGCGAGTTCAAATACTTGGTCTAACAAGTCACCGAGTCCTAACCCGTGCGTACCCGAAATCGGGAACGGATCTCCGAATCCGAGGGAATAAAACTCATACATGAGATCTCGCATTTCAAAGTTATCGACTTTGTTGACGGCAAGAACGATCGGTTTATTCGAACGGAACAACAAGTTCGCAACCTCTTCATCAGCCGCCGTGATACCTTCACGTCCATTCACCATGAAGATGATGACGTCCGCTTCATCGATGGCGAGTTCCGCCTGATGACGCATTTGAACGAGCAACGGCTCGTCCCCTACTTCGATCCCACCTGTATCGATTAAATGGAACTTACGGTTGAGCCACTCTCCTGTTCCGTAAATACGGTCACGTGTGACACCCGGTTTATCATCGACGATCGAGACACGATCACCGATGATACGGTTAAAAATTGTGGATTTTCCGATATTCGGACGGCCAACGATGGCCACTACTGGAATTCCCATAACAACACCTCACTAACTTTCTATCAAAATTTCATCATTTCATCATTTCGAAACGCAACTTACCTATCATATCACAGGCAAAATTAAGTGACCATACAAAAAGAAGCGGGAGCATGACTCCCGCTTGAACGATCATCTTATTTAGAGTCGTCCGAAGAATCATCACCTGTCAATTCCGAGACAGAGAATCCTCCTTGGTCGCTATATTCATCAAGTAACGCTTGATCATCATCTTGACGAGTCGGTTCAGATGATTCGAGCGCACGCATCGACAATGAGATTTTCTTATCATCGAGATGAACATCTAGCACCTTCACCTTCACTTCTTGGCCTTCTGACAAGACTTCAGACGGCGTCGCGATGTGACGGTTCGCAATTTGCGAGATGTGAAGCAGACCTTCCACTTGTGGTGCGACTTCGACGAACGCACCGAACGTCACGAGACGTTTGACAGTTCCTTCGATGACATCTCCCGGCTGGATCTTCCCTTCGATGGTTTCCCACGGACCAGGTTGTGTCTCTTTAATGGAAAGTTTCACTTTTTCATTATCTAAGTCGAGCCCGAGCACTTTCACTTTCACGCGGTCGCCTTCAGTTACGACGTCGCTCGGCTTCTCGACGCGGCTATGTGCCATTTCCGAGATGTGAACGAGACCGTCCACGCCACCGATATCGACGAACGCCCCAAAATCAGTTAATCGTTGGACTGTTCCTTCGATTACTTGTCCGACTTCAAGCGATTCGAGCGTTTCTGATTTCTTCGCGCTCATCTCTTCTTCGACAACTGCTTTATGTGACAAGATGACGCGATTTTTTTCGCGGTCAATCTCGACGACTTTTACGGTAATTGGGTTATTCAAGTATGACGAGAAGTCTTCGACGAAGTGACTTTCGACAAGGGATGCAGGGATAAATCCACGGATTCCAATATCGACGACAAGACCACCTTTGACCTTATCTTTCACCATCACTTCAAACACTTCACCTGATTCGAATTTTTCAACGATGCGATCCCATGCTGCTTCGGCATCGACGTCTTTTTTCGAAACGACTACTTCTTCGTCCGTGACCTTTTTCACTTTGACACGAATCTCGTCGTTCACTTGGAGTGATTCGTTTAAATCGTCTAGATGCATGCTTGATACTTCGCTAATTGGCAAAATCGCTTCGGTTTTATAACCGATATCGATCAGCGCTTGCTTATCCTCGATTTTGACGACTGTTCCGGTCACAATTTGACCACGATTAATTTCAAAATCAGGCATATCTTTCATTTCTTCGACCATTCCAACACTACCCCCTCACGATGAGTACAAAAAGGAGCGCCAAAGGCGCTTACACCTAGTATAAATCTCTTATAATTCCGAGAATTTGTCAAGGCGTTATGAAGATTGTACCTCTATTGAAAGAAGTTTAAACCTCAATTCCACAATCCGTTTTTTACTTCGTGAACGAGTGCTTCAAGTAGAGTTCGGAAATCGTATCCATGATCAAGTCGGCCGCTTCTTGCGCACTCGCCTTACGTGCTTTCAATTCTGACAAGTCGATCGGCTTCCCGATAACGACACGGAGTTTTGCGCGAAACTTATACTTGCCAATGATGGCAATCGGTAAAATGTGTGCATCCGAACGCATCGCAAAAAAACCGACACCGGCTTGCGCCTTTCCAAGCGTACCGTCTTTTGAACGCGTTCCTTCCGGAAAGATAGAGATGACTTCATCCTCTTTCAACTTTTGAAGCACGACACGAAGCGCTTGTCGGTCACCTTCCCCACGAGATACTGGAATCTGACCTGCACGCTTCAAAATATGCTTCAGTACCGGGACACTAAAAAGTTCTTTCTTCGCAAAAAATCGGAGCGGACGCTGCTTTGGAATCGCACATGCGAGAAGCACCGGGTCCCAATTTGACTGATGGTTCGAACAGACAAGGATCGACCCGTCCATCGGAACATTCTCCCGACCGATGAATTCGACCTGAAACGAGAAGCGTTGAATGACGTTCACGACGCCTCTCGCCAATCGATACATGCCGAACGGTCCATTGTTTAATGGCTTGCTCATGCTTTCACCTCTTCAATTAATCGTTCAATTGCTTGAACCACTCCGTCAATGGACAACGTCGTCGTATCGAGGAAATGGGCATCTTCAGCTTGACGGAGAGGTGCCACTTCACGCTCAGAATCGCGTTTGTCACGAAGCGCAATCTCTTCGATCAGTTGTTCATAGTCGCTCGGGATGCCTTTCGAGATATTTTCTTCATGGCGACGACGGGCACGTTCTTCGACCGAAGCGGTCATAAACACTTTTAAATCGGCATTCGGCAAGACATGTGTTCCGATATCGCGGCCGTCCATGACGACACCGCCTTCTTTAGCCAAATCACGTTGAAGGTCCATCAAGGCATCACGCACTTCAGGTTGACGTGCGACGAAACTGACGTTATTCGTCACTTCACTCGAGCGAATGACAGACGTCACTTCTTCCTCACCGTCAAATACGCGTTGTCCCTCTTCCGATGGGACGAGTCGTAATGACATGTCCTCGATCATCTGAGCAAGTGCTGGTCCATCTTCGAGCGCAATCCCTTCGTTCAAGGCGCGATACGTTACCGCCCGATAGATTGCACCTGTATCGATGTACACATACCCTAATTGTTTCGCAAGCGACTTGGCAATCGTACTTTTCCCAGCACCCGCCGGTCCGTCTAAAGCAATTTGTAATGATTTTTTCATACAAAACGGGTATCGAGTGTTCCCGATACCCTCCTCCTCTCGGTCAATAATCCCGAGAACATCATAACAGTTTTTTATCTTGAAGAAAATACAGACCCTGTCCGCTTTCGCGCTTCAAGCTGAACACGGAAGCAGTATCGTAAAATCGTCTCTTGGTCACGAGGGGTCAAATCTTCAAATGCCAGAGACAGTTCTTCTTTCACTTCCTGTTTATGTATGCGCACAAGACGGCTCTTAAGACGGAAGTTCTGGGGCGAGCCATGCTCATCCTCAATTCGAAACACGACAATCAGGGACTCATCTACTTCGATTGGAGCGCGGTTGGCGATGATTTTCATCCCCCCAGCAGATATGTCAAGAGATGTTGTTTCGAACGATTCGAAACTTTCCTCATCGGTTGCAAGAACGGTCACGTCAATCATTTCTGGAACACGTAAATATTCACGACGCTGAATCCGTTTGATTTTTTTCTCATCTGGCAAATTGAACGCATAGCGTAATGTCATTTGGGCATCGCTGATTCGCTTCACGACTTTCGTGTCGAATGCGAACAGCTGATTGTCTCCTTGGAAGAAAAAGACCCGCATGGCCTCCTCTTCATGTAAAAAAAATGTTTTGAGCGTCATCATGTCACTCGGCGACTCAATCCATACGACTTGATCGGTTATGGCTGCAATTTTCGTTTTTCCCTCTGCACGCCCTTCCACTTCGATTCTCAGTTCTTGACCTTCTTTTAACATACTGATTCTTCCCCTTTATTTAAATTGTCGACGATTGGACAAGTTTGCCGCTCGCACGAGTAAAAGTGCCACGGTCCATAAAATGACGATATAAAGCACGGCAGGAAGCTTTTGATTCGGTTCGAGTATCAAAATCAAATCAAACGTTCCGTGGATGACCGTCGCAGAAAAGATTGCCATGAACAGCCAGATCCGTTCTCGAATCGAATGCTTCGCTCGTCCTAAGCAGTACCCCATCACGACCGCGAACAAAGCGTGCCCGCTCACAGGCAGGATTGCTCGCCAAATCGCAATTTCTAATGAATCGTACACCCATAAGTATAAAAAATTCTCTAAAGTCGCAAAGCCTAATGAGCAGGCGACCGCATAGAGAATCCCGTCGTAGTAATCATCAAAGACTTTATGTATATATATTGTATAATAAATCATAAACCATTTAAAAAACTCTTCAAGCAGGGCAGTGGCGACATACGCCTGCCAAAACGGTCCAGTAAGCACTCCCTCTTCAACGAACGCATATTGGATAAACATGATCGGGAACACGAGAACGGCTCCGGCCACGAAAGAACGAATCACATATCCGAGCGGTTCTGCCTCCAACTCATGGCGTAGATAGAAGTAGGAAAGAAGGGCGAGCCCAGGTGCAACCGCAGACAAGGCGATTGCGATCATGATGCATCTCTCCTTTCTCTCCCTAGCATACACTGAATTGTCTGAAAGAAAAAGTAGAGAACGCCTAGAAAATGGAAATCTTCATAAAAATAATTAGGAGGACACTTATGAATCATTTATTACTGATCCACACCGGCGGTACTATCGCCATGTCACAATCCGGCACAGGACACGTCGAACCGAGCGATGTCAATCCAATCGACGCCACCCTTCCGAAAGCGACGGATATTGCTCACATTACAACAAAGCACTTTTCAAATATCCCGTCACCTCACATGACTCCAGAGAAGATGCTTGAATTGGCACAGTTCATCCAACGTGAACTGACACAAGACACGTATGACGGAGTCGTCATCACGCACGGTACCGATACATTAGAAGAGACGGCTTACTTCTTACAAATCACGCTCGGTGCGCCTGTCCCAATCGTGTTGACAGGAGCGATGCGGTCCTCGAACGAGGTCGGTTCGGACGGAGAATTTAATTTGATTACAGCGCTTCGCGTCGCAAAAAGCGAAGCGGCTCGTGGAAAAGGCGTGCTTGTCGTTTTCAACGGTGAGATTCATTCGGCATTCAACGTGACCAAAACGCACACGTCTTCAGTCGACACATTCAAGTCTGTGCACTTCGGTAACGTGGGTATGGTCACAAAGGACCATGTACTCATCTATAGTCAACCAGCGACGAGACAACCGAAAATGATTCCGTCCATCTCAAAACGTGTAGCCGTGTTGAAAGTCGTCGCAGGAATGGAACCAGATTTACTTGAATCTGTAATCACGCTTGGGTACGACGGACTCGTCCTTGAAGTGTTAGGGCAAGGAAACGTTCCGCCGACCCTCTTGTCCGCACTAGAACATTTAGTCAAAGAGATTCCCGTCGTGATTGTCAGCCGTTGCTTCAACGGAATCGTTCAAGATGTTTACGGTTACGACGGGGGTGGCAAACAACTGAAAGAGATGGGTGTCATTTTTTCAAACGGATTGAATTCACAAAAAGCTCGTTTACGACTCCTCGTCGAACTCGAGTCCGGCTCATCCCAGTCAGTCATGGAACATAGCTTTAGCTTCCAGCAATAACCTTGCGCAACTGCGCCCCCTTCCCTACAATGAGCAAAGAGGTGATATTCAGTGAACAAACAAGCGATTATTGTAGGTGCCGGGCCATGCGGTCTCTCGGCCGCCATCGAACTGGAGAAGATCGGAGTCTCTTGTACGGTGATTGAGCGCGGAAATATCGTCGACGCCATCTATCGGTATCCGACGCATCAAACGTTCTTCTCTTCCGCGAGCTTGCTCGAGATCGGAGACATTCCGTTCATATGTAAGGATTTGAAGCCACGTCGTCAAGATGCACTCGTCTATTATCGAGAAGTCGTCACACGTACCGGTTTAAACGTCCACCCGTTCGAAACGGTCGAGTCGGTCGATAAAAAAAGTGACCGATTCGTTGTGACATCAAGACATGAACGACGTGGCGAAACCATTCGCGAAGCGGACTATGTGATTTTAGCAACAGGCTATTATGGACGTCCTCGTCTGCTTGACGTACCTGGCGAAACGTTGCCGCACGTCCATCACTATTTCAACGAGGCACATCCTTATTATCGACAACACGTCACGATCATCGGCGGGAAAAATTCCGCTGTCGATGCGGCAATCGAACTCGAAAAGGCTGGTGCCTTTGTGACGGTACTCTATCGAGGCGATTCGTATAGCCCTTCCGTCAAACCATGGGTTCTTCCAAACTTCGATTCACTCGTCCGTCATGAGAAAGTTCGAATGGAGTTTGAGGCGACAATCGAACGCATCACCGATGATGGCGTCTACTACCGGCAACACGGTGAAGAGAAGCATGTCTATGCAGATCATGTCTTCGCGATGACCGGTTATCAGCCCGACCACCATCTGTTCGAGAGTGCAGGCATTGTGATCGATGAAGAGAGTGGTGTCCCGACATACGATGAAGAAACGTTTGAAACAAATGTCGAACACCTCTTCATTGCAGGCGTGGTCGCAGCCGGAAACGATGCGAACAAGATCTTCATTGAGAACGGTAGATTCCACGGCAAGGCGATTGCCGATACGATTGCGAACCGCATTAACGTATAAAAAAGTTCGGTCAACTTGAGTTGACCGAACTTTTTTTGATTAGACCCAGCCACGGAAACGTGAGGCTTCCGCCATTTTGCGTACACCGACCATGTAGGCGGCGAGACGCATATCGACTTTACGGGCTGAAGATGTATTATATACCGTATTGAACGAGTGAACGAGTACTTTTTCAAGTTTTTCCTCAACTTCTTCTTCCGTCCAATAGTAACCTTGGTTGTTTTGTACCCATTCGAAGTACGAAACCGTGACCCCACCACTTGACGCCAACACGTCCGGCACGAGGAGAATTCCACGTTCAGTCAAGATTTTCGTTGCTTCGTTCGTCGTCGGACCGTTGGCTGCCTCGACCACAATCGATGCTTTAATCGCGTCCGCATTGTCTTCTGTAATTTGATTCTCAATCGCAGCTGGGACTAAAATATCACAATCGAGCTCTAACATTTCTTTGTTTGAGATCGTATTTTTAAACAATGTCGAAATCGTACCGAATGAATCGCGACGATCTAACAAGTAAGGGATATCGAGACCGTTCTCATCATGGATAGCTCCGTAAGCGTCACTGACTGCAATGACTTTCGCCCCTGCATCGTACATGAATTTAGAAAGGAAACTTCCCGCGTTTCCGAATCCTTGGACGACGACCCGTGCACCTTTCAATTCGATTCCGCGACGGAGTGCCGCTTCACGAATCATGATGGCCACGCCTTTTGCCGTCGCTGTCTCACGACCATGCGACCCACCAAGAACGAGCGGTTTTCCTGTGATGAATCCAGGTGAGTTGAATTCATCGATGCGACTGTATTCATCCATCATCCATGCCATGATCTGTGAGTTTGTGAACACGTCCGGAGCTGGGATATCTTTCGTCGGTCCAACAATTTGACTGATGGCCCGGACGTATCCGCGACTTAAACGTTCGATTTCACGGAAACTCATCTCGCGTGGGTCACAGACGATTCCGCCTTTCCCACCACCGTAAGGCAAGTCTACGATTCCTGCTTTTAGACTCATCCATACTGATAATGCTTTGACTTCTACCTCCGTTACGCTCGGGTGGAACCGAATTCCCCCTTTAGTCGGTCCGACCGCATCATTGTGTTGAGCGCGATAGCCTGTGAAGATCTTCGTTGAGCCATCGTCCATGCGAACAGGGATCCGAACGGTCAGCATGCGAAGCGGTTCTTTTAATAACTCGTACATCTCATCTGGATAGCCGAGTTTATCTAAAGCTTCGTGAATTACCTCTTGTGTCGATTCCAAGATGTTTTTTCGTTTTTGATGACCTTTTTCTTGATCCGTAATCATGAAGGTTTCCTCCCCTAAATTGTCAATTCTCCCCCAAGAATTAACCTCGTATTCGTTTAAAAGTATAGCTGATACGCGTTCAATTTGAAAGGGCTTTTCAAAAATAATGAAAGCGTTTTCTTAATGGGTAGCGTGATCCAGATGTCTTACTTCGCTACGCGCTCAAGTGCGAGCTCGATAAAGCGTTCCAAAAGCTCACCGTACGAGATTCCGACTGTCTTGGCACTATCCGGAAACAGGCTAAGCGGCGTCATGCCCGGTAGCGTATTCGTCTCTAGAATGTAGGCTTTACCTTCTTCTGAAACGAGGAAGTCAGAGCGCGAATATCCTGAACAACCGAGCGCGCGATGCGCCAGGACTGCCGCTTGTTGAACTTCTGATGTCAAATCGTCCGAGATTTCAGCCGGACAGACATGAATCGAACCACCTTCCGTATACTTCGATTCATAGTCGTAAAATTCATTTTTTGGAATGATTTCAATAACAGGAAGAGCCTCTTCTTTCCCGAAGTTCCCGATGACGGGAACTGTCAGCTCTTTCCCTTTGATGTACTGCTCAACAAGTACCGCTGAATCACAAGCAAACGCCTTTTCAATTCCTTCACGTAACATCGTTTCGTCCATTGCAATTGTCAGACCATTCGATGATCCTTCTTGCGCTGGTTTGACGACACATGGGAACTCCATTCCCCACTCAGCGACTTTTGCATCGATTGATTCCCGTGACTCGATTAAGACGTCACGAGCGACTCGGATACCGGATGCCGCGAAGATGATTTTTGCTCTCGCTTTATCCATCGCCAGAGCAGATGCCAAGACACCTGATCCCGTATAAGGAATTCCAGCCATTTCTAATAACGATTGCACACGACCATCTTCACCATACTTCCCGTGCAACGCACTGACGACGACGTTGACATCCAATGTTAACAGCTCGTTCGCCCGTTTCGGATGAAAGTCAATGGCCGTGACCTCATGACCACGTTCCGTCAACGCTTCTATCATCCCTTGCCCGCTCGTGAGAGATACCTCTCGTTCTCCTGACACTCCACCATATAAAACAGCGACTTTCATTCCAATCTCTCCTTCAACTAGCTACTGAAAATTCAAGTCTAATCATAACACGGACACCCTAAAAACAATAGGAACAGAAAAGTAAAAAAGCCGTACTCATGCGAATGCATCGTACAGCTCTTTCACGGCTTGTTCAGTTTGAATCGTCTTTCCGTATTCCATCATGACGTACGGACTGACCGTAGTCGTCTTGCCGTACTCGGACAAAATGGCCGCGAGTCGTTCTTCTACCTGCGAAGGAAGAACCTCAACGAAGTGAAGGTAGTAATGACCGTTGTAATGATAAAGCGTGCCACCCTGCTCGGTTTCATGTATATGCGGGAAAAGACGAATCGAAGCGTTGATCACATCTTCAATGTCCTCGAACTGATAAATCAAATGATGGATTACATCAATCGTTAATCGAATCTCGACCTGCTCGACATCGAGCTCAGCAATCGCTTCACCTTTTTGAACATCGATGACGAGTCCATCGCGAGGGAACATTGTCACATTCAAATCAACCGCTCCTTGCGGTGAAAATCCGTACTCACTTTCTGCTGTTTCAAGTAGTTCTTTCCACAGTTGTTGACCGTTTTCCCCTACGATCGTATCGATGGCGATTCCACGTAACGAGAGCTCATTCGCAGTCACATATACACGAAGATGTTCTTTTGTTTGTTTTTCAAATCTCAATCGAAAACCTCCAGTGAATAGTCAATCCTAATAATAAGCTACTCCCGTTTTCATCCCGTGTCAAATAGTTGATAGCCATTTTGTCCACTCTTCAGGAGCGTCGCCAAGAAATGACCCATTGAATCGCTCTCTCTCTAGGCTGACTGCATATCCACCTGCACCGATTTTTAATTCAGCATGCTCGTTTTGAATATAATCCATCGCCTCTAACAAGTTCGGAATATGCTCAGTCAGCGTACATGCGAAGATGAGACAAGAAGTGTCAATATCATGTAACGCTTTACTCAAATCTTCTTTTGGGAAACCCGCTCCCAAAAAGATGACGTCGTATCCATGTTGTCGCAAATAGAGCGTGACAAACAATAATCCGATCTCATGCATCTCCCCGGGTGCACAGACACACGTGATACGTGGCAGGAACGGGTTCATCGGCATTTGAAGGGACAGCGTCGAAAGCCGTGCTCGTAAAAATGCCGTGGCGAAATGCTCGTGGGCAATCGTAATCGAGCCATTCTCCCATCGTGAACCGATTTCCATGAGCAGCGGCCCAATCACATCCTTCGTCACTTTTTCAAAACTGAACGTATTAAACGCACGATTGATCAAATCATGGGCCGTCCGTTCATCAAATGAGAGCAACGCATGGAGCAGCCCGTCTTTCAACTCTTCATCGTATAGTTTGGCCGTTGTCGGTTCTGGCTCAGGCGCTTGATGAAGTTGTTGAATGGCTTGTGAGACAGAAAGCCCTTCTTTCTGCTTATCCACGACCCATTTGATTTTTTCGACATCTTGATCTGAATATAGGCGGTGACCGGATTCCGTTCGGCTCGGCACGATAAACTGATAGCGACGTTCCCAAGCCCGAATGGTCGTCGGATTGACGCCGGTCAACGTCGCCACGGTTTTAATGGAGTATTTCGGCATTTCCGCCCTCCTCTCTTACTCGTTCTTATGATATAAGTATATCCTCAATGCAAGAGGTTTACCCCTTTTATTGTGCAATCGAGAATTTTTTAAGTATAAAAAAAGATGCGAACTCTGTTCGCACCTCGCTTAAAATATGGCATGTCGCCCGATATATATGAAAATGAGAATAATCGCTAGCATGGCGAAGGTCAATGTCATCGCCAACGGGCGCTTCATCCAGTTATCATTTAACTTCCTCTTCCGTTCGCCCTCTTGCCTCTCAGCTCGAGACGGCAACGTGTCCGCCAATTGCTCGCGTAAAGAATCCGCCTGATTCCGATGTCGCAACGTATGCCCTCCTTTACCTTTTTTATCATTTTACTATGATATTATTCAAAGGAAAAGATTTGCGTCAACCGAATTTTCCATTCTGTCACATTTTTTCGGACGATTTGTGTTGTATCCGGGAACAGAATCGGCCCACAAACATCACAACATTCTTCTTGATCGACTGTTTGTTCGGAGAAATAACGGAGCAAGTAATCGCGTCGGCATGTCCGGATGAGGGCATAATCCATCATCTGCCCGAGTTGACGATACCGATCTCGCTTTCTTTCTTTTACCCAATCGAGGGCTTCTTGAAGCGAACGTTCTGTCAACAATTGCTTCAGCAGGAGAAACTTCGGGTCTTCTTCGTTCATCCGTAACAATCTTGGTAGTTGCGCGAGTGACGTCCCATTCTCACGTTCAAAGTAGGCTAATCGCATGTCCTCATCTTTCGGATATTGACCGTCTATTAAAAACTGTTGAATGCGTTCGTCCCCGTCCGCATACAGGAGGACTGCAAACGCCGAATGACCATCGCGTCCCGCCCGCCCGATTTCCTGCATGTATGCCTCGACGGTAGCCGGCAATTGGAAATGAACGACGGAACGGACATTGTCTTTGTTCACACCCATCCCGAACGCACTCGTGCATACCATGACCGACACTTCGTCCCGTAAAAACTGGGACTGCACAAGTCGCCTGTCTTCCGTAGACATGCCTCCGTGGTAAAACAAAGCGTCCTCTAGCTCAAAGGCTAACGCCTCCGCTTCGCGACGGGTCGCCGTGTAAACGACTGCAGGTTTTGGAATCTCTTGAATCAACTCTTTTAATCGCTCAAGTTTCTTCTCTTTCTCCAATCGTTCAACCAACAATCGTATTTCCGGACGATTGGCGGAGTGGACGAATTGTTCGGGTGAGAACAGTGCCAACTTTTCAATGATGTCCTGTTTCACGCCTTCTGGCGCAGTCGCCGTGACCGCCATACATTGAGGGCTCCCAATCTGTTTTCTCAACTCACCCAAGCGTGCATACTCAGGCCGGAACTCATGCCCCCATTGCGAGATGCAGTGCGCCTCATCGATGACGAGCATTTGAATTTTTACATTCGCAAGGGCACGTGTCACATAGGGAACTGCCAATTGTTCAGGTGATAAATATAAAAAGCGGTAACGTTTCAAATGGTTGATGATATCCTGTTTTTCTTCAGCCGATTCCATCGACGTCAAACGGGCGACACCACGCTCTCCTCGTTCTCGTATATGAAGCATCTGGTCCTCAATGAGAGAGAGTAAGGGTGAGACTATCACCGTGAGCCCTTCATTTTTGATGTAAGATGGGAGTTGGAACGTCAACGACTTCCCCGCCCCGGTCGGCATGACGGCCAATACATCCTGCCCTTCAACTACGGCGTGAATGATGTCGTGTTGCCCAGGACGAAACGAATCATACCCGAACACTCGTTTTAATGTCGCTTCATACAAAGCTCTCACCTCGTTTCAGTCTTGCGAAGACAAGTCGAATTTGAAAATAACTGACACTCTCCATTTTCTCAAATATCGGTTTGAGCGCCCAGCTGTTCAGATCCCGCAACTCTTCAATCGTAATCACATCTTCCATCGGTACAAATTGTTCGAGCGGGAAGACTTCTAAATACATCGCCATCTCGACGACATGGTCTTCAATCGTGCTCGTACGTAATCTCCGCTTCGCTTGAACCTGTTGAAACGTGTATCCCTTCAAGAAAAGTTCATATGACTCACGCGCTGAATAAGTCATCCGTTCTGTCGATAATCCGTACGTAAACCCACGTAGTTTGGCATCATCCTGCAAGACCATCAACAGTTCGTTCCATCCGGCCAAAAAATACAGACGAGCTGTCTCGGCATCAACATGTAGCAGGCTGGCAATTTGTTCATATGTCAGACCCGTATCAAACGCCCCTGTGAATCGATAGACGACGGCCGTCGCATACGGGTCACCAATTTGTTCAAGCGCTTGTTCAATCTCTTGATGAAACGTTCGCATGAGCGTTTTCCAATCTCGATCAAGATGTAACAACTGCTTAACCCATTGTTCTGCCGGACGATCGGCTTGAACAGGATAAAATGTACGGGCGTGTTCTTTTGACATGAACGTCTGCACGAACAAACTCAAGCGTTTCCATGTGGTCGCGTTATAATCACGGCGCTCCCCGCCCAACCGATTGAATAGTTGCTCCACCGATTCAGGTGAAGCTAGCAGTTCCCCCGCCTCTGTCAATCTAAATCGTTTACGATCGAGCCATCCTCTTTTCTCAAGTTGTTTTAGCACAGACTCGTACGAATAAGTCGTCTGCGGAAACTGTCCAAAAAGAGGCTCCAACTCGTAAAAAAATGCGTCCTGTAGCGTTGTGGCCGAGCGCTTTCCATTCAGGACATGGTAGAGACTTCGCTCACTCCGTTCTCCATTTAATCGTTTAATGGCCAGCAGTAGAACTCCATCCGCTAAATGAACCAAATCGTCACTTCCTTAAAAAAATCATTATCCTACCAAAAAGACGCTCGTTTCCTCATTGAAATAATTGGGTATGTAGACTACAATTACTCATAGTCAGTAGAATGATTTCTAAGAGAAACGAACCGTTTGGAGGGTTATTATCATGGCAAAATTTACAATCGTCGATAAAGATACATGTATTGCATGCGGAGCTTGCGGCGCGGCAGCACCAGATATTTACGATTATGATGATGAAGGTCTTGCGTTCAACTTAATGGATGACAACACAGGTACTGTTGAAATCCCAGATGAGTTATATGAAGACATGATGGATGCATTCGAGGGTTGTCCGACAGACTCGATCAAAGTAGCGGACGAGTCGTTCGACGGAGACGCTTTAAAATTCGAATAATCGTGAAAGACATATCGGTCCTCTGACCGATATGTCTTTTTTTATGTTTCTCGCATGTAACCTAGTCTAATCATGACATCTCTAGGCAAGTATATCAAAAAAGGTTGTTTGGCTTAAGCACCAAACAACCTGGATGAAATGGACATATGTCCTATCTCGAATTAACGTTTCCCTTTAATATATGGGATACCGACCGACTTCGGCGCATCCGCACGACCAACGAGTCCAGCGAGAGCAAGAATCGTGAGCGCGTATGGCGCAATCAAGAGCAAGAGCTGCGGCACGTTGTTGATGACCGGTAAGTTGCTTCCGATAATCGAAAGGGCTTGAGCGAATCCAAAGAATAATCCGGCACCAAGCGCACCGAGCGGATTCCATTTACCGAAAATCATTGCGGCAATCGCCAAGAACCCTTGACCAACGATTGTCGTTCCACTGAAGTTCGTCGTGACCGTTACAGCATAAACCGCTCCGGCAAGACCACCAAACGCACCAGAGAGCATGACGCCCATGAAGCGCATTTTCGTGACGTTGATTCCCATCGTATCAGCGGCCATCGGATGTTCCCCTACCGAACGAAGACGAAGTCCAAACGGCGTCTTGAAGATGACGAACCAGACGACGAACGCCAAGGCGATTGCAACGAACGACGTGTACTGAACGTTAATAAAGAACATCTTTAACACGGGAATATCTGATAAAAAGGGTACATTCTCTTTTGCGATCCGGTACTCGATAAAGTCCGTCTGTCCTTTGTTGTAAAGAACACGCACGACGAAGATGGCGAGACCGATGGCGAGCATGTTGATGGCCACCCCGAGAACCGTCTGGTCCGCACGCCAAAGGATGGCAGGAACAGCCAAGAAGAGGGAGAACAATGCACCGACTACCATGGCAACAAGTAAGGCAATCCATGGACTAGAGGCTCCAACACCTAAATCAGTCAAGGTGAGCGTCGTGATGATTCCTGTCGCGGCACCGATGACCATGATTCCTTCAAGGGCGATGTTGACGACACCAGAACGTTCACTAAAGATTCCACCAAGTGCTGCGATAATGAGTGGAGTCGCATAGGCAAGCGCAACCGGAACGACGATATAAAGGACTTCTAAGAAGTTCATTTTTTCTCCACTCCTTTCTTACGATTTCCTTTAAGTTTCTCAATGACATAGTTAATCGCATATCCAGACGCTACAAAGATCACGATGGCTGCGATGATAACTTTGACGAGCTCTGACGGTACGTTCGCACCAAGTTGCATCGCCAATCCGCCGATGTTCAACCCTGCGAAGAGAATCGCTGCTAGAATGACCCCAATCGCGGTGTTCGCACCGAGTAGGGCGACGGCAATCCCATCAAATCCGACACCAGTGAACGATGCCGAGAGGGTCATACTGCCGAATGTTCCAAGACCTTCCATCGCTCCAGCGAGACCAGCGAACATACCGGAGATGACGAACGATAGGACGATGTTACGGTTGACGCTCATCCCTGCATATTGTGACGCATGTTTGTTAAACCCGACGGCACGTAACTCATAACCGAGTGTCGTACGTTGAAGGATGTAGTAGTACACGATTGCTGCAAGCACAGCGACAAGCACACCCCAGTGTAGACGTGAATACGTCGTCAATTCTTGGAGCCATGGCGAAGCAAGTGACGCTGAATCTTTGATCGACTCCGTACGCTCGTTTGTTACGCCGATGACGTTACGCAAAATCGCGTTTGTCGTGTATAAGGCAATATAGTTCATCATGATAGACGTAATGACTTCATGAACATAAAACTTCGCTTTCAAGAATCCAGGAACAAACGCCCAAATTGCTGCTGCAACCATTGCCGCAAGAAGTGCGAGCGGTAAATGGATAAACATCGGCAAGTCGAAGTTGATTCCTACATAGACGGCTGCGACCCATCCAATTAACACTTGTCCTTCTACCCCGATGTTGAATAGTCCTGTACGGAAGGCGAAAGCAACCGCAAGACCTGAGAAAATAAGCGGGGCTGCAGCACGCAATGTTTCACCGACGGCATACGGACTACCAAACATGCCTTCAAATAACGAGATAAACCCTTGAACCGGGTCGTATCCACCAATCAACATGACGATAGCACCGACGAGTAGTCCTAAAATGATGGATAGGAATGGAATGAGAAGTTGGTTTAAACTTAATTTTTTCATTCTGTTTCGTCCCCTCTCTGACCGCCGGCCATCAAGAAGCCAAGCTCTTGCTCCGTCGTCTCTTTCGGATCACGAATCCCTACAATTTTTCCTTCGTAGAGAACAGCGATACGGTCGGATACGTGTAAAATCTCATCAAGTTCAAACGAAATGAGTAAGACGGCGCGTCCTTTTTCACGTTCTTTAATAAGCTGCTCGTGAATAAATTCAATCGCACCTACGTCGAGACCACGAGTCGGTTGAGCGGCGATGAGTAAATCTGGTGAGCGATCGACTTCACGTGCAATGATCGCTTTCTGTTGGTTCCCTCCCGAGAGGGCACGAGCTGGAACATCAATTGATGGAGTTCGGACGTCAAACTTCTCAATCAACGCCTTTGCCTTCTCAGCCACAGCTTTATAGTTCATGAGACCTCGTTTCGAGAACGGTTCTTTATAGTACGTTTGAAGTACCATGTTGTCACGAATCGAGTAGTCAAGAACAAGTCCGTGTTTATGACGATCTTGCGGGATGTGTCCGATCCCTGCCTCGGTCATCTTACGCGGTGTGTGTCCGGTGACATCTTTTCCGTTGAGCAACACTTTACCAGACTCCGGCTTTTTCAAACCTGAAATGGCTTCAATCAACTCCGTCTGACCATTCCCATCAATCCCGGCAATTCCGAGTACTTCTCCAGCACGAATCTGTAAATCCAATCCTTCAACGACTTTCAAACCGCGACCATCTTTGACGACGAGGTTTTGAACGTCCAGAACGACTTGTTGTGGATCAGCTTTCGAATATTCTGCATCAAAGTTAACTTCGCGACCAACCATCATTTCGGCTAAACTGTCTTCATTTACCGTCTCGTCGACCTCGACCGTTCCAATGTAGCGTCCACGACGAATGACAGTACAACGGTCCGCAACTTGCATGATTTCCTTCAGCTTGTGCGTAATCAAGATGATCGACTTACCTTCAGCAATCAGACGTTTCATAATTTGGATAAGTTCTTGAATCTCTTGTGGTGTCAACACTGCCGTCGGTTCATCAAAAATCAGAATATCTGCTCCACGATAGAGCGTCTTCAAGATTTCAACACGTTGTTGCATGCCGACTGAAATATCTTCAATCTTCGCATCCGGATCAATTCTAAGTCCGTATTGCTCCGAAATCTCCATGACCTTCTTACGAGCAGTGGCGCGATCGATTGTGATGCCACTCTTTGGCTCAAGACCAAGAATGATATTTTCAGTGACCGTGAATTTTTCAACCAACATAAAATGTTGATGGACCATTCCGATCCCAAGTTCGTTGGCGATGTTCGGATTTTCAATATCCACTTTCTTTCCGTGTACGCGAATCTCTCCGCCTTCAGGCTGATAGAGACCAAACAACACGTTCATGAGCGTCGATTTCCCGGCCCCGTTTTCTCCTAAAAGTGCATGGATTTCTCCTTTACGCAATTGGAGCGTGATATTGTCGTTCGCAACGAACGTACCGAACTCTTTGCGAATATTTAGCATTTCAATTACATATTCCAAGGAAGTTCACCCCTAACTTTAAGTAAAGGGAGACCACATGGGTCCCCCCTCAACTCAAACAAATTATTTTACGTTTTTCATGAACTCTTCGAACTCAGCGTCAGTTGCTGGTGCAACAACATCACCATCGATGATTTGTTGACGATACTCATCAACTTTAGTGAGCACGTCTGCAGCAACATTTTCTTCAGAAGTTGGTGCGATTCCTACACCTTCATCTTTAAGTGAGAATTCAACCACTTCACCAGCTGGGAACTTACCGTCCATTGCCATTTTCGACACTTCGAGTGTCGCTGTATCTACACGTTTAACCATTGACGTAAGAGTAACGTTCTCTGGAAGACCTTCTTCGTACTGGTCACGGTCAACCCCGATTACCCAAACATCTTCACCGTTTTTCTTACGGTTTTTCGCTTCAGTGAATACACCTACACCTGTACCACCAGCTGCGTGATAGATGATATCCGATCCTGATCCATACATACCTGACGCAATTGCAGTTCCTTTTTCAGCTGAGTTGAAGTCTTCAGCATATTTTACGTCGATTGTTGCATCAGGGTTTACAGCCATGACACCAGCTTTAAATCCATTTTCAAATTTCTTGATTAAGTCTGATTCTACTCCACCGATGAAACCAACTTTATCAGTCGTCGTTGTAAGACCAGCTACTACACCTACGAGGAATGAACCTTCTTGTTCCTTAAACGTGATTGAAGCAACGTTCGGTGCATCTACAACCGAGTCAACGATTGCAAAGTTGTTATCAGGGAATTGTTCTGCAACTTTTCCGATATCCTCTGCCATCAAGAAACCGATTCCGTAGATCAAATCAAATTGATCACGTGCCAATTGTTGCAAGTTAGGCTGATAGTCTGCTTGTTTTGCTGATTGAAGATATTTGTATCCTTCGTTTTCAGTTAAGCTATTTTCTTCACCAAACTTTTTCAAACCTTCCCAAGCTGATTGGTTGAATGACTTGTCATCAACACCACCAGTATCCGTGACCATTGCAACTTTGAAGTCGCTACCTTCTCCGCCTTCACCGTTTGAAGATGAGCCTTCGTTGTCATCTCCACCGCATGCTGCGAGTACTGTAGAGAGTGTGAGTCCTGCTGCTAAAGCTGAGAGAATCGTTTTCTTTTTGTTCATCATCGTCGTGTTTCCCCTTTCGGTTCATAACAATTTTTGTTGTCATGTTATCAGTAGTCTTTACACCGGTATAAGAAAGCGCTTTCACGCTATTCCCCAAAAATAACTCTTCCGTCCAGAAACTGCTCGTTTAAACTCGTTTACGTACGACATGGAAGTCGAATCGATCAGCACGGAAAAAGTTGGCCGAATCGAGTAATGGTAAATCACTCTCATCATAATGCAATTGTTTTAAAGCGAGTAACGGTTGGTCCGTCTGAAGTTGTGACGAGATTTCAGCGCTGACACTCGGTTCGATGTGCGTGATCGCATAAGCGACTCGACGTCCTACCTCTTTTTCGAGAGAATCAAACAAAGATTTCCCTTCAGTCAATGCCTCAGGATTCGAGACGAGATGGGCCGGCACTTTATCGACACAATACACAACCGGTGTGTCGTCCGCATATCGAATTCGTACAATTCGATAAATCGGTGAGTTCGGCTCAATCTTGAGACGCTCGGCTTCTCTCTCTGTTGCCAACACTTTCTCGGCCACCAATACTTTCGTTCCTGGTGTCATCTTTGCTCGTGTGATCATGTCAGTGACACTGAACAATTCCTCAATTCCTGACGTGAATGGCGGTTTAGAACTGATAAATGTTCCTACCCCATGCTTTCGCACGACAAATTTCTCATCTTCGAGAATCCGGAGCGCTTCGCGAAGTGTCGCTCGACTGACTCCAAGTTGCTTCGAAAGTTCAAATTCTGAAGGTAACTTCTCCCCTTCACGATAGACACCAGCGTCGATATCTTGCTTAATTTTCTCAATCACTCGAAGATAGAGCAATCGATGATCGAGCTTAATCGACATTGGCCTCACCACCTTTAATTTACTTACCAGTGCTCAGACATCTGACGTATGAATGTCCTTGCCAATATTAAGTATAGGGATTCGAGAATTAGAACGCAATAGTTTTTGTTCGGAATCAGGGAAATATTTTTTCGGAACATGCCGAACCGTACCTTTGAGTCCAATTTACTCATTTTCATCCCCATTGAAAAACTTTTGTAAAATGTAAACGTTATTAAAAAATGTAAGCGTTTCAGTAGTTTTTAAAAGTATGTACTAATTCAGTATATAGGACATATGTGCTATATTACATTTATATTATAGCGAACATCTAAGGATAGAGCGAATATTTCTATATCGTATAAATAGCATTAAAAAACGAACGATTATATATATCGATATATAATCGTTCGTTTTTTATTATTATTCTGTTTGCTCTTGAATGAGTACTTTCCTCGGTTTCGAACCTTCTGATGGACCGACATACCCCGCTTCCTCAAGTGAGTCAATCAAACGGGCGGCACGATTATACCCGATTCGGAATCTGCGTTGAATCATCGAAGTTGATGCCGTTTCTTGTGTCATGACGAATTGCACGACTTCTCCGAACAATGAATCATCCGAATCAATCGTCGTCACTTCCTCTTCTTTTGGCATCATCGCTTCCACATATTGCGCACGTTGTTGCGCGATGACATGATTGACGACCGTCTCGACTTCTTGATCGGAGACGAATGCACCTTGTACACGGACCGGCTTGTTCATTCCGTTTGCAAGCATCAACATGTCACCGCGTCCAAGCAACTTTTCCGCCCCGCCACCATCAAGGATGGTCCTTGAATCGGTTTGAGAAGAGACGGCAAAGGCGATGCGGGACGGAATGTTCGCCTTGATGACTCCTGTGATGACGTCGACAGATGGGCGCTGTGTCGCGAGGACCATATGAATACCCGCAGCCCGTGCCATTTGTGCAAGTCGCATGATGGCATCTTCGACATCATTTGATGCCACCATCATCAAGTCCGCCAATTCATCGACGATTACGACGATGAACGGTAAACGTTTCGCATCCTCGTCATCCGACTGATCGACGAGTTCATTGTAACCTTCGATATTGCGAACTCCATATCGACTAAACAGTTCATACCGCCGTTCCATTTCTGCGACGACCTGCTTCAGTGCCTGGGCGGCTTTTTTCGGATCCGTGACGACCGGTGTCAACAGGTGTGGCACTCCGTTATAGACGTTCAACTCGACCATCTTCGGATCAATCATCATGAGTCGGACCTCATCCGGACGAGAACGCATCAAGAGTGACACGATCATGCCGTTGATACAGACAGATTTACCTGATCCTGTCGATCCTGCAACAAGCAAATGCGGCATTTTATTGAGAGAGATCCCAACCGTCTCGCCACTGATACTCCGACCGAGTGCGACGAGCAACTTCGAGTCATCTTGTTTCACCGGCTCCGCTTCCAGTACTTCACGTAAGCATACCGGTGCGACCTCCTGGTTCGGCACTTCAATACCAATAGCGGCTTTACCCGGAATCGGAGCTTCAATCCGAATATCTTTTGCAGCGAGCGCCAATGCCAAATCATCACTTAATGAGGTGATGCGACTGACTTTCACACCGATATCCGGTTGTAGTTCATATTTTGTGACGGTTGGACCAAGGTGAATCTTTAACACTTTGACACCGACCCCGAATGACTTAAGCGTCTTTACAAGTTTGGATGCATTTTCTTTCAATCGTGCATTCTCACCAGACAAATCCGTAATGACGGGCTCTTTCAAATTCGAGAATGGCGGAAGCTCGTATGTATCCGAGACATCTTGGGCCGCAGTCATCATCATCTCCTCGGTCGTGATTGTGGAATCGACTTCCGAAGAATCCGTTCGAGGTTGATCTTCCGTCTCTCTTTTTTCTGCTACGACTTTCTCACTAAATCCGACGATTGGAATGTCTTGCATCGTGACCACGTCTGACTCTACTTCCGGGTCCGATTGCGCTTCCGTTAATTTTGGACGAGGTGAGGTCTTGCGCGTTCGTTTCGCCTCTTGCTGCTTCTCCACTTTCGGTCTGGCTCGCCATTCGTTTCTGACTGCTGTGACGGATTCCTGCATGCGATGAAAGAGTGTCCCCCAAATAGTCGGGGCATAAAACGAGACACCGACGAGGAAGCAGACGATCCCTAAAAAGACAATCCCGAAGTCTGAGAATAAATATTGGTTCAAGTTATAGAAAGTGGCATTGATGCCGCCCCTTGCCTCTCCCCAAAGTAAGTCCCCGAATAGTAAGAATGAGGCGAGCATTGCGAATAATCCCGCTCGTCGCATCGGTTTCATCGGAGTGAGAACAATCCATAACCACACAGCCATCATCAAGTAAGTGAGCGCACCCCATCCTCCAAAAAGATAGACGGATAAATCAGATAACTGTTTACCGATCCACCCTAAATCAAAAAAGGCAAATACGAATGCGACGATGGCGAGGACAAAGAAGCCCCACCCATATGTACGTGGCGCAATCGGTTGTTTTTTACGGTTCCTCGTATTTCGCGTCGCTGGGCGCTTTCGCTTTACGGGAGTCTTTCTTGTTTTTTGAGCCACATCAGTTCCTCCTAAAAAAAGAAGGCAAAAGTCAGATGACTTTTGCCTCACTCTCATTCCATTAAATCTCCATGATGATCGGCAAGATCATCGGACGACGTTTCGTCTGCTCGAATAAGAAGACGCTAAGTCGCTCGCGGATATTTGATTTCAATTCGGTCCAATCACTGCCAGCCTGCAGACTCTTTTCAATCTGTTTCGTGACAATACGGTTTGCCTCTGAAATCATTTCCTCCGATTCGCGCATGTACACGAAACCACGTGAGATGAGTTCAGGTCCTGAAATCAATTTCTTCTGTTTCCGATTCAACGTGACCACGCAGAGGACAACTCCATCTTGTGACAACAAACGACGGTCTCGTAAGACGATGTTTCCAACGTCCCCAACACCGATTCCGTCAATCAAGACGTTACCTGCAGGGACTTTTCGGCTCATGCGGGCTTTTCGACCCGTGAACTCAACGACGTCACCTTTTTCAACGATGAAGATGTTGTTCGGTTTGACACCCACTTGTTCTGCGAGTTTCGAGTGTGCCATCTGCATACGATATTCGCCGTGAATCGGTAAGAAGTACTTCGGTTTGACAAGGTTGAGCATCAACTTCAATTCTTCCGCTGAACCGTGTCCAGATACGTGGACTTTTCGCTGATTATAAATGACGTTCGCACCCGAACGGAACAATAAGTCAATCGTTTTAGAAACCGACTTCTCATTCCCTGGAATCGGTGTCGCCGCAATGACGACCGTGTCATTCAATCGAATGTTGACTTGTTTGTGGGCATTACGTGCCATGCGAGTCAACGCCGCCATCGGCTCCCCTTGCGAACCTGTCGTTAAAATGACGACCTTGTTATCCGGTAGACGGTTAACTTGGGACAACTCAACGAGAGTCTTCGCCTTGAAGCGCAAGTAGTTTAATTTTTGCGCAACTTCGACGATGTTGACCATACTACGACCGACGACCGCGACTTTACGATCATTCGCTTCTGCTGCTGCAAATACTTGTTGCAAGCGATGGACGTTCGAGGCGAATGATGCCACGATAACCCGACCTTCCGCTTGATAGATGACATCGTTCAATTCAGCTCCAACGATTGACTCTGAACCGGTTTGCCCCGGTCGCTCGGCGTTCGTCGAGTCGGAAAGAAGCGCAAGAACGCCACGTTGTCCGATTGCTGCTAATTTATTGAAGTCAGATTGTTTACCATCGACAGGCGTGTAATCAAACTTGAAGTCTCCGGTATGGACGATCGCACCTTGAGACGTTTGAATACATACGCCAACGCAGTCGGGAATCGAGTGATTGACGCGGAAAAACGTGATGAAATGATCAGCGATAGTCAATTTCGTTTTGGCATCAATCATGCGAAGGTCGACTTCTTTCAACAAACCGGCCTCTTTTAATTTCAATTCAATCAACCCGAGGGTCAATTTCGTCCCGTAAACTGGGACGTGTTTCAAGTCGCGTAAGACGTAGCTGAGTCCACCGATATGGTCTTCGTGACCATGGGTGATGAAAATCGCCCGTACACGATCTTTATTTTCTTTTAAGTATGTGATGTCTGGGATGACGATATCAATCCCGAGCATCTCATCGCCTGGAAACATTAGACCGGCATCGATGACGAAGATGTCGTCGTCTAGTTCCACGACGTACATGTTCTTCCCGATTTCGCCTACGCCTCCAAGCGCAAAGACGCTAATATTCTCTGTCTTCTTTTTTGACACTAACAAAAACCTCCTAAATGATTCATATTCTGTTTCGTCCCCTTATCGCTACTGAATATTGTAGCGGAAAACGGCTTCATTGCCAACATTTCCGTTTAATCTAATAGAGGTTTTAGTGCATCGGCAAGAGGTGCCGTCTCTTCTTTGTCAGGTCGTTTCCCTGCAACAAGTTGACGAATCGACAAACCGAAGTCCATCTGGAGGTGAGGATAGTCCGGGAATGAGTTCCA
Source organism: Exiguobacterium sp. 8H (assembly GCF_902506255.1). Lineage (GTDB taxonomy): Bacteria > Bacillota > Bacilli > Exiguobacteriales > Exiguobacteriaceae > Exiguobacterium > Exiguobacterium profundum. The sequence continues at coordinate 480,521 of NZ_LR733429.1, read as the reverse complement.
GTCTCCGCCCCATTCAAACCCGAGCGCCTTCCCTAACTCCCCGAGTTCTTGCCAGTCAGGAATGTCATTCCGATTACGATCCGTATTCAGGTCATAGTCGGTCTTATTGTTATGGATGATGACGAAATCCACAGCAAGACCGTAGTTATGATAGCTCTGACCCGCCTTCGCATTGGTCACCACTTGCCCGGGTTCAGACCGTCCTTGCGCATACAGCGCATTCTGTTCTTTGGCAGAACGGTATCCAGAAGTGAGGCGTACTTCAAGGTCTAGACAAGAATGGGCTAATCGAATGAACGATTCTCCCCGATTGGCGACTAACGGATGCAACCGGTCAAAATCAATCTTCGACCTTGTCAAGATCGCATTTTCTTCCTCCACGTCCCGCACACACATATCCGCTTCAAACGTCGGTTCATCTACCCAAGGCACCGGTTCCGGTTGCATATAAAAGTAAGCGAGCGTAATGCCAATCAGAAAGGCGACCATTGCAAGAGATAACACGCCTGTCCACCTCATCTTCTTAACCGTTTACGCAGCCCTTTTAAGAGTGGCAATCCTTTTTCGAGAGCCATATACAAAGGACGATTCAAGACGAGGTCGAATTCCCCGACCTTTTCAATCATGTCGCTTCCCCATCCCGATTTGAATGCGTATAGACCAGCATACTCATCATCCGGGTCCGTACTTCCTGATACCCCGCCGAAGTCGTATCGCTCGGCGCCACTCTCTTTGGCCGCCTGCATCATCGTCCACTGCATCAAGTGGTTCGGCATAAATTCACGGAATTCATTTGACGAGGCTCCGTATAAGTAATAAGAGCGCCGTCCTGCGAGTGTCAACAGACCACCTGATAAGACGAGACCGTTCGGATAGGTCTGATCAAGTTCGACTAGCTCAGGGAGGGCTTGCTCCGCTTTCTGAATTTGTGCTTCCGTCTGTTCCTTGCGGTTCAAAAGACTGTTACGCTTCTTCTCAATCGTTTCTTTCTCAAGACCCCGTTCAATCTTCGCCAACTCTTTCTTCGCTTTTTCTAGCGTTGCCTGTTGCTGTTCGAGTGCGATTTTCGGTTCGAGGGTTGTCAAGAAGAGACGGGCATCGTTCGGTTGCAGACAATCGTATAGGTTCTCAAAATAATCGAGCCCTCGCGTAGCGAATCCGTCACGTTCCCCTGTTACTTTCATCAAATCGGCGAACGTTTTGAGTCCGTCACGACCGACCTCCTTGCAAACAATTCCCTTTTTCTCCGCGAGGCGGACGTTGTAGCGGAACTTATGATGGAATTTCGCAAAAATATCTTTCTCACTCGGGCGCAAATCCGTTTCCATGGTAAAACGAGGTTGGGCGTAATCAAATCCACCGCCATATCCCTTATGTTTAAACCCGATGGCAGCCATTTCGGTCAATAGCCCTGGCATCTCATCGCGATCAATGTTTGGATCGATTTTTACGACGATGGCTTTATGTGCCACCGCGACACGTGTTGCTTCTTTCACGAGCGCCTGCAGCGATGCCAAATCTTCGTAGTCCACGACAAATCCGCGTGGGGCATAACACAATGTGTATGGTAATTTCGGGACACGTTTAAACAAAAGTAAAGCGACACCGGACGTCACGCCGTCTCGCGCAACCGCGACACGTTCTGAAGTCCAGCCATTTTGGCGCTTCACATCTCCCCAACTCGATAGTTGCAACAAATCTCCACGGTCGTGTGTTTTGACGAAGTCGTCATGTTCTTTTTCTGTCAACGTAATTGGTTGTACTGCCATAAATCATGCTTCCTCCGTATTCAAAATGGTCGCTCGTACAATCGCCTCTTCGTCGAGCGGCAATTTTTCATTTCCGATAATTTGGTACTTTTCGTGCCCTTTTCCTGCTAGCACGATGATGTTGTCCGGTTTCGCTAAACGGGCCGCATAACGGACCGCTTCTTCTCGATCCCCGATTTCAACAAAGTTGTCATGGGTCATCCCGGCCGCAATCCCTTTTGTAATGGACTCATACGCTTCGAATCGTGGATCATCTGTCGTGATGATGACGGTACCGGCATAGGACGAAGCCATCTCGCCCATTGCCGGACGTTTTGTGACGTCACGGTTTCCACCTGTCCCAATCAAAAAGATAATCTTTTCTTTTGGTACGCCGACGAGCGACTTCAGACACTGTTCGATGCCATCCGGTGTATGAGCATAGTCCGCATATACGTTGTAACCTGGGACGTCTAAACGTTGCATCCGTCCCTTGGCCGGATGAATCATCTCAAGTGCTTTTGCAATTCGCTCAAGCGAGTAACCGGCAGCGAGAAGACAACCCGTCGCCAACAATAGATTGTACACGTTGAAACGACCGATGAACTGGACCGTTACCGGAAGTTTTGCGCCTTGGTAATTCAATGTAAAGCTGGTCTGAGACAACGTCTGTTCAATGTCCGTTGCCATCAAGTCTGCTTGCGCATCAATCCCATATGTTATTACTTTCGCACCGGTCATCGTCTCATAAAGAGGCGTTTGTGCATCGTCCGCGTTCAAGACGGCTACTTTTCCACGTGAGGCCATTTGACCGAGTTGAGCGAACAATAACCCTTTTGCACGTGCATAGTTTTCAAACGTTCCATGAAAATCTAGGTGATCGTGTGTCAAGTTCGTGAAGCCCACGATGTCAAAATCAGTTCCGATGACACGTCCGAGCTCAAGACCGTGTGAGGACACTTCCATCATCACGTCCGTCACGCCCTCATCACGCATTTGTGCCAACAACTGTTGAAGTTCTGAACTTTGAGGCGTCGTATTTTTACTTGGAACGATTTTATCGTTGATGCGTACTTCAACGGTCCCAATCAAACCGGTCGAATGACCGAGGACATCGAGGACGTCTCGTAAAATCGTCGTCGTCGTCGTTTTCCCATTCGTTCCCGTGATCCCGAACAGTCGCATCTGTTCAGATGGATACGCATAAAAGGCCGAAGCCAACAACCCGATTGAACGCGAGCTGTCACGCACAATCAAGTTTGGCACTGACAGGTCGAGCGGTCGTTCGCTAACGACTGCCACCGCGCCTCGCGCTACCGCTTGTGCCGCATATTCATGCCCATCGACCGTATAGCCTTTGATGGCGACAAACAGCGTTCCCGGCACAACTTCTCGCGAGTCCGTCGTCACATGCGTCACGACGATGCCTTCTAGATTTGGTTGATTAATTAGTTGTATCGTCTTCACTAAATCCGTTAAGTTCAAGTCTTTCCCTTCTTTCACCTGTATCCTATCCAAACTAAAGAATACCTCTTAATCAGTGTAGAGAACTTACAATTCGGTTTCAAGTCACGCTTCGTTTGGGAGGACAGATGACTTCGCCGGGCGATGGTTCAACACCTCACGAATCAATGCATTGACCTCATCGCGTTCAATCCGTTCTACTTTCTCAATCACTTGTTCAATCGGCTCGACTTCGTCGAGCAATAGCAAGTTCCGTCCGTTCCGGTTCATGCGGGCACTCGAACTTTCATTCCCGAGGGCGATCGATCCTTTCAATTGTCGCTTGCCTTTGTCTACTTCCTCAGCAGTCAAACCTTCTGCGACAAGTCGCTTCATCTCTCTCTCAAGGATGACTTCGACTTGTTCTAACGTATCCGGTGACGTACCGACATAAATGGTAAACGTACCGTGATCGGAAAACGTCGTGTAGTAAGAGTAAATGGAATAAGCTAATCCTTCTTCTTCACGGATGGACTGGAATAAACGCGAAGACATCGTCGCGCCGATTGCGTTGTTCATCAATGCCAAGTGAGGCAAACGGTCATCCGTCGCGGGAATCGCTTCGTAGTTCCAGCAGAGGTGGGCTTGCTCCGTTTCTTTTTGTTTCGACAATGTGTCATGGAACAGTTCCGGTTGATTGATTTCTTTCGACGATTCCCTAGAAGGGATGTGAGCAAACCTACGTTTTACCGCCTCAATCAATTCTTCAGAAACATGACCTGCAATCGAGACGACAATTTGCTCGGCCGTATACTGTTGCTGTAAGTATTCGACGAGCTGGTCACGTGTCAATCGATTGACACTCTCCTCCGTCCCTAAAATAGGTTGAGCGAGGATATCGTCACGATACGCCGCAATGGCCAATAGTTCATGAACGAGATCTTCCGGCGTGTCCTCATACATTTTAATTTCTTCCACAACGACACGCTTTTCTTTTTCCAACTCCTGTGCATCGAGCACCGACTCAAACAGCATATCTGTCAGTACGTCGAGCGCCATGATCGCGTGTTCATCGAGCGTTTTTACATAAAAGCATGTATGGTCTTTCGAGGTGAATGCGTTGACGCTTCCACCGAGCTCATCGAAAAAGGAAGCAATCTCTTTTGCGCTTTTGGATGCGGTGCCCTTGAACAGCATATGTTCAATCAAATGGCTGATGCCGATGTTCTCAAAAGTTTCTGTACGTGTTCCGGCTTTAATAAATACCCCGGTTGAGGTGCTGAGTGAACCATCGATTGGTTCGATGATGATTCGAACACCGTTCTCTAGTGTCATCCATTCCATATTCTCACTCCTATGAAAAAGGCCATCGCACCAAGACGATGGCCAGAATAATTAATTTGTCGAGCGCGGTGGACGACGGTCCCCGTCACGACGTGGCGGACGGCTTTCGCGAGGTGGACGGCTTTCACGTGCTGCCTTCCGTTTCGCTTCGTATGCCTCACGCTCTTCAGGAGACAATCCTTCTAAGATGAGCGCTTTTCGTGATGCGTTGACACGACCTTTGTCATCGATTTCAGTGACTTTGACTTGAATCGCATCGCCAAGCTTCACAACATCCTCGACGTTTGCGACACGCTCAAGGCTGAATTCGGATACGTGTACGAGTGCATCTTTCCCTTTGAATAACTCGACGAATGCGCCGAATTTCTCGATGCGACGTACGGTAGCATCGTATACTTCACCGACGACGACTTCACGGACAATGTCACCGATCATAGACATGGCAAGATCGATTCCTTCTTGGTCCGTCGAGGCGATGAAGACCGTACCATCTTGTTCGATGTCGATCTTGACGCCCGTTTGGTCGATGATGCTGTTGATCATCTTCCCACCTGGTCCGATGACGTCGCGGATTTTATCCGGATTGATTGTCATCGTCACAATCTTCGGTGCGTATTTCGACAATTGTGTACGTGGTGTATCCAACGTCTCAAGCATGTGGTCAAGAATGTGTAAACGACCGACACGTGCCTGTTCAAGCGCTTCTTCTAGAATTTCACGCGTGATTCCGGCAATCTTGATATCCATTTGAAGGGCAGTGATCCCGTCTTTCGTTCCAGCTACTTTGAAGTCCATATCCCCAAGGTGGTCTTCAAGTCCTTGAATATCTGTCAAGACCGTGTAATGCTCACCTTCCATGATAAGACCCATGGCAATCCCAGCGACTGGCGCTTTGATTGGCACACCTGCATCCATCAATGCGAGTGTCGACCCACAAATCGAAGCTTGTGAACTTGAACCGTTTGATTCGAGTACTTCTGAAACGAGACGAATCGTATACGGGAAGTCTGCTTCTTTCGGAATAATTGGAAGAAGTGCACGTTCACCGAGTGCCCCGTGACCGATTTCTCGACGACCTGGTGCACGGACAGGACGTGCTTCACCGACTGAGAACGGCGGGAAGTTATAGTGGTGCATGAAGCGTTTGTTCTCTTCTAGACCGATTCCGTCGATGATTTGCGCATCACCGATGACACCGAGAGTCGCGACCGACATGACCTGTGTTTGACCACGTGTGAAGAGACCGACACCGTGTGCGCGTGGGAGTAATCCGACTTCTGACGCGAGCGGACGAATCACGTCTGGACGACGTCCGTCTGGGCGGACTTTTTCGACCGTGATCAAACGACGGACTTCATCTTTGACGAACTTGTTCAAAATCCCTGAAACTTCACCGAGTTTCGATGGCTCGTCAGCAAGACGTTCTTCATACATCGCGACATATTTCGCAATCACTTCGTTGATGGCTTCGTCACGAGCATGTTTCTCTTCCACTTGAACCGCTTCTACGATTTCAGGACGAGCTGCTTCGAGTTCAGCAGTAAGCGCCTCATCGTATTTCGAGACCGTGTATTCGAATTTAGGTTTTCCGACGGCTTCTACGATTTCTTGTTGGAATGCGATCAAACGCTTGATTTCTTCATGTCCAAACAAGATCGACTCGAGCATGATGTCCTCAGGCACTTCGTTCGCACCTGCTTCAACCATGTTGATGGCTGTCGATGTCCCTGCAACTTGAAGTTCAAGGTCCGTTTTCTCCAACTGAGCCGTCGTCGGATTGATGACGAATTCACCGTCTACACGTCCGACTGTCACGCCAGCGATTGGACCGTCAAACGGTACATCTGAAATCGAGAGCGCGATCGATGTTCCTAGCATACCCGCCATTTCAGCCGAGCAATCTGGGTCGTTTGACATGACGTAAATCATGACTTGAATGTCATGACGGAATCCGTCTGGGAAGAGCGGACGAATCGGGCGGTCGATGAGACGTGATGTCAAAATCGCGTTTTCACCCGGGCGACCTTCACGGCGAAGGAAACCACCTGGAATTTTACCGACCGAGTAAAGTTTCTCCTCATAGTTGACCGTCAATGGGAAGAAGTCTAAATCTTTTGGTGCTTTTGAAGCCGTCACTGTCGCAAGGACAACCGTATCTCCATAACGCACGAGTGCCGAGCCGTTTGCTTGCTTCGCAAGTTGGCCGACCTCTACAGACAGTGGGCGTCCGCCCCACTCTGTAGAGAATACTTGTTTCGTACCTAACATGTACATTCTCCTCTCAAACCTTATCTAGTTTATTATGTAACTCATTCCAACGAATGTCTAATCATTTTCCTTAAAAAAGAAGAAACGGACTAGGACGTTGTCCCAGCCCGTTAAACAGTCTCAATCGATTAACGACGGAGACCGAGGCGTTGAATCAATTCACGGTAACGTGTAACGTCCTTGTTACGAAGGTACGTAAGCAAGTTACGACGACGTCCAACCATTTTCAAGAGACCGCGACGTGAGTGGTGGTCTTTCTTGTGTGTACGAAGGTGGTCGTTCAATGTGTTGATTTGTTCAGTCAACACAGCCACTTGTACTTCCGGTGAACCTGTGTCACCTTGTTTTGTCGCGAATTCCGCGATAATTTCGTTTTTACGTTCTTTTGAGAGTGCCATTGCCTCTCCACCTCCATTTAATGAAAAATTGCCGCGTTGCCGAGCCGACGTTGGTGAATCGACCAGCCAAGCGAAGCGGTGTACTTTGCGTACTTGACAAGGATAGCGTACCCGCTCTTGAAAGTCAAGATAGGATTGAACGAGCTGCCACCTCATCTTCTTTTAGTTGAGCGACCAATGCATCCAACCCATCGAACGCGCGTTCATTCCGAATATATTGGATCCACTCGATTTCGATGACTTGTCCATATAAATCCTCGGAGAAGTCGAAGAGATGGCTCTCAACAGAGACCGATCCCGTCTCATAAAACGTCGGACGACGTCCAACATTCGTCATCGCGTGGAACATCCGTCCGTCCGGTAGCGTGACTCGAGTCGCGTATACGCCCAATCGTGGCATGACGTACGAAGCGTCCATCAACACGTTCGCAGTCGGGAAACCGATTGTACGCCCTCTCGCATCACCGTGAATGACTTCGCCACAGATCACGTATGGCGTACCGAGGAGTTCATGTGCGGCATCGACCTGTCCCTTTGCCAAGAGTTTACGGATGCGGGTAGATGACACTTTTTCCCCATCCATCGTCTGCTCTGTGACAACAGACGTCGTGAATTGGTCACGCGAATGGTACGGAAGTGTCTCCATCGTCCCTTCTCCAAACTTTCCATACGAGTAATCAAAACCAGCTGTCACGTGCACGGCTCCGGCACCGATCAAATAATCATCGACAAACTGTTGCGGGGACAAATTGGCCAATTCTTTTGTGAATGTCAAGACGAGGCAACGCTCTACCCCGAGCGCTTCGATGCGCTTCAGTTTCCGGGACAGCGGTGTAATATAGCGGACCGCATCCGGTTTATTGGAGAGTACTTGTTTCGGATGAGGATCGAACGTGACGACCGTCACCGGCAGGTTGTGCTCCGCTGCCACGCGTTTGGCATGATTGATTACAGCTTGATGCCCTTTATGAACACCGTCGAAGAAACCGAGTACCATAATGGATGGATACACGTCGGGTGTTTCTGGATAAGTGAGATGTTTTGTTTCCATACTGTCAAATTCCCCCTTAGTCGATAGCCAACATGACCTCGACTGTAGCGTCTGTCGTTCCTTCTTGTCTTCGATATAAAGCAAGAGGGATTCCTTCTTCATTATAGACAGTAAATAACTCAAATTCGAGCGAAACGCCGTTCAGCTTCCCGCCGTTGCGAATATAGCGTTCCCGATTCTTTGGAATGGTGATCATTGGCCAGCGTTTGATCACATCTTCGAGAGGAATGACATGCGCCATTCGCTCCTCGACCGTTTCAAGTGTTTGAAGCGTTCCGAGTGTTACCGCGGTCGCTTCATCAAACGTTCCTGAGCTCGTCCGTCTGAGTTCGCTCATATGGGCAGGGTAACCGAGTTTCTCCCCAATCTGAACGGCGAGCGTTCGAATATACGTCCCTTTCCCACAGTCGATTTCCATTCGGAATCGACAGACGTCCGCTTCGAATATCAATTCACTCGTCCGCTCCAGACGATGAATCTCGACCGTCCGCCGAGGTCGTTCGACGGTCTGCCCTTTCCGAGCATACTCGTACAACTTCTTCCCATTTACTTTGACCGCCGAGTAGTACGGCGGGATTTGTTCAATCCTCCCTGTCAATTGGCGCATCGCCTCGTCAATCCGGGTTGCATCCAAATCGTTCGGTGTGACTGACTTCTGCGCGACGACCTCGCCATGCGCGTCCTCGGTCATCGTGGCGGTACCAATCGTCACCTCGGCCACGTAACGCTTCCCTTCATCTGTGATAAAACGTGACAGCTTCGTGGCGCGCCCTAAACAGATGGGCAATACGCCTGTCACTTCCGGGTCAAGCGTACCTGTGTGACCGACCTTTTTCGTCTGGAACAATTTTCGTAATTTAAATACGCAGTCATGACTCGTCATGCCAGCATCTTTATCGAGTACGAGCACTCCGTTCGGTTCCAATTTCATCCCTCCATATAAAAAAAGGGAGAACGACGTCTCCCCTTTCAAATTATTAATCTTTGTTCAAATCACGAATCAACGAATCGATATGGCTACCATATGCGACTGAAGAATCATATTCAAACGAGATCTCTGGTGTTTTCCGAAGACGGATGCGATTCCCGATTTCGCGACGGATAAACCCTTTCGCCTTATCGAGACCAGCTTGCGTTTCTGCTTTCACATCTTCCTCATCACCAAGCACCGTATAATAGACTGTTGCTTGCTGTAAGTCACCTGTCACATCAACGCTCGTAATCGTAGCGTTTTTTGTACGCGGGTCACTGACTTCCCGTAACAAGACATCTGTTATTTCTTTACGCATTTGCTCGGCAACACGTTGGGCACGAATTTTCATACGTGATCCCTCCTCACATTATTTACGTTCGACTTCTTTCATGACGAACGCTTCAATGACATCGTCTACTTTGATGTCATCAAATTTCTCTACTTTAATCCCACACTCATAACCAGTCGCAACTTCTTTCACGTCATCTTTGAAACGACGAAGCGTATCGAGTTTACCTTCGTAAATCACGATTCCGTTACGAATGACACGGACACCGGCGTCACGTGTGATTTTACCTTCTGTCACATAACAACCTGCAATCGCACCGACTTTCGAAACTTTGAAGACGTCACGGACTTCGACTTGACCTGTGATTTCTTCCACGAACTCTGGGTCAAGCATCCCTTTCATCGCGCTCTCGATTTCTTCGATTGCATTGTAGATGATGCGGTGGAGACGCATTTCAACGTTCTCTTGTTCCGCCATCGAACGTGCGTTTCCATCAGGACGGACGTTGAATCCGATGATGACAGCATTCGCAGCTGAAGCGAGGATGACGTCACCTTCCGTGATTGCACCGACACCTTGGTGAACGATGTTAACTTTGACGCCTTCGACATCAATCTTGCGGAGTGAACCAGCCAATGCTTCGGCTGACCCTTGAACGTCTGCTTTGATGATGACGTTCAAGTCTTTCACTTCACCTTCTTGAATGCGGCTGAACAAATCATCAAGACTTACTTTCGCCGACTCACGACGCTGTGACTCAAGGTAACGTTGGTAACGTTTTTCCCCGATTGCACGTGCTTTCTTCTCATCTTCGAAGACGATGAACTGGTCACCCGCTTGTGGAACGTCGTTCAAACCAGTGATTTCAATCGGTGTAGATGGTCCGACTTGTTTCACACGGCGACCGATATCGTTGACCATCGCACGGACACGACCGAACGTGCTACCGACGACGATTGAATCTCCGATTCGAAGTGTACCGTGTTGAACGAGAAGTGTCGCGACCGGTCCACGTCCTTTGTCGAGTTTCGCCTCGATGACTGAACCACGAGCTGGCATGTCTGGTGTCGATTTATATTCTTCGACTTCAGAAACGAGAAGAATCATCTCGAGCAATTCATCGATCCCTTCGCCTTTGATGGCAGAAATCGGAACGAAGATTGTTTCGCCGCCCCACTCTTCAGGGATGAGACCGAACTCTGTCAACTCTTGTTTGACACGGTCAGGGTTTGCCCCTTCTTTGTCCATTTTGTTGACTGCCACGATGATTGGAACGTTCGCTGCCTTGGCGTGCGAGATTGCTTCCTCTGTTTGTGGCATGACGCCATCGTCAGCCGCAACGACGATGATCGCGATATCTGTCACTTCGGCACCGCGGGCGCGCATCGTTGTGAAGGCTGCGTGACCTGGTGTATCGAGGAATGTGATTTTCTTATCGTTGACTTCAACTTGGTAAGCACCGATGTGCTGCGTGATTCCGCCCGCTTCTCCTGCGACGACTTTCGTGTTACGAATCGAGTCAAGAAGTGTCGTTTTCCCGTGGTCGACGTGACCCATGATGGTAACGACAGCTGGACGTTCTTCAAGGTCATATTGTGAGAAGTCGATCTCAACTGTTTCAAAGTCTGTCTCATCGACAACAACTTCTTTTTCAACCTCAAAGCCGAATTCTGCAGCGAGTAATTCAACCGTTTCATCATCAAGCGTTTGGTTGATAGTTGCCATGACACCGAGACCCATCAACTTCATGATGATTTCGTTTGGCTTTTTGTTCATTTTTGAAGCAAGGTCAGACACGCTGAGTACATCGTCATACTTGATGACGTTGCCCATCTCTGCCTCTTGCGCGAGACGCGCTGCTTTACGCTGACTTGTCTTCGAGTTTGGATCGGCTTCTTGTGGCACAGCCGCTTTTACCGGCTTGCCTTTGCCTTTCCCTTTTCCACGTTTTTTATTGCGTGGGTCGTTGTTTCGGTTGTCGTTACGATTTTGTCCACCGCGATTGTTTTGACCACCACGGTTCTGTTGTCCCGCTTGTGGACGTGGCGATTGTGCTTCTTTTTTCTCTTGCTTCGGCTCATTCGATGTTGACGTCGCTTTCGCTTCCGCTTGTTTTTCAGCACGATATTTTTCAGGATTGAACACACGGTCCAATTGTTTTACCGTTTCCTCATCGAGGACGGCCATATGGTTTTTCACCGGTTTGTTCAATTTTTCTAATTGAGTAATGACTTGTTTACTCGTTACATTCTGTTCTTTTGCAAATTCATAGACGCGTTTTCCCAAAGCATCCACCTCCGTTAATAGTTAAGAGAGAAGTTGCTTAAGCTTGTTCGCAAATCCGGATTCTGTCACCGATACGACGACACGCATGTCTTTACCGAGTGCAGCCCCGATTGTATAGCGATCGCTCACTTCAATCAATGGCACTTGATAAGACGCACATTTGTCAGTGACTCGTTTTTTCGTCGAGGCACCTGCATCTCCGGCTAGAATGACGAGCTTGGCACGACCCGCTCGTACATCCTTTAATACAAACTCTTCTCCCATCGTTACTTTCCTCGCTCGAGCAGCAAGGCCTAACAATGATTCCCACTGGCTCATGATTCGCCACCTGCGACAGCTTTCAACTGTTCATACAAGTCGTCGCTCGTCTTTACTTTCAAGTGATGGTCGAGCGTCCGTTTTTTCTCTGCTTGACGGACGACTTCGATATCTTTTGATAAGTATGCGCCACGACCGTTCACTTTACCCGTCTGATCGATGACCACGTCACCTTCAGGCGTCCGAACGACACGAATCAATTCTTTTTTCGGGAGCATTTCTTGTGTGACCACACACTTACGCAAAGGAAGTTTCTTTTGCTTCATGGTCATTCCTCTTCTTTCACCGCAGTCATTTCAACTGTAGCATCTGATAAGTCTTGTTCTACTTCATTTTGAACAATTTCTGGTTCTGATTCAACTTTTTCAGCGAACGTATCGAACAAATCAAGTGCTTCGGCATCCGTTTCACTCTTGATATCGATTTTCCATCCTGTCAATTTCGCAGCGAGACGGGCGTTTTGACCACGTTTCCCGATCGCGAGTGACAATTGATAGTCCGGTACGACGACTGTCGTCGATTTTGCTGGCTCGTTGACATATACCGCAACGACCTGAGCCGGGCTGAGTGCATTACGAACGAACTCTTTCGGGTCTTCAGACCAACGGACGATATCAATTTTCTCGCCGTTCAATTCGTCGACGATTGTTTGAACACGTTGTCCTTTCGGTCCGACACAAGCGCCGACTGGGTCGACGATATCCGAATGTACAGCGATTTTCGAACGGTCACCCGCTTCACGCGATACTGACATCACATCAACTGTTCCGTTTGAAATCTCTGGAACTTCGAGTTCGAACAAACGGCGCAAAAGTCCCGGATGCGTACGCGAAACTTGAATCGCTGCACCTGAACCTTTCGTCGTTGAATCTACTTTTGTCACGTATACTTTGATGCGATCATGAATTTGGTATGACTCGTTCGGCATCTGTTCATTCGGTGTCAATACAGCTTCAATGTTGTTTTCGAGACCGATATACAGGTTGCGTGGGTCAAAACGCTCCACGATCCCTGTCATGATTTCATCTTCTTTGTCAGCGAAGTGGTTGTAGATGCGTTCGCGTTCCGCTTCACGCATCTTCTGTGTGACGACTTGTTTTGCCGTCATCGCCGCGACACGTCCGAAATCACTCGGTGTGACTTCTTCTTTATGGAAATCGCCGAGCTCATAGTTCGGATCGATTTCATGTGCTTCTTCGAGTGAGAGCTGTTGGTCCGGTTGCGTGAGGCGCTCTACGACTTCTAACAAAGCGTAGACACGGATATCCCCCGTCACCTGATCAAACTCGACTTTCACGTGCTCGTTCGGGTTCGCCACGTTGCGGCGATACGCAGAAATGAGCGCTTGTTCGAGTGCATCGATAATGATATTTTTGTCGATTCCTTTTTCTTTGGCAATCTGATCGATTGTAGTGAGTAATTGTGGACCCATCTTCTTCCCTCTCCTTAACTAAACGTGACCGCTAAGCGGGCTTGTGCAATTTTGTCAACCGGTAGCGATACCGCTTTTTTTCTTGTCTTGATGCGTGTCTCGATCACGACCGTTTCCCCATCATATGCCGTCAAAATTCCTTCAAACTCTTTGGCACCATCGATCGGAGCGAACGTTTTCATGTAGACATTTTTGCCTACCGCACGTTCAAAATCGCTCGGCTTTTTCAGCGGACGCTCCGCACCAGGACTCGAGACATCAAGATAATAAGCCTGTTCAATCGGATCGGTTTCGTTTAGTTTTTCCGAGAGCTGTTCATTGATATTGACGCAATCGTCCAAATCGACGCCCCCCGGCTTATCGATATAGACGCGCAAGAACCAGTCTGGACCTTCCTTAACAAATTCCACATCGACCAATTCCATGTTTTCTCGTTCTACGATCGGCAACGCAATCGATTCAACGACTTCTGTTATTTTGGACACTCTCATCCCTCCTTCTGGCTTTTACATACAAGAAAGGAGTAGGGTTCCCTACTCCTTTCCGTCGTAGTATCCAACTTTGTTCGATACTAATATATCATATTTTCCCGATAAATCGCAACTTACACCCCAAAATCAAAGAATGAGAGTTGGTTCTCATCAGGCAGACCTTCGAGACATTTCATCGTATCGAGTGTCTCGATGACCGTTTTCGAAAGTTTCGCACGTTTCCGCAAATCTTCTTTCGAAAGGAACTGTCCTTCTTCCCTTGCTTCGACAATCGCTTTTGCCGCATTCGTTCCCAGTCCATCGACCGCGTTGAAAGGTGGAATCAGCGTATTGTCTTCAATCAAGAACTCTGTCGCACTCGACCGATACAAGTCGATGTTTTGGAACTTCATTCCCCGCTCGAGCATTTCGAGCGCAAGTTCGAGGACCGTGTGTAGCCCTTTATCCTTCGCTGTCGCATCGAACCCTTTTTCTCGAATATCCGACATCGCCTTACGAACGGCCTGGGGACCTTTGATCATCGCGGATAAGTCAAAATCTCCCGCTCGAACGGTAAAGTACGTCGCGTAGTACAGAATCGGATGATGTACTTTAAAGTATGCAATCCGGACCGCCATTAACACGTAGGCAGTCGCGTGTGCTTTCGGGAACATGTACTTGATTTTCTTACAAGACGAGATATACCATTCCGGCACGTCATTCTCTCGCATCTCGGACTCCATCTCTTCCGTTAGCCCTTTCCCTTTCCGGACGGATTCCATGATTTTAAAGGCGAATGACGGTTCGAGGCCCGCGTAAATCAGATAGACCATGATGTCATCTCGACAACCAATCACATCCTTCAGTTCGCACGTCCCGTTATAAATCAATTCGTTCGCGTTCCCGAGCCAAACGTCTGTTCCGTGGGATAGACCGGAAATTTGAACGAGCTCCGAGAACGTCGACGGTTTTGTCTCTTCAAGCATCTGACGAACGAATTTCGTCCCGAATTCTGGAATCCCGAGCGTCCCGGTTTTCGATTCAATCTGTTCTGGTGTCACCCCAAGCACTTCTGGTGAAGAAAAAATCTTCATGACTGTCGGGTCATCTGTCGGAATCGTCTTTGGATCGATACCAGACAAATCCTGTAACATCCGGATGACGGTCGGGTCATCATGCCCGAGAATATCAAGTTTCAATAAGTTGTCATGGATGGAGTGGAAGTCGAAGTGAGTCGTCTTCCATTCAGACGAATTGTCATCCGCCGGATATTGAATCGGGGAGATATCCGCGATGTCCATATAGTCCGGTACGACGATGATACCCCCTGGGTGTTGCCCCGTCGTCCTTTTTACACCGGTGACCCCAGAAACGAGACGGTCGACT
The DNA here is from genome assembly GCF_902506255.1 of Exiguobacterium sp. 8H. GTDB lineage: Bacteria > Bacillota > Bacilli > Exiguobacteriales > Exiguobacteriaceae > Exiguobacterium > Exiguobacterium profundum. The sequence goes on along the minus strand of NZ_LR733429.1, from coordinate 465,115 downwards.
TCGGCGTTCCGGTAAATCTTATCGTTCTCGGTCGCATAGCCTTTCACGTATCCATAAGCCGTTTTGTCGGCAATCGTTCCGATTGTCCCGGCACGATAGACGTATTCTTCTCCGAACAGTACTTTTGTATAGGCGTGGGCATGCGGTTGATATTCACCTGAGAAGTTCAAGTCGATATCCGGTACTTTGTCCCCTTTGAAACCAAGGAATGTCTCGAAAGGAATATCATGACCGTCTTTTTTGTACCACGTGCCGCACTCCGGACACTCCTTGTCTGGCAAGTCATACCCCGAACCGACCGATCCATCATTAAAGAAATGTGAGTGCTGACAGTTCGGACAGACGTAGTGAGGCGGTAGCGGGTTGACTTCAGTGATTTCCGTCATCGTTGCGACGAGACTCGACCCGACCGACCCCCGCGAACCGACCAGATATCCATCATCGAGTGATTTTTTAACGAGTTTATGCGAAATCAAATAAATGACGGCGAACCCGTGACCGATAATCGATTTGAGCTCTTTCTCAAGACGCGCCTCCACGATTTCAGGCAACTCGTCTCCATAGATGGAGCGAGCCATGTCGTAGCTCATATTCCGAACCTCATCATCTGCCCCTTCAATTTTAGGTGTGTACAAATCATCCGGGATGATTTGAATCGACTCAATCTGATCGGCGATTGCATTCGGATTCGTGATGACGATTTCACGCGCTAAATCGTCACCTAAAAACTTGAACTCTTCCATCATTTCTTTTGTCGTCCGGAAGTGCGCATGTGGTAATTCCTTACGCGTATTGATGAAGTTTGCCCCACCTTGTGTACGAATCAAGATTTCGCGATAAGACCGGTCGGACCGATCTAGATAGTGCACATTCCCTGTCGCACAAACCGGTAACTCGGCCTTCTCGGCGACACGAATGATGCGCTTAATGATTTCGCGGAGTTCTAATTCATTCGTCACAATCTCTTTGTCAATCAAATGGTGGTAGAGTGCCGGGGGATGAATCTCGATAAAGTCATAAAATGACATCATCTTCTCGAGTTCATCATCCGACTTGTTCAAGGCGGCGTCAAAAATCTCCCCGTTATCACAAGCCGAACCAATCAATAATCCTTCTCGCCGTTTCACAAGCTCGGAACGTGGCATGCGTGCCATCCGATACAAGTAATCGATGTGAGATAAGGAGATGAGCTCGTATAAATGACGAAGTCCTGGCTTTTTGTTTTTCGCGTAGATGGTCGCATGGAACGGACGAATCTTCGACACGTCACTGCCGACTTTCGCGTTCAACGAGCGATGTGTCGTCATTTCGAACATCTGCTTAGCGAGATCGAGTAACTTCATGAGCAAATACGCCGTTGCTTCCGCATCGTAAATGGCACGGTGATGTTGTGTCAGTTCGATATCGAATCGCTTCGCGAGTGTATTGAGTCGATGATTCTTCAACGTCGGCATCAACGTTCGAGCAAGTTCGAGCGTGTCGATGACCGGGTAATCGTCCGGTTCATGCCCACCACTACGGAGTGTCGCCTCGAGGAAGCCCATGTCGAATGACGCGTTATGGGCAACGAGAATGCTGTCGCCACACCACTCGACGAACTGTTTCGTGATCACTTCCGGGTCCGGTTGACCTTGGACCATGTCATCCGTGATCCCTGTCAATTCGATGGTGGTCGCTGACAAGTCATGTTTCGGGTCGGCGAACGCCTCAAACCGGTCAATGATTTCTCCGTCCTTGATTTTAACCCCAGCGAGTTCGATGATTTTATTGTAGACGGCAGAAAGTCCCGTCGTCTCGACGTCGAAGACGACGTATGTCGCATCATCCAATGCCACATCGGTCGCATGATAAGCGACAGGGACACCATCGTTGACGACGTTCGCCTCGACTCCGTATAACACTTTGATATCATTTTTCTTCCCGGCATAATACGCTTCCGGGAACGCCTGAACTCCAGCATGGTCGGTTATGGCAATGGCACGGTGTCCCCATTTTGCGGCACGAGCGACGAGCGACGAGACATTTGTGACGGCATCCATTTGGCTCATCTGCGTATGCGCGTGAAGTTCGACGCGTTTCTCACCTTCCCATTCGTCACGTGGTGGTTCTACTTTTACTTCTTGAAGTTGAGATGCCATCATACATAGTTCGCGCATGAACGAATCATCTTCGACCCGACCGGCCGTTTGAATCCACATCCCTTTTTTGACGGCACTAAGCATACGGTCGTCATCGTCATCGCGTGCAAATACCTTCACAATCAATGAGTCTGTGTAATCCGTCATCTTGAACGTGAATAGTTTCTTACCACTCTTCAACTCTTTGCGCTCTGCTGAGAAGACGAGTCCACGAATCGCGACACGTCGTTCTTCCTCGATAATCGTCTTGATTGGGACAATCTCATCTTTAATGAGCGCACCCATCCGGATTTCTGTAATCGGTTCGTCGTTCGTTTCTGTTGCCTTGGCGAATTGGGCAGCCAGTGCCATTTTCGCTTGTTCGATATCTTCTTGAACGACCTGTTCGCGAAGGGCTTGATTTGCCTCAGCGTCTTCCGAAAATTGAGCCTGACACGGTTTTTTCGTGAACCCATAGGCACTATAGAGCGCCTGTACTTCTTGACAGAGCTCTTTGTCCACATAACTCGCCTCAGGTGCGGAACGCACCGGAATCATAAGTTTGTTCTGCTCGAATCGTGGCGAAACGGAGCCGAAATAATTGCGCATCGCGCCAGATACTTGGCTCAACTCGCTGACGATTCGTGGCCAATAGTCGATATAGTCTTGTTCGCTCCCACCCGCTACTGTCGAGAACCGAGCGTACACCTCATCCGCAAACGTTGCATAACGGCTTTCTAGTCGACTCATGAACAATTGATGCACGTCGTATGGCAATACTGCTGGAAATGAAAAATAGAACGTCCACGTCCGTCGCTTCTTATTGACGACGAGTCGTGAGAGTTCGGCCTGATCAAACAGGTCCGTCTCGGTCGTGATCCCAAGGTCACTTAATAATAATTGCATCTTTTGATTTGCTTCCACGGGTCCGTCTTTCCCCCTTTATGCCAATTCGACAAATGAAGGTGACCGCTTCCGCTGTCACCTTCATCCATTAATGAACTTCGCTAAATTTTGAAGCGATGACTTCTTTCAATTCATCGATTGATGTTTCAATCACTTCACCTGTTGCACGTACTTTCACTTCAACGATGCCTTCGCCAGCTTTTTTCCCGACGTTCACGCGAATCGGGAGTCCGATCAAATCTGCATCGGCAAACTTGACGCCCGCACGTTCTTTCCGGTCGTCGAACAAGATATCGTATGTTTGACCGAGCTCTTCATAAAGACGGTTCGCCAACTCGACTTGCGTCTCATCTTTTGCGTTGATTGCAATCAAATGGAGATCGAACGGCGCTACGTTACGTGGCCAAATGATTCCACGCTCGTCGTGATGTTGTTCGACGATGGCTGAAAGTGTGCGTGACACCCCAATGCCGTAGCAACCCATGATGAGTGGTTCGGCACGACCCTCTTCGTTGAGGAATGTCGCACCCATCGCTTCTGAATATCGTGTTCCGAGTTTAAATACTTGTCCCACTTCAATCCCACGAGCAAAACGAACCGGACCGGACTCATCCGGTGCCAAATCGCCTTCGACAACGAAACGTAAATCGTGGTATGTCATCTCGGCAAGGTCGCGCGCAGCATTTACACCCGTGTAGTGTGTGTTCGCCTCGTTAGCACCACAGACAGCATCCACTAAGTATTTGACCGCATAGTCGGCAACGACTTTGACTGGAGCGTTAATCGGTCCGAGTGTACCTGGTGCACAGTTGAATAACTCAACGATTTTCGCTTCTTCTTCAAGTTGAATGTCGAGTCCACCGAGTGCGTTCTTCACTTTGACTTCATTCGCTTCGTGGTCGCCACGAACGATTGCCATGACGGTTTCGCCATCCACGTTAAACAAGACAGATTTGATTGTCGTCTTCGGGTCCACATTCAAGAATGCCGCCACGTCCTCAATCGTACGATTTTCTTCCGTGTTCACTTTTTCGAGCGGCCGAACGTCAGTTTGTTGCATCTCATAACGGTCGAGCGTTTCGGCCATCTCGATATTCGCCGCATAGTTCGACGTGTCCGTGTAGACAATTGTATCTTCACCAATATCCGCAAGCGCTTGGAATTCATGCGTGTCTTTCCCGCCGATTGCCCCAGAGTCTGCGACGACCGGACGATACTTCAGTCCTGTACGGTCGAAGATACGTGAGTACGCATTATACATGTTTGTATATTCTTCATCTAAGTCTTCTTGTGTCGCGTGGAATGAATAGGCGTCTTTCATCAAGAATTCGCGTCCGCGCAGCAATCCAAAACGTGGTCGACGCTCATCACGATACTTCGTTTGAATCTGGTACAAGTTCATCGGAAGTTTTTTATACGAGTTGAGCTCATCTCGGACGATCGATGTAATCAATTCTTCGTGTGTCGCACCGAGTGCGAAGCGACGGTCATGACGGTCCGTCAAGCGCATCAACTCAGGACCGTAAATGCCCCATCGTCCTGTCTCTTCCCAAAGTTCTGCCGGTTGGATGGCAGGCATCAATAGCTCTTGAGCTCCGGCACGATTCATCTCTTCGCGGATGATCGTTTGGATGTTGTGTAACACTTTATGTCCGAGTGGAAGATAAGAATAAATTCCTGCCGCATTTTGACGGATGAATCCTCCACGGACGAGGAGTTGATGGCTGACCGCTTCCGCGTCAGCCGGCACTTCTCTCAATGTAGGCATGAGCAATCTAGATTGTTTCATACAGTTCAACGTTTCCCTTCTCTACAAACAGCTTATTTAAAGAATGATTGAATGTCGTTCCAAGTGACAATCAACATTAAAATCATCAAGAGTGCGAATCCGATAAAGTGGACGAATCCTTCCTTTTTCGGATCGATTGGACGTCCGCGTACCGCTTCGAACAAGAGGAAAATCAAACGTCCTCCGTCTAACGCTGGCAATGGGAGCAAGTTGAAGATGGCAAGGTTGACGGAGAGAAGCGCTGTCCAATTCAACAGCATGATCAAACCGCTCGCCGCTACTTCATCTGTCATCCGTACAATCCCGACCGGACCTGCTAGTTGATCGACACCGACTTGTCCTGTCACCAAATCACCGACCGCAGAGAAAATCAGCGTCGACATCGTCCATGTCGTTTCCGCCCCCGTCGTCACGGCTTTGACCGGTGATCGTTCGAGCGCGTTCGTGACACCAAGAATCCCGACCGTCTCTCCGTTTTGTTCGACTGCTTGTGGTGTAAGGGTGACAGTTGCTTCCTCTCCATCACGGACATACGTGACTTCCGTAGGGGTGTCCGCGCGGTCTTCTAAAGCAGATCGCAAGTCGAGCCAATCGGTAATCGGCTCGCCTTCAATCGAGACGATTTCATCCCCACTCATCAAACCAGCCTCATCAGCGGCTGAATCCGGTTGAACCGTACCGATTTGACCATCGTTCGTTGGGGTTCCTTGAACGACCCCAACAATAATGAGCAAGATGAACGCCAAGACAAAGTTCATCGCCGGACCGGCTGCGATGGCCAAGACACGCTTCCAAACCGACTGGGCCCCAAACGTTCGATCATACGGTGCAATTTGAATTTCCATCCCTTGGTCGACAAGGAGTGTGTCTCGCTCTAATGAATAGACCCGCACTTCCTCATCGATGAGAAGTTGAACTTTCAACTCATGTGTCGAATCGAACTTATCGACGGTTCCGACGACATGGACATCTGTAGCCGTGTCCGGTTGGAAGTAGACACGATCGACCGTCCCCTGTTCAGTGAGACGAAGTCCGACATGCTGACCCGCTCGGACTTCAATCGGTTCAAAATCTTCTCCGGCCATTTTGACGTAGCCACCGATTGGTAAAAGACGAATGGTATAGAGCGTTTCATTTTTACGGAATGAAACAATTTTTGGACCGAATCCGATTGCAAACTCGTGACAGAGAATGCCTGCCCGTTTCGCCATGACGAGGTGTCCCCATTCGTGTACCGAAATGAGAACGCCAAACATCAAAACGATGGCGATAAAAGTCGTCATGATTTATTCCCCACCTTCAATTCCTTGCTGAATCTGTTGACGTACTGCTCGGTCAACTTCTAGAATTTGTGCGAGCGTCGGCTCGGCAATGACCTCATGTCGAGCCATCGCTTCTTCGACGAGTCGTTCAATCTCTAAAAACGTGATCTGACCGTTCAAGAATAGGTCCACTGCCACTTCATTGGCTGCATTCAAGACGGTCGGCATGGAACCACCGGCTCTTCCTGCTTCGAACGCTAACCGGAGTGCCGGGTAACGATTGAAATCAGCCTCTTCAAAATGCAGCTTTCCGATTTCCTTCAAGTTTAACCGCTTATTCCCCTCGATTTCAAGCCGCTTCGGTCCCGATAGCGCATAAAGGATCGGACCACGCATATCCGGGTTTCCAAGCTGGGCCATCACGGCAGCATCTTTAAATTCGACCATCGAATGAATAATCGATTCACGATGCAAGATGACTTCAATATCATTATAATCGATATCGAACAGCCAGTGTGCCTCGATGACTTCCAAGCCTTTGTTGAACATCGTCGCCGAATCGATTGTGATTTTTGCTCCCATTGACCAGTTCGGATGATTCAGTGCGTCTTCAACAGTCACATCAGCCAGCTCATCACGTGAACGATCACGGAAACTACCTCCTGAAGCCGTTAGAATAATCTTTGATACATCTTCTCTTCGTTCCCCGTTCAAACATTGATAAATCGCGGAGTGTTCACTGTCGACAGGCAATAGGTTGACCCCATGTTCTTTCACGGCCGCTTTGACAAGATGTCCTGCGGTAACGAGTGTTTCCTTGTTGGCGAGTGCAATATCTTTCCCTGCTTGAATCGCCGCAAGCGTCGGTTCGAGTCCAACTGCTCCAACGACTGCCGTCACGACGATGTCAGCCCTTTCTGCCGTCGCACACTCCTTCAGCCCCTCCGGTCCAATAAAATAGAGAGGTTCATATGTAAGACGTGGCTTCAACTGCTCGAGTACTTCGATACTCGTTGCCGACACATATTTTGGTCTAAGTCGATTGATCCATTCCGTGGCGACATCGACGTTCGTTCCGAACGCATACGCCTCAAGTTCAAACAGGTCGGGGTGCTGTTCGATGACGTCACAAGTTTGAACGCCAATCGAACCAGTCCCACCAATTAAGCTAATTCGCTTCATTTCGACACTCCTTTTTAAAGCAGATTAAACACCCAAATGACGGTAAAGACCGCAATCATACTATCAAACCGGTCTAAAATGCCACCATGTCCTGGTAACAGGTGACCCGAATCTTTGACTCCATACTGGCGCTTATAAGCAGACTGCACCAAATCTCCGAGCTGTCCGACTACCGCCACGACAATCGCTAAAATGACGACCTCAATTATCGGCAAAATCGGATCAATCCAGACGAAGATGATACCGAGTACAATCGCAGACACAATGCCCCCAATCGCCCCTTCAATCGTCTTGTTCGGACTAATCGATGGCCATAATTTGGCTTTTCCGAATGCCTTTCCGGTAAAATATGCTCCCGAGTCCGTCGCCCAAATCATAAACAAGATCAGCAACACTTTCGATAGACCGTCCTCAGAGAGCCGGACTAACGCAAAACTAGAGAAACCGACGACCAAATAGACCGCTGAGACGAAGTAAAAACTAGCGTCTTCATACGTGAACCGATTTTTCGTGACCACTGTCCAAAACAGCAACAGTACGAGCCCTAAGACGAGCCATTGTTCAATCGAGAACGGAAGTTCATCCGTGACAACCTGATTCTCAATCAATAATAAGAGGAATGGGAACGCCACGAGGAGCGCTGTCACCAAGAACGGAAACGCCAACAGCTTATGCTGTCGCATCAACGTGAATTCACTCAATCCGATGAGTGCTAAAATCCCCATCAATGAAACAAATGCATTTCCTCCAAGCGCAATTACCGTGATGAAGATGGCTCCTGCCCATAGTCCTGTAATAATACGTGTCTTCATGTTACACCCCACCAAAACGTCGCGTGCGCGCGTTGTATGATTCAATCGCTTCTACAAAATGCTCACGCTTAAATTCCGGCCACAATACTTCTGTGAAATGAAGTTCAGCATACGCGCTTTGCCATAATAAAAAGTTAGAGAGTCGTTGTTCCCCGCTCGTCCGAATAACGAGATCCACGTCTTGGACGTGTGTCATGAGCCGTTCACCAATCATACGGTCATCGATGTCGTCTGCCTGAACCAAACCGGACTGAACGTCTCCTGCAATGCTGCGCATCGCTTGAACGAGCTCATCCCGTCCCCCGTAGTTGAGTGCGAAGACAAGATTCAACCCTGTGTTCGCAACGGTCCGTTCTCTCGCCTCGTTAACGGCTTCTCGTGTCTCTCGTGGGAGTTTTGACGTATCTCCCGCAACGAGCACTCGTACATTCTGTTCGTGGAGTTCTTTCAAATCGGTCTCCAAAAACTGTTTCGGCAGTTTCATCAAGAATGAGACTTCCTCTTCCGGACGAGTCCAATTCTCTGTAGAGAACGCATAAAGCGTCAGAGACCGAATCCCGAGTTCTTGTGCTGTTCGTACCGCTTCCCGGATGGACTTCATCCCTTCCCGGTGACCCATGATGCGAGGGAGACCACGTTTTTTGGCCCAGCGTCCATTTCCATCCATAATGATGGCTACGTGCTCAGGAACACTTAACTCCGCCTCGATTTTCGTTTTAGGATTCACCCATTTAAACATTCTGTTATCCTCCTGATTGTATGAAAGAAGGACCCTCTCAGAAAAAGGGTCCCCACACAGCTTTTTGGTATACCACTTCCGTGATTACACTTCCATGATTTCTTTTTCTTTAATTGCTGCAGATTCATCAATCTTCTTGATATACGAATCCGTCAACGTTTGAACGTCATCTGCATATCCGCGGAGATCGTCTTCTGTTAACTCGCCATCTTTCTCGAGTTTCTTCAAGTTTTCATTTGCGTCACGACGAACGTTACGGACAGCGACTTTCGCTTCTTCTGCGTATTTTTTCGTGACTTTAACTAATTCTTTACGACGTTCTTCCGTCAATGCAGGAATCGCCAAACGAATGACCGTACCGTCAGATGATGGAGACAAGCCGAGGTCTGCCTTTTGAATCGCTTTCTCTACTTCAGAAACCATTGACTTATCCCATGGTTGAATCAAAAGTAGGCGCGCTTCTGGTGTATTGATGTTTGCCACTTGATTGAGTGGTGTTGGGACACCATAGTAATCAACTTGGACAGGATCCAAAATCGATGCGCTGGCACGGCCAGTGCGAAGCGTTCCAAAATCACGTTTAAGTGAAGAATGCGCTTTTTCCATTTTTTCTTCAGCTGTTTTCAATACTTCTTTGACACTCATGAATTGACTCCTCCTACTACCGTCCCGATATGTTCCCCGAGAACGACACGTTTAATGTTACCTTCTTCAAGCAATGAGAATACAATCAATGGAATGTGGTTGTCCATACAAAGTGACGTTGCTGTCGAGTCCATGACTTGAAGTCCATCCTTTAAGACGTCAAGATAAGACAACGTATCGTACTTCACTGCCGTCGCGTCCAATTTCGGATCAGCTGAATAGACGCCGTCCACATTGTTTTTACCCATTAAGATGACATCAGCTTCGATTTCAGCCGCACGGAGAGCAGCTGTCGTGTCCGTTGAGAAATATGGGTTTCCTGTGCCGGCCGCAAAGATAACGACGCGTCCTTTTTCAAGATGACGCATTGCGCGACGACGAATGTATGGTTCAGCAACTTGTCGCATTTCAATTGATGTTTGGACGCGCGTTTGGACACCGTACGTTTCAAGGCTATCTTGAAGAGCAAGTGAGTTCAATACAGTTGCGAGCATACCCATGTAATCTGCGTTTGCCCGATCCATCCCGAGTTCACTACCCGTCTTTCCACGCCAAATGTTTCCGGCACCTACAACAACGGCGACTTCTACACCCATCTCGATCAATTCTTTAATTTGACTTGAGATTGAGTTTACAATGTTAGGGTCGATCCCGTAACCTTGATCTCCAGCGAGCGCTTCTCCACTCAATTTTAACACAATTCGTTTATATTTCGGTTCCATAACTTTGCCTCCTCTTGCTTGAAAAAAGGGAACACGCTCCCTTAACGAACTAACTCAAGGTTATACAGACGTGTTCCCATTTTTAGTTGCATCACTGATTGTGACACAGATTATTTTTTAAGTTGGTTCATAACTTCTTCAGCAAAGTTCTCTTCACGTTTCTCCATACCTTCTCCTACTTCGAAGCGTACGAACGAGTTGATTTTTCCGCCTTTTGATTCTACGTACTTACCAACTTTGAAGTCGCTGTCTTTTACGAACGTTTGGTCAACGAGGCAGATTTCCTCGAAGTACTTGTTCATACGACCAGCAATCATCTTCTCAACGATGTTAGCAGGCTTGCCTTCGTTAAGTGCTTGCTCAGTCAAGACTTTCTTCTCGCGGTCGATTTCTTCAGCTGATACTTCATCGCGTGTCGCGTAAAGTGGACGTGCTGCAGCAACGTGCATTGCAACGTCTTTAGCAACTGTTTCGTCAGATGTGCCGTCGATTACAACGACTGACCCGATGCGACCACCCATGTGGAGGTACGTACCGAATACTGCATCGTCAGCTTTTTCAAGAACAGCTACACGACGGAGTGAGATTTTCTCTCCGATTGTAGAAGCTTCTTCTTGAATGTACGTTTCAAGTGTTTTACCTGCTTCGTACTCAGCCGCGAGTGCAGCTTCTGCAGTTGTTGCGCCTGATGCGAGTACTGCTTTTGCTACGTTGTTTACGAGTGTTTGGAACTTCTCGTTCTTCGCAACGAAGTCTGTTTCTGAGTTGATTTCGACGAGCACAGCTTTGTTGCCTTCAACTGCTACTGCTGTCAAACCTTCAGCGGCGATACGATCACCTTTTGCTGCTGCTTTAGCGATTCCTTTTTCGCGAAGGAAGTCGATTGCTGCTTGCATGTCACCGTCTGTTTCAACGAGTGCTTTTTTGCAATCAAGCATTCCTGCTCCTGTTTTTTCACGAAGTTCTTTTACCATTGCTGCTGTAACTGCCATCGGAAATTCCTCCTTGTAAAACTAACGAATTTTAAGAAAAAGCACAGGGCTTTTTGATTACATGTCCTAAAAAAAGGTGATAAAAGGCTTTCCCTTTATCACCTATTGTCTCACTGATTACTCAGCTTCTGTAGCTTCAGCTTCTGTCGCTACAGCTTCTTCAGCAACTTCTTCTTCACCTTGCTTCGCTTCGATGATTGCATCTGCCATCTTAGAAGTGAGCAATTTAACTGCACGAATTGCATCGTCGTTCGCTGGGATTACGTAGTCGATTTCGTCTGGGTCACAGTTTGTGTCGACAATCGCAACGATTGGGATGTTCAATTTGTGAGCTTCCGCGATTGCGATACGCTCTTTACGTGGGTCAACGATGAAGAGGGCGTCAGGCACACCAGGCATATCCTTGATTCCGCCGAGGAACTTCTCAAGACGAGTCATTTCTTTCTTCAAGATGATGACTTCTTTCTTAGGAAGTACTTCGAACGTGCCGTCTTCTTCCATTTTTTCGAGTTGCTTCAAGCGGTTGATACGCTTTTTGATTGTTGAGAAGTTAGTGAGTGTTCCACCCAACCACCGCTCGTTAATGAAGAACATTCCAGAACGGATTGCTTCCTCTTTGATTGTATCTTGAGCTTGTTTTTTCGTACCAACGAAGAGGACGTTTCCGCCTTCTGCCGCGAGTTCACGAACAAAGTTGTAAGCTTCGTCTACTTTTTTGACCGTCTTTTGAAGGTCGATGATGTAGATCCCGTTACGCTCTGTGAAGATGTATTTCGCCATTTTTGGGTTCCAACGGCGTGTTTGGTGACCGAAGTGTACACCAGCTTCAAGCAATTGCTTCATTGAAATTACTGCCATGATAAATTTCCTCCTTGTGGTTTAAAAAAGTCCTCCGCCTCGTTCATTGTTGTATTCCGACCTTTCGGCACCGAGGAATATCATCCCGAGACGTGTGTGATGTGTTTAACACCGAGAATTACTATAGCATATGTCACGAAATCCGGCAACTCTCACTTTTTACGAAGTTTCGCATAAAGCGCAAGCTCGCCCTCGCCTTTTCCGAGGATACGGGCAGCGTCCCGCACGGAATGTCGCAACAAGACATCGTCCACGTCGATTGACGCGGACGGGGTCGTCTCTTCTGTCGCCTCTACGACCGTTTGAACGGACTCATTGACAGGGAGCGATGAAGCTTCTTCCTGTTGAACCACGTTCGAACGTTCAACGGGTTCTTGAACAACGAGGTCGTTCATCGACTCCATGAATGAAAGAAGCAACGTTTCGGTCTCTTGCTTCTCTCGTTCGAGCCGTTCGACTCGTTCCTGAAGCGCTTGGACTTGTCGGTAGCCGAATAAAAAACCGTAAGCAACCAAACAAGCTGTGATCACATATACAATATACACTTGTTCATCTCCTTACGATGTCTTTTCTTCTAAATAGGACCGACCGAGCGCGTGTTTTAATGTCTTCAACGCTTTGGAATGAATTTGCGAAATCCTTGATGTTGACAGTTCGAGCACTTCCCCAATCTCCGTCAACGTCAGTTCGTCAAAGTAAAACAAAGAGACGACGAGTCGTTCTTTTTCGGATAAATGGTCGACTTCTGCTGCCAGCACATCAATCAATTCGCGTTGCAACAACGTATCTTCTGGCTTTTCAGAATCCGGGTCGAAATACGTGACAGACATGACTTTTCCTTCTTCTTGCAACGTCACGGCCTCATCAATCGACAACATATTGGCAAAGTACCCTTCCGCCATCGTTCGTTCGATTTCTGCAATCGGTAAGTCGCATGCCGAAGCTAACTCGCTCTTCGTTGGAGCACGATGTAACGACTGTTCAAGCTGTTCTGCCACCTGATCGATTTTTTTCACTTTTTCTCGAACCGACCGAGGTAACCAATCCACTTTTCGTAAACCGTCGATAATGGCTCCACGAATCCGAAACGCAGCATACGTATCAAATTTATTATTGTGCTCTGGATCATATTTCATAAGGGCATCGTACAATCCCATGTAACCCAAACTTTTCAATTCGTCGCGTTCGACGCTCTTTGGAAGCGTCACGATCATCCGTTGTACGTGGTAGTGGATGAGAAACTCGTAATGTGCTAGTAATTCGTTTGCTGTATCCATATCACGGTCCATATTCCAGCGATCCCACAACTGTGTAAGATGAGTCGTCATGTCGATCCCCCCTTATAGTTCTTTCGTACCTACGCTCACCGTCCGAATCGATAAGACAGATGTTGCGACATCAAACTCGATTGTCCGCCCGTTATGTCCGCCACAATCTTCTGCCACGAGCGGAATACGATGGACTTTTAATGCTTGGCGGATGGCCTCGGCGTTTCGCTCACCGATTCGCATCGCCTCGTTCTCATATTTAAACTGAAACATCTGAGCGCCGCCTGCCATCTTTGCTTGAAGCCGCGTGGCCCCTTCTCGTTTCAATGAATGCACGAGTGTATCAATGGCTGTATCTGCGTATTTTCCTACTTCAATCGTCTGGTTCTTACGAGCAATCGTCGAGTCCGGCAACATGACATGTGCCATCGCTGCCAATTGGAGGCGGGTGTCATATAAAATGACACCCACACATGACCCGAGTCCGGCTGTACGTAACCGATTTGGTGCGGTCGTCTGCTTCCATTCGGCAATGCCGATTTTTAATACATCAGCCATTGCCAAGCAACCGTTCTTGAATCCGTTTGAGCGACCCATGTGTTGGTAGGAACAACACATGTCCTGCACTTACTTTTTGATCAATCATAAATGTCGTGTCGATATAGAGCGCCGCGTCTTCCTCAGGTTGTACAGACGTGACGACAAATTCAACAATCGAACCTGCCATATCGATGGCCGTTGCCGGCACTTGAATCATAATCGGTGTCTGTAACCAGTCACCTAGCGCTCGCGCATAAGCACCGCTCATAATATTCCCGACCTCTTCCCAAGCCGATTGGCCGAGCTCATCAAAAGAATCAAATGAATATGGCATCCCAATCAAGGTCGAAACCATTTGCTCGGCATCTTCCACGGCGAACAAAATGAGGATCATTCCACGAATATCACCATCTAATTCCAACAAGACCGAGGCAACATGTCGTTCCGGACCGCCGACTCGCTCTGGTAAATAGGTGATCGGTTCCATTTCGGCAGAAGACACGGTAATGTTCACCGGTTTCGAAAGCATTGCCGACAAGGCAGTCGCCGCATGTCCAGACCCTATATTTCCCAGTTCCTTTAACAGGTCTTGTTCAAACTCACTCAGCATACTGTTCCTCAAACAACGCATTCGCATCGAGTAAGGAGAAGAGTTTATCTTCTCCTTTTGCGATGGCTGTCAGATGTGCCGAGAGCATATCGCGACTCGATTCCGGAATCGGTTCGATTCGTACTTCGTCGCTTTCCACGACCTCATTCGCACGGTCGACGATAAATCCGGCATCTCCTTGATTCAACGAGGCGATCAGGATGCGCGTTTCATCCGTTGGTTCGATTTCTTCGTAGCCGAGTCGCAAGCGAAGGTCGATGACCGGCGTGACGACACCACGAAGGTTGATGACCCCTTTCACATGTGACGGTGCGTTCGGCACTCGTGTGATCGGCTGAAGTCGCTCGATTGAACGGACCGACTGTACGTCGATCCCATACGTATTTTCTTCAAGTGAAAAGACTACCCATTTCTGTTCCATCAATATTCCTCCTTAAAAGAGATCGTTACTATCTACGATAAGGGCGACGCGACCGTCACCAAGAATGGTCGCACCAGAGATAGCTGGAATCCCTTCAAGATACGTACCGAGCGGTTTCATGACAATTTCTTGTTGACCGATCAAATCGTTGACGACGACGCCGACGAGTTTGTTGCCTTTTCGAACGACGACGACCGGGAATTGCGACTTCGTCTCTGATTCGATGCCAAACATTTCTTTCATGTAGACGAGTGGGACCAGTTGACCACGGAAGTCGAAGACTCGCTCACGGTGTGCTGTCAAAATGTCCGCTTCATCAAGTAATGTCGTCTCAAGGATCGATGTCAATGGAATCGCATACGATTCCTCTCCCACTTGAACGAGCATCGCCGAGATGATAGAGAGGGTGAGCGGTAAGCTGACCTGGAACTTCGTGCCTTGTCCCCCAACCGTCTCTAGAGAAACGACCCCACCGAGTGACTCGATTTTATTTTTGACGACATCCAGTCCGACACCGCGTCCTGACAAGTCAGTGACCACGTCTGCCGTCGAGAAGCCCGGAGCAAAGATCAGCATCGCCAATTCGTTCTCAGACATCGTCGTCGCTTCTTCATCTGTGATCACGCCGCGCTCCAACGCTTTCGAGCGAACCTTGTCGACGTTGATGCCGGCACCGTCGTCCTCGATTTCAATGAAGACTCGGTTTCCGCCGTGATACGCACGGAGTGCAAGCATGCCCTGCTCCGGTTTTCCGGCTTGAAGACGTACTTCCGGACGTTCGATGCCGTGATCGATGGCGTTACGGATCAAGTGGACGAGCGGATCGCCAATTTCATCGATGACCGTGCGATCGAGTTCTGTTTCAGCACCTGAAATGTCCAACTGGACTTTTTTATGAATCTCTTTTGCGACCGAACGCACCATTCGTGGGAAGCGATTGAACACTTGTTCGATTGGCATCATCCGGAGGGTCAAGACGAGTGATTGTAACTCGTTCGTTCCCCGCTTGATTTTTTCGACCGTTTCATTCAATTCTGGTTGACCGACTTCGTCCGCCAGGCGCTCAAGGCGTCCACGGTCGATAATGAACTCCTCAAACAAGTTCATCAGACGATCAATTCGTTCTAAGTTGACGCGAATCGTTTTTGCTTGTGCTTGAGCGGCTACTTGCTCTTTCGTATCTTTCGCTTCTTCCTTGTCCGAGGTAGCTTGAACGACAGGTTCAGGTGCAATCGTCTCCGCTGTCACAGCGACTTCTGGCTCACTGACCGCTGTTTCTGTAAACGCATTGACTTCGACGCGCTCCACTTCCGATACTTGAGCGATGGCATGTTCAATCACTTCTGCCGTCTCTTGTGACAAGAATAAGACGTCGAACGACAAGTCAAATTGCTCTTGTTCGATTTCTTCTGTCTCCGGATGTGTGCTGACGACCTCACCTAGTTCTTGAAGGCGATCGAATACCATATACGCACGGGCCGCTTTCAAGACGACCGCGTCAGACAGTTTGACTGTGATTTGATACGCCTCAAAGCCTGTCTGTTTGGCTTGCTCGATGACCGAGTTCGTATATAAATCAATCTCAAACGTGCTCGTCTCTGAAGTTTTTTCGACTGCGACTTCTTTCCCACCGATGAAGGATTGGAATGCGGCGACCGTTTCTGATACATCCACGTTCGCGCCTTGTCCTCCGCTTTCGATGTCCGCAATCATGTCTTCCATCTGTTCCATGGCGATGAACATCGTATCCAACAAGAGTTGGTTACTTTCCTTTTTGCCGCCACGGACGAGGTCGAGCGCGCTCTCCATCTCATGTGTCAAGTTGGCAACGCGTTCGTACCCCATCGTCGAAGACATCCCTTTTAGCGTGTGTGCCGACCGGAAGATCTCCTGTACAACATCCGCCCCACCCGATTGTTCTAATTTAAGTAACTGTGTGTTGATCGATTGGATATGTTCTTGGGATTCATCTAAAAACAACCCTAAGTATTCATTCACGTCCATCTCATTTGCCTCCCTGTCGTTATACTCGGTTCCACTGTTTTCGTAAGTTCCCCATCAAACGGTCCATCAAGTGACGTGGTTTCGGAGGCGTACCCGTAAGCGTTGTCAAAATTCGTTCGAGGCGCCAGCTAATATCACTCTTTCGGTTGTATTGATAAAACGGGACTTGGGCGATGACTGCCTTTCTGACAGATGAGTCGTCTGGTAGAAAGCCGAGGAATCGAATCGTCTTATTTAAAAACTGTTTACATGCGACTTCCATCCGTTCGAAACATTGAAGGGCTTCCTCACCGGACTGGGCTCGGTTGACGATGACGCCAAGCGGTAAGTCCGGGTACTGATGGTGCACCAGTTTCGTATATGCATAACCGTCCATTAGCGAGGTAGGTTCTGGAGTCAAAATCAAGAACATCTCATCGCAACCCGCGATGAATTGGAGTGAGGTGTCCGTCGCTCCAGCCCCCATATCGAACAGGACATAATCATATTCGGTCAATACTTCGAGTTCTCGCATGAGAAATTGCATGTCATCATCTGAGAGATGGACGAGTTGGTCCTGCCCACTCCCTCCATGTAATATATCGACACCATATACATTTTTCTGAACAGCTGCAGCCAATGGAATACGAGCTTTGACGGTCTCGATCATCGTTCTGGACTTCATGGCATTCATCAAGATGTGCACATTGGCCATTCCGATGTCGAAGTCGACAATCAACACTCGTTTTCCGAGTTCAGCTAGGGCGATGGCCGTGTTTACACAGACGTTCGTCTTTCCGACCCCACCTTTCCCACTCGCAAAGGCGATTGTCGTCGGATGGGCATCATTGATAGCTCTTAAACGCCTTGCTTGGTCCATCTTGCCCACCCTTCTTTCTCAAACAGTCGTTTCGTCAACGCGTCCGCTTGTCCCCGAATCAGATCGTCCGGCACTTCTTGGCCGTCTGTCATCCAGGCGACCGGAAGACCGCTCTTTTTCACCATGCGGTACATCGCGTGGATATCACTTGTCTCGTCCGCCTTCGTAAAAATGAGTGAGCTAAGAGGCAATGATTCGAATTGCGAATAGATCATATCCATGTCCTTCGTTTTGGATGTCAAACTCAAAACGAGCGAAAGGCTTGTTTCAGTGAAGTCGTGATGTTCATGAAACTGTTCGACGTAAGCCGGATCGCGGAAATTTCGTCCCGCCGTGTCGATTAGCACGATGTCTTTACGAGCAAACAATTGCTTGGCACGCTTGAAGTCATGAAAGTCATATGCCACTTCCACCGGAATACTCATGATTTCAGCATACGTCTTCAACTGTTCGATGGCAGCGATTCGATACGTGTCGGTCGTGATCAATCCGACCGTTTTGCCTTCCGTCAGTTTAAAGTGCGCCGCAAGTTTGGCGAGCGTGGTCGTCTTGCCGACACCCGTCGGTCCAACGACCATAACATATCGTCTAGCTTCAGGCGGTTCAATGAACGACGATTTGACTTGTTCGTACACGAAACGTTCAGCTTCTTCTACAGATTTTGTCGTGTAGTACAGTTCGTTCAGCGTTTCCTCCCACGACTCATCCGCAAAGGATTCAGTCGAGAGCAGCGATTCGACGTGTTGCAACGAGGCGTGTAGTCTCGGTCCCGCTCCTCCGATCACACGTGGTGGCGTCTGCGTCACGACAGATGGTGTTGGTGCTGTCCGAACAGGGACAGGCTGTCGTGGCTTTGTGACGACTTGCTCTTTTTCGAGGGCTGCGATGACCTCCACTTGCTTTGACGCAAAGAGACCGAACCATCCTGTCTTCACTTGTCGTGAGTTGAGGATGACCGCTTCGTCTCCGAGCTCTTGCTTCACTTTCGCCATCGCATCAGCCATGGTCTTCGCCGTAAACTTTTTAATCTGCATGTTAAATCACCCCAATACTTTTCACTTCGACGGAACTGAGTAATTCGTTATAAGCCAATACCGGCACATCTGGATAATACCGTTCGAGTAATTGACGAACGAACAGACGAATCGTTGGGGAACATAAAATCACAGCCGATGCCCCATATCGTTCAAACATCGACAGTTGTTCGCCAGTGCGCTCGATAATCTCTCGAGCTTGCTCTGGGTCGAGCGCCAAATAGTTCCCGAACTCCGTTTTCTGAACCGCGTCTTGCACCGTCTGTTCCGTCTGTCCGCCGAGTGTCACGACGTAAAGCGGACCTTCAGGTGGTTTGACTTGATCGGTCAATTGACGGGACAAGCCTTGACGGCAATACTCTCCTAAGATTTCCGCGTCTTTCGTCACTTTTCCGTAGTCTGCCATCGTCTCGAACAGAAGCGGCAAGTTTCGAATGGAAACACTTTCTTGGAGTAAGTGGCGTAACACTTTCTGAATTTCGCCAATCGAGAGGACTGACGGCGTCACGTCCTCGACGAGAACCGGATGCGTCTCTTTCAGGTGCTCGACGAGTTGTTTCGTCTCTTCCCGACCGAGTAAATCTGCCGCATGTTTCTTCAACGTCTCGGTCAAGTGAGTCGCGACAACAGAAGGCGGATCAACGACGGTATACCCGCTCATTTCTGCCCGAGTTCGTGTTTCTTCATCAATCCAAAGGGCAGGAAGACCGAATGCTGGTTCCGTTGTTTCAATTCCATATACCTCAGGGTCTTCGATGCCCGGGCTCATCGCCAAGTAATGATCCAGCAATAGCTCTCCCTCTGCAACGACGTTCCCTTTGACTTTGATTCGGTACGCGTTCGGTGATAACTGCAAGTGATCGCGAATCCGGACCGTCGGTAAGATGAAGCCAAGCTCGAGTGCGAGTTGACGACGAATCATGACAACGCGGTCTAACAAGTCACCGCCTTGAGACTCATCTGCAAGCGGAATCAAGCCATATCCGAATTCAAATTCAATCGAGTCAATCTGCAACAGCGAGACGACTGATTCTGTCGGCGCTGTCGATGGTTCCTCTTCGAGCATCGGCTCTTCCGTTGCCTGACGGATATTTCGACGCATCGTGTAGGCGCCGAAGAATGCCGTTCCGGCAATGATCATCGTCACAGGAAGTAGGGGCGGTGATACAAAACCAAGCATGAAGACAATCGACCCGGCGATATAAAGGAGTGATGGGTTTTGACCGAGCTGGTCGATTACGTCTTCCCCTAAGTTTCCATCCGAGACGGCACGGGTCACGATGATCCCGGTCGCGGTCGAAATCAAAAGTGCTGGGATTTGACTGACCAAGCCATCCCCGATTGTCATGAGTGAGAACGTTTGGAACGCTTCTCCAACTGGTAATCCCATTTGAACGACACCGATGATAATCCCGAAGATCAAGTTGATCGTAACGATGATAATACCAGCGATGGCATCTCCTTTAACGAACTTCGATGCCCCGTCCATTGATCCATAGAAGTCCGCCTCGCTTTGAATTTTACGGCGACGCATCTGGGCTTCTTTGTCGTCAATTAAACCAGAGTTCAAATCGGCGTCGATGGCCATCTGTTTCCCTGGCATCGCATCGAGTGTGAAGCGAGCAGACACTTCCGATACACGCTCTGCTCCTTTCGTGATGACGACGAATTGAATGATGACAAGAATCAGAAAGACGACAAATCCGACAAGGACATTTCCGCCGATGACGAAATCACCGAACGTCGCAATGACTTCCCCACCATAACCGTTCGATAGAATCGAACGGGTCGTCGATACGTTCAAACCAAGACGAAACAACGTCACAATCAATAAGAGAGAAGGGAATACGGAGAAGTCGAGTGCTTCCCGGGCATTCATCGCCACAAGTAGAATCATGATGGCGATCAAAATATTTACGATGATTAAAAAGTCTAATAAAAACCCCGGTAGCGGGATGATCAGCATGATGACAATCATCAACACACCAATCAAAATTGCAAAGTCTTTCGCTTTTACTGCCAACACATACTCCTCCTCAAGACGGTTGCTTCATTTGATAGACGAATGCCAGTACTTCCGCAATGGCTTGATAAAACGATTCGTCTACCACTTCACCGATGTCGATTTGCGCATAGAGCGCTCGCGCGAGTGGTTTATTTTCAACAATGGCCACGTCATGTTCTTTTGCGACATCTCGAATATGAAAGGCGACCCGGTCGACCCCTTTAGCGACCACGAGCGGCGCAAAATCTTTCGTGTCATCATATCGAATGACGACCGCGTAATGGGTCGGGTTCGTGATGACGACATCGGCATTCGGTATTTCTTGCATCATCCGTCGCATCGCCATTTCCCGTTGTTGCTGTTTGATTTTAGATTTGATGAGTGGGTCACCTTCAGTATTTTTGTACTCATCTTTTATATCTTGCTTAGACATTCGGATCGATTTCTCAAAATCAAATCGTTGGTAGAATAAATCGAGTAGTGCAAGTGCGAGCAAGGCGACACTTACCCAAAGACCAAGTTCGATTGTGATACTCGCGAGTGCGACAATCGATTCACGAACTTGTTCGACGGCCATCCGAGACAGTTCTTTCTGATTTTTCCAAAGGACAGCGACAGCGGTTGTCAGGATGATTAACAATTTGAATAAGGACTTTAAAAATTCGACGACCGCTTTCATACTGACGATGCGTTTGACCCCCTTGATTGGGTCGATCCGCTCAAGCTTTGGTTGAATGGCTTCTAAAGAAAATAACGTTCCGATTTGTAGGTAATTGATGAGAATCCCAAACACGACGGCGACGATAAAGAACGGAGCCAAAATCAAACCGACACGGAGCATTAAGTCGACGACCATATCCGACATGCCGCCCGTCACGTTAAACAATAAATACTCTGGGCTGAGTAAATCGCTGATTAAAGAAAGCAATTGCTGCCCAATCACGGGACCGAAAAAAGATAACATAAGAAACATCGCAAAAAGTGCGAACGCTCCAGTCAAATCGGCTGACTTGGCGACCTGCCCCTTCTTTCGGGAGTCTTCCCGTTTACGTGGCGTCGCTTTTTCTGTCTTTTCACCTGCAAAAAACTGTAGATTGACCGATAAAGGATATAGAGGCTTCTTCATGAGGCGTCTCCTAATATGAGCATAAAGTCGTGCATCACTTCTTGTAATAGCGGGATGAACTGGCTGATTCCTGTCAATGTCAGTCCCATCAATAAAACCATGACGGCAAAACCAGCGATAAGTTTAAATGAAAATCCGATGGCAAAGATATTGAATTGCGGTGCTGACTTCGCTAAAAAACCGAGAGCTAAGTCCACAAGCAGTAAGGAAGCCATCATCGGCAACGCCAATTGCAACGCGACCATCATTGTCATCGTGACGACTTTTACAGCCATCATCAATGAAGCTTCAGTAAAGTTGATCATCGGTTGGCCAGGCGGATAGATTTGAAAGCTATAATAAATGCCGTCAATCAGCAGAAGATGCAGGTTGCTCGTCAACAAAATGAATAGCGTAAAAATATAATAAAATCGTCCAATCAATGGTGATTGACCGCCAAACATCGGATCATATGCGGATGCCATCGCTAATCCGAGCTGTAAATCGATGACCCCACCGGCAATTTGCGGTGCAAAAAATAGGATGTTGATTAACAGTCCGAGTAAAAGTCCGATCATGACTTCATAGACGACTTGCAGGACAAACGCATTGGTCATTTGAATTGGCTCGGTCAGTGTGAACATTGCGTAGTATGCTAAAAACGCACTGAACGCGACGCGGTGCATGACCGGTAATTGTCTCGTCGAGAACAACGGGACACTGACAAAAAAGCCAGACAGTCGCGCGAACGTTAATCCATACATACTGATGAAGTCGACTGCATTCATTTCGAAGCAACCTCGACCATCAACTCAAAAATCAAACGCGTGAACCCTTCAATCTGTTGAAGCATCCACGGTCCAAAAATGACGAGACCGATGAAGACCGAGATAATTTTCGGAACGAACGATAACGTTTGTTCTTGAATTTGAGTCGTGGCCTGTAAAATCGAGATCACGAGACCGACGATCAGTGAGATGAGTAGAAGTGGCATTGATATTTTTAATAAGGTCCACACACTCTCTGTCGCCAAATAGATGACCATTTCTTGTGTCATGTCCGTTCCCCCTACATACTTCTAAGCAATGATTCCACAATCAAGTGCCAGCCATCGACCAATACAAACAATAATAATTTAAACGGCAGTGCAATCATGACTGGAGGAAGCATCATCATCCCCATCGACATGAGGACACTCGCAACTACCATATCAATGATTAAAAACGGTAAGAAAATCATGAAGCCGATTTGGAAAGCGGTCTTCAACTCACTGATCGCATAAGCAGGAACCAAAGCGAGGAGAGGTACATCATCAAGTGTCTCCGGCTGCTCGTAATTCCCATACTTTAAGAACAGTTGTAAATCTTCTTGTCTTGTATATTTCGACATGAACTCTTTCATCGTCCCACTTGCCTCATCGAACGCCTCATTTTGTGAGATCTTGTCATCGAGGTATGGTTTTAATGCGTTCTCATTTAAGTCAGAGAGAACTGGAGACATGACGAACAGTGTGATGAACAGTGCCAATCCGACAATCAATTGGTTCGGTGGCGTTTGCTGTGTACCGAGCGCCGGTCGAATGAATGACAAGACGACCACGACACGGGTAAAGCAAGTCATCAAGATTAAAAAGGATGGTGCGAGCGTCAGCAATGTCAACAAAATCAATAGCTTGATGGATGTCGATGTACTGTCCGGTGTTTCTAAATTGATCAATTGCTCAAACGTTGTCATGATTTCTTCCTCACTTCTTCTAGCTGAGCGAGTTGTTTCTTAAAGGTGTCTAAAAATGCATTCGAATTTGACGTTCGGAGTGACAAGGTTTCCGTTTGCTCTTCCTCCATCGTGTCCGCATCAAGTCGATCGATCAGTTGAATCGAATCGCCGACACCGAGTACATATACCTGGTCACCGAGCTTCACGAGCTGAACAGAGCGGTCTTTCCCAAGAGGGACGCCTCCGAGATGTTTCATATGTTGAGTCGCTTTCACGCCTTGTGTTTTGGAACCGAGCCAACGCATCAAAACGATAAATCCGCCGACCACGACCACGAGACTTAACACGACTTTCACGCCATTGCCAATGGTTGACGCTGTCGTTGGAACGTTACTTTCCTGTTCATCTGTCTGTTGTTGCTCGAATTGTTGGTCTACGGTGGCGGCCTCAACCGTGGTTGGACCGAAGAGCCCAACCACGAGAAGAATAATCAACCACCATTTCTTCATTGTGCGACCGTTTTAGAAACTGCTTCGATGACACGCTCTGCATTGAAAGGCTTGACGATAAAGTCTTTTGCACCAGCTTGAATGGCATCGATGACCATCGCTTGTTGTCCCATCGCTGAACACATGATGATTTTCGCATTCGAGTCGAAACTACGAATTTCTTTCAATGCTGCGAGTCCATCCATCTCAGGCATCGTGATGTCAAGTGTGACGAGATCCGGTGTGAGTTCACGATATTTCGCGACAGCGTCCGCTCCGTTTTCCGCCTCACCTACTACGTCATACCCGTTCTTTGTCAAAATGTCCTTAATCATCATACGCATGAACGCTGCGTCATCTACCACTAATACTTTTGCACTCATTCTAAATTCCTCCTTAAACGATTCCGATCCGCTCATGCGGTTGAATAATTTCTGTTACACGTACCCCAAAGTTTTCTTCAATGACGACGACTTCTCCTCTAGCGATTCGCTGTTGGTTGACATAAATGTCTACCGGCTCACCTGCTAATTTGTCGAGTTCAATGATGGAGCCTTGTGATAACTCAAGTACTTCCCGAACGGATTTTTTCGTTCTTCCTAACTCTACTGTCACGTTTAACGGGACATCATACAGCAACCCAAGATTTGCTGGGGCCGTTTCTTGTGACGCCGGTGATTGGAGTGGCATGAATTCCGCCTGACTCACAGCTACTTCCGGCATAGATTTTTGCTTGTTTGGTTGTGGGGCAACGGACTGTGCTGGTTGTTGTGCTTGCGGCTGTGGTTTTGGTGCTTCCGCTTTCGGCTGCTCTTTTACCGGTTCTGATGCCGCTTGGACCTCTCCAGTCGCTTTCATCAACTCGTCGACTAACTGCTTTCCAAACTGAATTGGTGCAATCTGGACAATCGTTGAATCAATCAACGTGCCTACTTTGAGATTGAACTCAATGAGTACCATCGTCTCCCATAGTTCAAGGCGATCGATGATTGTCTGATTTTTTGTTGCATCAAACACTTCGACAAGCGGTGGCGAGATGTCAATTTTCTTCGAAAATACCGTCGATAAAGACGTTGCTGCCGCACCCATCATTTGATTCATCGCTTCTTGAACAGCTGATAAACGAATCTCATCAAGGCTCTCCGGATCAACATTCTCTCCACTTCCACCTAACATGAGGTCGGAGATGATTGCCGCATCTTCGCGAGTCAATACGAGAACGTTTTCCCCCTGGATTCCTTCTGTATAGCCAACTCGAAGTGCCACGTGAGGAGTGGGATAGCGTTCGCGTAACGCTTCAATTCTCACTTCACTGACAACCGGTGTCGTAATTTCAACCTTCTGTTGTAATAATGTTGACAAGGCTGTTGCCGAGTTCCCGAATGAAATATTCCCAATTTCTCCGAGTGCGTCGCTCTCCATCGAATCTAAATGTTCTTCTTTTGCTTCGACTTCTGGCGTCGGCGTATTGTCGCTTGTCCCACGTAATAACGCATCAATTTCATCTTGTGACAGCATCTCACTCATTGCTCTTCCTCCTTCACACGGTGAAGCACTTGAACCGCCATTCGCTTCCCGCTCACACCGACTTGCCCTTTAAATACTTTATTTTCCCCCACCATGACGGACAGAGGTTCTTTTGCTAATTGATCGAGTGCCAAACAATCTCCGACTTCTAGATGCAACAAATCTCCAAACGTGATTGTCGTCCCACCGAGTAAAGATACAACTTCGACTGTCGAGTTCATCAATTGAGCTTTAAGTGGCTCTTTACTCGATTGACTCGCATTCCGTCGATTCGCTTCTTGCATCCAATAATGACTCGATAGTTTGGACAATACCGGTTCGATTGTCACGAATGGAAGACAAACGTTGATGGTTCCGCTCACTTCACCAATCGTCACACCAATCGAAATCAAGACGACCGTTTCGTTTGGTGAAACGAGTTGCAGGAACTGCGGATTCACTTCAACAGCTGACATTTCTGCTTTAATCTCAGCAATCGATTCCCAAGCATCCCCATAAGTCGAAAAGGCTCGTTTGTACAATTGCGTCAAAATCCGCATCTCAATTTCGGTGAACGATTCGATTTTATCCATCTCGACACCAGGACCTCCGAGTAACCGGTCTAGCATCGCGTATGAGATGTTCGGATTGACTTCGATGATGAATCGTCCGTTTAACGGTGGCGCCTCAATCAAGTTGATCATCGTCATGCTCGGAATGGAATGAATGAATTCATCGTACGGTAATTGTTCGACCGAGTTGACCGAAAACTGAACATATGTGCGAAGTTGAGCCGAGAAAAATGTCGTGAGCATACGCGTGAAATGTTCGTGAATCCGAGTTAAGCTGCGAATTTGGTCTTTTGAAAATCGAACGGCTCGCTTGAAGTCGTATTGTCGAACTTTCTTCTCTTCCTCTTGCGCGAGAAAGGAGTCCGCTTCGACATCCCCACTGCTTAAAGCAGATAGTAAGGCATCAATTTCTTGTTGAGACAGTACTTCTCCCATGATGCCACCTCACTGAATAATTTTCTTCGTCATATAGACGCGTTGGACTTCACCTTCTTCAAGCAGTCCGTTAAGTTGTTCTCGTAATGTTTGTTCGAACTTTTGCATATCTTCTTTTGTTGCCAATTGGGCTTTCGTCATCCCGGATAAATCACCCAAAATGACGTTGTGAACTTGGAACTTGCGTAGTTCTAAATTCTCTTTCGTTTCAGCCGAATCTGTGACAATCGTAAATTGAACGTTGATGAAACGCTCGTCTTGAATGTTGGTCGTCATGTCATCAGTCATGAAACTCCGTTCTGCCAACTCTTCAGCTGTGACAGGTTTCGTTTTAGCAGTGACGTTATCACCAAAGACATATTTGTAAGTCATGAATCCGGCACCGCCCATGACGAGCAGGACGACAAGCAGGATGATTACGACTTTTAGGCCGCCACCTTTTTTCTTTTCTTCTTCACTCATCTTCTTCACCTCTTGTGAACATCGTTCCGACTAAACCGATTGAGCGGTAAAAGGCTTCAGTTCGTTCAATGATTTGATCTTTCGTTTCTTTTACGAGATATGTTTTGCCATTAAACAATTGGATGATCGTGTCGGGCTCTGCCTTCACCGTTTCGATGAGCAAAGCGTTCAGCACGAACTCCTCACCGCGAAATGCCGTGA
This sequence comes from Exiguobacterium sp. 8H, assembly GCF_902506255.1. Lineage (GTDB taxonomy): Bacteria > Bacillota > Bacilli > Exiguobacteriales > Exiguobacteriaceae > Exiguobacterium > Exiguobacterium profundum. Next base: position 437,865 of record NZ_LR733429.1, on the reverse strand, counting down.
CGCGAATCATCAGCGTTTCAAGTTGACGAGCTCTTGAAGGATCTCGTCCGATGTTGTGATAATTCGTGTGTTCGCCTGGAATCCACGCTGTGCCACGATCATTTCTGTGAACTCTTCTGAAAGGTCAACGTTTGACATTTCGAGTGCGCCTGAGACAAGTTCACCACGACCGTCAGAACCAGGTACGCCAAACTGTGGAGCACCGGAGTTTTGCGATTGTACGAAGTTGTTGGCACCGACTTTTGATAAACCGGCGTTGTTCGAGAAGTTCGACGTCACGATATACCCAGCGATTTGTAATTCACCCGCACCATCAACAAAACTAACTTGTCCGTCTTTACTGATTGAAAGTGAACGAGCATCTGTTGGGATTTTAATTCGTCCATACTCAGGTGCTTTTGCAGTAGTATCATCCGCTGCATAGAATGCCAAATCTGCTCCTGGTCCAGTGAAGTCCCCTGCAACTGGAGTCGCAGCCACTCCTGGAGTTCCAGATGCTGGCAAAGTACTAGTCCGTGATCCAATGAGGTACGTACCGTCGCCCGTCACCAAGTTTCCTTGATTGTCCGTATAGAAGTTCCCTGCTCGAGTGTATTGGATTTGACCATTGACCATCGTCGCATAGAATCCTTCACCTGAAATCCCGACATCAAGCGCACGCCCTGTATTTTGCATTGCGCCTTGGTTATATACGTTATCGACCGTCGCCATGGTGCCCCCGAGACCGACTTCCTTCGGGTTAATACCACCTGTTGTCGCATTCCCAGCCGACGCACTTCCGACTTGCTGGCTAACGAGATCTTTAAAGGTAACGCGCCCTTTTTTATAACCAAACGTATTGACGTTGGCGATGTTGTTCCCGACGACGTCTAGCTTCGATTGGAAGTTCTTCAATCCACTGATTCCTGAGTACATTGCTCTTAACATAATGCATTCCTCCTATGCTTATTTGATCGATGTGATATCGTACACGCTGACGGATGTTCCGTCTTCAAGATCGGCCATATATCCGGTTAAGTCGTTACGAGAAATGGAAACGACACGACCTGTGCCTTTCGTCGTCTCTTCACTCGTTTCGGTTGTAAAGTTGATTGTTTTCCCAATCATGCTACTGTATTCAGAAATCGAAGACATGTGACGGTCAACGAGAACAGAATCGAGTTGTTTCGAAATCGTTTGCATTTGTTCGAGCGATGAGAACTGTGCCATTTGTGCGATGAATTCTTTATCTTCCATCGGTGACATCGGGTCCTGGTTCGCGATTTGAGCGAGAAGCAACTTCATAAACATGTCTTTATCGTATTGATTTGTCGCTTTTGGGAGCGACTGATCTGGCAATGTATAATCATTCGTCTTCGGTTGGATGCTCGTCATCTTCAGACCCTCCTTTAGGCTGTTCTTGTGGTTGTTCTTGTTCCGGTTGCTCGGAACCATCGGACAAGGCTGATTTTGAATCGAGCGCTTGCTGTGTCAAGTTGACCTCGATCCGAACGTTTTGCGAATGGGGTGTCAACGTTTGTTGCAACTGTTGAACCTGTGACTGGATCAGTTGCTTCGCCTCTTGATTGCTGGCAAACATCTTGACGACAAGTTCTCCATTCTTCCGCTCTAGCTTGACGACGAGTTCCCCTAACTGCTCCGGATACAATCTTACAGTGAAGACTTTTGAACCATCTGCCCCACTTTTGAACGGTGCCTTTTGCAAAGCCGCTTCAATCCGAGCTTGTAAATTTTCAGGAAGGGATCCTTTCGAAGCATACATGACCGTGTCCACGTCAATCTGTGGTCTTGACCAGTTCATCCCTTTCGGCATCCAGTCTACGTTATTTGGCTGTAGCGCAGGTTTTGCGATTTTTACGGTTTCAACATTTGGCAAGACGGGAACTTCTTTCAATGTACCTTCGATTGGTCCTTTATACTGTGTGATGATCCGTTGCATCGTTTGAACCTGTTTGGCAAGTTCTTGGTTTGGAACTTGTTGAGTTAGTGCAATGTTGGTCGTCTGAGCATTTCCCTCTGTTTGCTTCGTAGTATGGACTTTCGGCGTAGTCGTCGTCTGTACAATCGCCGGTAAAACCGAAGACGGGATTTCAGTCTCAGGCGAAGGATTAGACAATTGACCGAGTAAACTTACATATGCATCCATAAACGTCCGATACGCATCTTGTGGCAGTGATTTTAGCCACTTCAATGTATCAGGCTTTTGAAACCATGTTTCGAGTTCCTGTGCCACTTTTTCCAAATCGACTGATCCTTCAGGAAGCACACCTTCTTCAAGTTGAGGAAGTTCTGCCTGCTCCCCTGAGCCTTGCATTGGGGCAAGCATCGCAGAAAGGAGGCTTAAAAATCCACCTGCTCCCTGTGATTCTCCCTCCACTGCTCCAGTACGAGCCATCGATCCTTGAATGGCTTGCGTCAATAAAGCGATATTCAATGTTGGCCCTCCCTTCTTGTGTTCATTGGAGAAGCTGCGTCACAACCGCAGCCTGTTGCGCATTCATTCGTCCTAAGATGTCTGCCTGTTGCTTAGGTGATAGCTCCTTCAACAGTTCAGCAACTTGAGGGCTTTCGAGTTCACCCATAATAGCTGCCGCCTGTTTGGCTGACATTTCTTCATAAACGCTGGCGACATCAGATGAGGTCTCCTCTTCTTTTGACGCTGCCTCTAGTTCCGAGACGAGTCGATCTCGTTCACGAATCAAATCGGTGATTTCTTCTTGTCTAGCCTTTACTTCGTTCGTCAATTCAACATTTTCGTTGCGAAGTTTTTCAATCTCACTGTTCGCCGCTTTTAATCGGTTCGCTGCGTCCGAATCGATTCCCGTCACATTCACCTGCGTCTCCGTTTTTTTTGATTCTTCCGTTTTCTCGTCCTCGTTCACTTCTAATAAGGGAACGGATAAGAGCGGACGGTCCATCGCATAGTTCATGACGACAATCCCACCGACTAAGATTAAGATTGCTGGAATGAGGACCAACGCCACAATCATTTGCTTGCCTCGTTTATTGTTCTCTTTTGCCATGCTACTTCCCTTTCCCATGATGAATCACAGCAAGTTCATCCATCATTTGTTGCTCTGTAAGTTTAGCTACCGTCATCTCTTGCATGCTGACCTTTTCATGGAGCGTCACGTATTTCTTTTCTTCCACCACTTTACCGAGCAATCGTTCTTGCGACGCATGATAGCGATTGCGGGCCTGTTGTACGACGAGCTGTTGCGTTTCGATTTGACGTTTCACTTGCTCTCGCGTCTTTTCTCGATACTGCGACATGAGAAGGTCGATGTTTCCAGATTGTTCGTCTTGGTGTTTGATGAGCGACTCATACATGAGAAGAAGGTCATATAGCTTCTCCATCTCTGTCTCAAGTCTTGCCTTAAATCCTCTGACTTCTATGGCGGCATCTTCTTTTTCATGTTCCGCAATCGGCATGATTCGTTCTAATATGAGTCTATTCATGATTCACCTCGTGCAATATGTGACAAGTGGGTCATCGTCTGTTCGAAAGCAGCATCTTCTTCGATCGATTGTTTCAAAAACGTCAACAAGTATGGATATTTCTCCACAGCGGTATCAATTGAAGGATTGGTGCCTTTTTTATACGCTCCGATATTGATTAAATCTTCCGCGTCAATATAGGTCGCGAGCCAACTGCGGAACGTTTGAGCTGCATCTCTGTGTGAAGGGGAAGCGATTTGGTTCATGACCCGACTGATGGATTTCAGTACATGGATTGCCGGGAATTGCCCACGGTTTGCGAGCGCCCGGTCCATCACAAAGTGTCCGTCTAAAATCCCCCGCACCGCGTCGGCAATCGGTTCATTCATATCATCCCCGTCGACGAGGACCGTATAGAACGCAGTGATTGAACCTGTCGCCGCTGTTCCACTTCGCTCTAATAGTTGAGGTAACATGGCGAATACGGATGGGGTGTACCCTTTCGATGTTGGGGGTTCGCCCGTCGCAAGACCAATCTCACGCTGTGCCATCGCAAAACGTGTCACCGAGTCCATCATCAAGACCACTTCTTTCCCTTGGTCCCGGAAGTACTCGGCAATCGCGGTCGCCGTGTAAGCTCCCTTCAACCGGACAAGCGGGGGTTGGTCGCTTGTCGCTACAATCACGACGGAACGAGCCATGCCTTCTGGTCCAAGTTCTTTTTCGATGAACTCTTTTACTTCCCGACCCCGTTCTCCAATCAAGGCGATGACGTTAATATCTGCCGAAGATCGTTTGGCAATCATCCCGAGCAAGGTCGACTTCCCTACACCGGAACCAGCAAACAAACCGACCCGTTGTCCTTTTCCTACAGTCAACAGTCCATCAATCATGCGTACACCGGTCGACAGCGCATCTAAAATCCTTGGTCGATTCAAAGGATTCGGAGGTTTACGTTGAACGTCGTAACGCTTACCGGTCACAAGACGCTCACCTGAAAGTGGACGTCCCAAACCATCGAGCACTTGACCAATCAACTCTTCCCCTACAGGAACTTGAAGCATTTTTCCCGTTCCCTTTACAAGACACCCTGGCGCAATTTGCGTAGTTTCACCGTATGGCATGAGCAGAACACGCTCTTCATTGAATCCGACAACCTCTGCTTCAACCGTTTCATTCGACGGAAGGACAATCAAACAGCGTTCTCCGACAAATGCACTCGGCCCATTCGACTCAATCATCAATCCGATGACACGGCAAACTCGACCGATTTTTCGTGTGAACTCGCCGTCCGAAGACTGCTTGATTGAGTCAAGAACCTGCTCAATAAGCACCATCCGCTAAAACCTCCTCGATTTTAGCTTGAATCCGTTCGAAACTATACGTTAAATCGACTTCATTCCCACGATGTGGCGACTCGATTCGGACTGCCGTTTCATCCAATGATCCGTCCCCACGATATTTCAAAGGGGGTGTCTCCTCTGTCCGCCACATCGCTTCGAATTGCTGAATCGAGGCAAGACGTGTCGGATGAACAAAGATTGTGATTGCTTCGGCATCGATCCAATGTGACATTTGATCACGGATCATCGTCGCAAAGAGTTCTTCATCTTTCCGAACAAGTTCCGTTGTCACATGTGCACTGACCGAGATTGCCAGCTCAATGAGTTGTTCTTCCGCTTGTCTCCATTTTTCTTCAAATAAGAGTTCAAGTTCGGTCGAAACGGAATTTAATCTTGTGGTGATGTCCTCGAACTCAGCCAATCCGTCCTGTCTACCTTGAAGGAGACCTTCCTGATACCCTTCTGAACGCGCCTCCTCGAACACCTGTTGTTTCAACCGCTCCAACTGTTCGACTTCGGTCAACTGAAACTGTTGAAATGCTTCTTCGTCCTGCTTCAACTTCTCATAGCGCGACTGAATGACATCGTGATGATTGATTCCGTCATTCGGTTCTATAATGGGTGTTTCTAAGCGCTTGGATTCAATCCGTTGCGGAATATTCGATGTTGCACGTTGGCGTTTGATCACATTAGACAACGATGTCATCTCCTCCACCTCGACTGATTACAATCTCACCGACGTCCTCTAGGCGACGAATGATTCCGACGATTCGGCTCTGTGCCTCTTCGACGTCACGCAACCGTACCGGTCCCATGAATTCCATATCTTCTTTGAACGTTTCGACCATACGTTGTGACATGTTTTTGAAGATAATTTGTTTGACTTCCTCCGAAGAGACCTTGAGCGCAAGTAACAAGTCGTCGTTCGCCACTTCGCGAATGATTCGTTGAATCGCACGAGAATCGAGCGTAACGATATCTTCGAAGACGAACATCCGCTTTTTGATTTCTTCTGCAAGTTCCGGGTCTTCGATTTCGAGCGCATCGAGAATGGTACGTTCGGTCGTCCGGTCTACACCGTTCAAGACTTCGACGACTGCTTCGATTCCACCAGATTGGGCATAATCTTGCATATCCGTCTGCGACAAGTTCTTCTCAAGGATTTGTTCCACTTCATGGATGACGTCTGGATTGAGTCGATCCATCGTCGCAATCCGTTTTGCGACTTCCGATTGAATCTCAGGTGGAAGTTCCGAGAGGATTTGCCCTGACTTGACGGGTTCTAAATGCGCTAAGATTAACGCAATCGTCTGTGGGTGCTCGTTTTGGATAAAGTTCAATAACTGTTTCGGGTCTGCTTTTCGTGCAAACTCGAACGGTCTGACCTGTAAGGTGGAAGTCAGACGATGAATCAATGCCATCGCCTTGTCTTCACCAACTGCTTTTTCAAGGACAGTTTTCGCAAACCCGATTCCACCCTGAGTGATATAACTTTGTGCCATGGCGAGTTCATGGAACTCACCGAGAATACTATCCTTTTCTTCCGGGGACACTTTTTTTAACGCTGAAATTTGAAGCGTCAGTTGTTCCATCTCTTCTTCTGAAAGATGTTTGTAGACGTTCGCTGCCACTTCAGGTCCCAGGGAAATCATGAGCATCGCTGCTTTTTCGCGATTCGATTGTTTTGCATAGTTCACGTTACTCACTCCTCAGACATCCAAGTACGAAGCAGTTTAGCAAACTCTTCTGGATTACTTTCAGCTAATTTTTCTAACTGTTTCTTCTTCACTGCACCTTCGCCTCGCTCTTCGAGGTCTAGGTCAGGTACTTCATCTTCATATGGAACTTCCCATTCGTTCGTCTCTTCCACAACCTCTTGCTTCCGTCTACGCATCGCGAAGAAGATCAAGGCAAGAATTACGACTGCACCCGCCGCTGCCGCATACATCCACCAAGGTGTCGGTTGCTCTGTTGCTGCAACCTCTTCCACTTCAGCGAACGGTCTCGACACGACGACAACTTTCTGTTCGAGTTCAGCATCCGTGATGGCTTCATCCGTCTTCGCTAACGACGTCCGAATAATGGAATACATCATCGTCTCGAGGTCGCCTTCTAACTGCGGATCGATACTTGTTGCGCCATCTGGTGGTTCAACGATGAGTTGGACTCCGAGGTCACGAATCGTATATGGTGCGTTTTGAATCTGCTTCGTGATGCGGTTGACCTCGTAATTGATGATTTCATGATTCTTTTCACTTTCTTCTGTGCCATCGCCAGTCGCTGCCGGGAAGTTGATTGTGTCGTTCTCACCAGTTCCCGTCGCTTCTGTCGCCGTACCTGTTCCGCCAGTGTATGCTTCAGCAATCCGCTCGGCAGACGTGACGATGCCTTCCATGTTTTCTTCATCGACCGGCGTGACAAGATTCTGTTCTTCAGCCGTTTGTGTCGTGTCGATGTCTGCTGTGACGGAAACGAGTACGCTCCGTTCGCCGAGTAGAACCGAGAGCATCTGTTGGATTTGTTGACGTACGTCTTTTTCGACTTGTCGCTTCAACGCCAATGGATCTGACGAGGAACCTCCAGCAACAACAGTCTGGTCGAGATCATAATACGTGAAGTATTGGTCCATAATTGAAATGTTTTCCGGTTTCAAGTTCGGGACACTCTTACTAATCAAATGATAGAGACCTTTTACTGTGTTTGGTTCTAAATTCGTCCCCGCTCCGATGTTCAAGACGATGGACGCGGTAGGCTCACCTTGATCTTCTGCCAAGAAGACAGACTTCTCAGGAAGTGAGATGATTACTTTCGCTTGATTGATTCCTTCAATCTGTGTGATGAGTCGCTCTAGCTCCGTCTGCATCGCACTACGTTCGATGACAGCCATCTCACGGTCTGTCGTTCCGAACCCTGCGTTTTCGCTGAAGAAACTATAATCAATCGAGCCGGACTTTGGAATCCCGGCAGCAGCCAAACTCACTTTCAACTGATCGACCATTTCAGTCGGCACATACACGCTCACACCGTTCGAAGTCGCCTTGATTTCCGACTGTACCCCGTCTGCTGTCAACTTCTCTGTCACTTCGCCCGCTTCTTGAGCAGACAAGTTTGTATAGAGAGGTGCCATGTTTGGCCTTGAAAGGAAGAATGTGAGTACGAGGGCCGCGATTAGTATGACCGCAATCGAGATGCCCCATACGAGTTTACGTTTCGCTGGCATCGCCTTTAATGCACCGGTCATGGATTTGAATCGTTCTTTTAATTGTTCATTCATCGCAACTTGTCATCCTCTACAATTAAACTTGCATTCGCATCATTTCTTGATAGGCCTCAACAGCCTTGTTCCTCACCTCGATGGCAAGTTGCATCGCAATCGACGACTCTTCACTTTGAATCATCACCTGATGAAGGTCAGCTTTCCCGACCGCCAAATCTTTACGGGCTTGACTAGTCGCTTGTTGTGTCTCATTCAATGCGTTCATCGCTTCATTCAAGTATGACCCAAATTGAGATGGGTTCGTTTTATTCAGTGATGGCGTGAGTTCTGGGCTCATCAATTGAATTGGATTAATTTGCATCCGTTAACACTCCTTATCCTTTACCAATCTCCATCGCTTTTACGAGCATCGCCTTCGAGGCGTTCATCGCTGCAATGTTTGCTTCGTACGAACGAGTCGCACCCATCAAATCGACCATTTCTTTCAAGAGATCGACGTTCGGCATTTGTACGTACCCTCGCTCATCCGCATCGGGATGATTCGGGTTATAAGCCAATTTATACGGTGCATCGTCTTCGATGATTTGAGATACCTGCACCCCTCCATTAACGGCATCCATTTGCTTCCGGAATGGCGCTTCTTGCAACACGGTCATCTTTCGTGTGTATGGTTGCCACTCTCCGTCCACGAGTCTCCCACGAGTCGTCTGAGCGTTGGCGATGTTCGCCGACACGGTATCCATTCGTAGCCGTTGTGACGTCAACGCTGAAGCTGAAATATGAAAACTATCAAACATTCCCATTGATTAACGACCTCCCCGAATAACAGATTTTAATCCCCCGAGCCTACGATTCAATTGCTCCATCATCGCCTCATACTGGAGTTGGTTTCGTGCCAGCTCACTCATTTCATAATCCAAGTCGACGTTGTTGCCATCACTCCTCATGGCGCCACCAGCTCGATCGATGACCTTCGACTGGGTCGAGTCACTCGGACGACCACCTTGCAGCTTGAGTCGCATCTCACTCTGAAGCGTCTGCTCAAACACAGCCTGTTTGGCTTTGAAATTCGGCGTATCAATGTTTGAAAGGTTATGACTGATGACCTTTTGGTTAAGGACTGAATGGTTGATGGCTTGCTTTAGTAATTGATAGTCACTACCAATCCAATTCACGGCGTTCACTCACTTTCATATAATGACTACTAAATATACCTCATTTGGAAAATCTACTATTTCATTGAAACAAATCTGTAACAGTTCTGAAAGATATTTTTTAAAACATAGGTAAATGGCTTAATATCTTTTTGTCGAATTCACGTCAAAAGGTGAAAATAATTACTTTTGTACTAAAAAAAACCGCCTCCTTATCAAGGAAAGCGGTTTTTTAGGAATAAAGTCCCTTTTAAAAGTGTTTTCAATGGAAATCACACATCGAAAGTTGTATTTCAGTTTGATTTCAGTTTTTGCAATTCAAACAAGAAGTTGTCATTTAATATCTTGATATACGTTCCTTTCATTCCTAAAGAACGTGATTCAATGACCCCTGCACTTTCTAATTTCCGAAGTGCGTTGACGATGACCGAACGCGTGATTCCCACTCTGTCGGCAATTTTGGAAGCAACTAGCAATCCTTCGTTTCCACCAAGCTCTTCGAAGATATGTTCGATTGCCTCAAGCTCTGAATACGATAACGAGTTAATCGCCATCTGGACGACCGCTTTCTTACGTGCCGACGTTTCGGCTTCCGCAGCCTTCTCACGAAGGATCTCCATTCCAACTACAGTTGCAGAGTACTCCGCGAGAACGAGGTCATCTTCTGTGAATTCATTCGCCAATCGACCGAGTACGAGCGTACCTAAACGTTCTCCTCCACCGATGATTGGAACAATCGTCGTCATGGAGTTGAGGAATAGATCGTGGTTCTCGACTGGGAACGCTGTATATTCACTATCGATATCGATGTTCGCTGTCGTTTCTTTCACATTGAACAAGTTCGAAGCATATGGCTCCGGGAACTGTCGATCGACTAAGAATGCTTTCATCCGGTCATTCTCAATCTGTTGTTTGATTGCAAAACCGAGAAGTCGTCCCCGACGGCTCACGATAAACGTGTTGGACTCAAGGACTTCACGCATTTTGTCCGCCATTTCTTTAAAGTCAACGTGCGCACTTGCCTCTTGTTGAAGCATTGTGTTTAATTGGCGTGTTTTTTCTAGTAAGTTCATATTCTCTATTTCCTCCCTGTATGTGCATACAGAATCTTATAATATATATTGGCTCAAATCACGATCGTCGGCGATGGAACCGACTTTTGCTTGTACGTAAGCTGGTGTGATTTCTACGGTTGTTTGTGGCATATCTGCCGCTTCAAATGATAAATCTTCTAAAACGCGCTCCATTATAGTATAGAGGCGACGTGCACCGATGTCATCGGTCTCACGATTGACATGTGTCGCAATTTTCGCAATTTCTTCAATGGCCTCATGCGTGAAACGGACCGTGATTTCTTCAGATTCTAACAAGGCCGTATATTGTTTAATGAGTGCCTGTGACGGTTCCGTCAAAATCTTGACGAAGTCTTCTTCCGTCAAGCTGCTCAATTCAACACGAATTGGGAAGCGTCCTTGTAGCTCTGGAATCAGGTCAGACGGCTTAGCCATATGGAATGCACCGGCCGCGATGAAAAGAACATGATCCGTTTTAACCGGTCCATACTTCGTGACGACCGTAGATCCTTCTACAATCGGAAGAATGTCACGCTGCACCCCTTCACGGGATACTCCGGCGTGATCTTGTGATTTTGTGGCGATCTTATCGATTTCATCCACGAAGATGATACCCATCTGTTCACTGCGCCGCACGGCTTCATCGTGGACTTCGTTCAAGTCCAGCAAGTTCTCTGCTTCTTCAGCAATGAGAAGCGGTCTTGCTTCACGAACCGTCAGCTTACGTTGTTTCCGTTTCTTTGGAACGATTTGACCGAGCATATCCTGAAGATTCGACAAACCTTCCATCCCTTGACCCTGAAACAAATCCATCGTCTGCTTTTCTTCTAATTCCACTTCAATCACGCGTTCTTCGAGTTCACCGAGTTCGAGCAAGCGTCGAAGTTGCGAACGGTCATTATTGGATGTGTCCGACGTGGTTTCTGGCTGTTGTGTCTGTCCGCCGAACAACGCTTCGAACGGATTCGATGCAGTAGGTGTCGCTTTTGCTTTTCCTTGTAGCGCATCTAAAAGGCGTTCCGTCGCCGCACGTTCCGCTGGCTCCTTCACATCTTCTTTTTTCTCTTCTTTGACAAGACGAACCGATGCCTCAACGAGATCACGTACCATCGATTCAACGTCACGACCGACGTAACCAACTTCCGTAAATTTCGTTGCTTCTACCTTCACAAACGGTGCACCGACAAGCTTAGCTAACCGTCGAGCAATTTCGGTCTTTCCGACCCCGGTCGGTCCGATCATCAAAATATTTTTTGGTGTAACCTCATCGCGAAGGTCTGCACTTAACTTTTGACGACGATAGCGATTTCGTAGAGCAATCGAAACTGCTCGCTTGGCATCCTTTTGTCCGATTACAAAACGGTCTAACTCCGTTACGATTTGTCTAGGTGTCAACTCTCGGTTCATTCAGCAGCGCCTCCAATCGTTTCTACAATGACTTGATCATTTGTATACACGCAAAGCTCACCAGCGATTTCAAGAGCGGCACGCGCGATTTCTTCAGCAGACTTTTCAGCAGAATGGCGTACGAGTGCGCGACCTGCCGCTAAGGCATAGTTCCCACCGGATCCGATTGCAAGAATTCCATCGTCCGGCTCAATCACTTCTCCATTCCCAGAGACGAGCAAAAGATGATCGGCATCCATCACAATCAATAGTGCCTCGAGTTGACGCAACATCTTATCCCCACGCCATTCTTTCGCAAGTTCTACCGCTGCTCGCGGCAAGTTACCGTTATACATTTCAAGTTTCGATTCAAACTTTTCAAACAATGTGAAAGCATCGGCTACGCTACCTGCAAAACCGGCAACGACTTTCCCGCCATAAAGGCGTCTGACTTTCTTCGCCTTGTTTTTCATGATGACGGCATTCCCGAATGTGACTTGGCCATCTCCACTCATCGCACATTGGCCATTGTGTCGAACTGCAAAAATCGTTGTTGCATGAAACATATCGTAACCTCCTACTTTCTTGGATGTGTCGCTTGATAAATCGACCGAAGTCGTTCGGTCGATACATGGGTATACCGCCCGGTCGTTGACAAGGACTCATGCCCAAGCAACTCTTGGACGGCACGCAAGTCCGCTCCCCGTTCTAACAAGTCCGTCGCAAAGCTGTGTCGCAACGAGTGCGGGGTAAGTGGTTTATGTACCCCACTGTCTTTTCTCAAACGTTTCATGACATAGCGGATTTGGTCTGTTGTCATCCGATTCCCTTTTTGACTCAAAAATAATGCGGTTTCTGTCGGGAGCCCGATACCTTTGCGTAATTCGATATAACGCTGCAAAGCATGTACGGCATATTGTCCGATCGGGACATATCGTTCTTTCTTCCCTTTTCCCATCACATGGACAAAGGATAAAACCTCATCGAACGAGGAAAGGTTCATCCCACACAGTTCTGCGACGCGGATTCCCGTCCCATAGAGCACTTCTACGATGGCGACGTCCCTCGCCTGTAAAAAAGGATCTTCCTGCCTCGAGGCAGCCTCCAACAGTTGCTCGACTTCCGTCGGGACGGCAAAGGTCGGCAAGGACTGTCTCTTTTTCGGTGAGGTCAGGTCGTGGAACAACGGTTCTCCACCTTGTTCTCTTGCCATAAACTTCCCGAATTGCTTGAAACAAGATACTTTTTGGGACACCGTAGACGCGGCCAATTGTTTCTCATAAAGGACATATAAATAACGCCGCGCCGTCTGAGCATCGTAGGGATCTTGATGCGTCGATTGGCAATATGCGGCGTACTGGTCGAGCGTTTGCTCGTAAGAGCGTTTCGTATGAGGAGACAGTCGACGTTCAATTTGGCAGTAGCGTAAAAAGGATTGTCGATCCTCTAAAAATCCCATTTTATCGCCTCCTCGATGACTCGTAAAAACGCATGTTCTCGTCAAATCGAAATTAGCATAGCATACAGAATGTAAGGTGACAATAGATAGCCGTTCAATAATCTGAAAATTTTCAAAGTATGAAACAAAATACACAATTGAAATTTTACTTCAAAACAAAAGAGCCAAAAAATGGCTCTCCTGTTCAAAGATCTTTATACTGTTGTATCGTTTCTAACGCACGGTTCGCGTAACGCTCGTACCGTTCTTGTTTCTTCATCTTTTTCGGAGCGTCTTCTAGTGATGGTACCAATCCGAAGTTTGCGTTCATCGGTTGGAAGTGCTTCCCGTCGGCTGTCGTGATGTAATGCGCCATCGAACCAAGCATCGTCTCACGCGGGAGAACGACGAGTTCTTCACCTGTAATCATCTTCGCCGCATTGATCCCAGCTAGAAGCCCGGACGCTGCCGACTCCACATATCCTTCTACCCCTGTCATCTGACCGGCGAAGAAGAGCGTGTCACGTGTACGCGCCTGATACGTCGGCTTGAGTAAGCTGGGTGAGTTGATGAACGTGTTACGGTGCATGACACCGTAACGGACGATGTCCGCATTCTCGAGTCCCGGGATGAGACGGATGATGCGCTTCTGTTCGCCCCACTTCAAATGTGTTTGGAAGCCTACCAAGTTATACAGTGTGCCCGCCGAGTTGTCTTGACGAAGCTGAACGACGGCATATGGACGTTTTCCTGTCTTCGGGTCTTCTAATCCGACCGGCTTCATCGGTCCGAAAAGAAGCGTCTTTTTCCCACGCTCGGCCATGACTTCAAACGGCATGCATCCTTCAAAGTAAATCTCTTTTTCAAACTCTTTTAGCGGAACGACTTCTGCCTTGATCAGCTCTTCGTAAAACACGTCAAACTCTTCTTCTGTCATCGGACAGTTCAAGTAAGCGGCTTCACCTTTGTCGTAACGCGACTTCAAATAGACTTTATCCCGATCAATCGTATCACCATCTAGAATTGGTGCTGCCGCGTCATAGAAGTAGAGATAATCTTCTCCTGTGAACGCCTTGAGTGATGCAGAGAGGTCAGGGGAGGTCAAAGGGCCAGTCGCCACGATGACGATCCCTTCAGGAATCTCTTTGAGCTCTTCGTTGTGCACTGTGACATTCTCGTGGTTCTTTAGCTTCTCGGTGATGAATCCGGCAAACTCATGACGATCGACGGCAAGGGCACCCCCAGCAGGTACACTTGCCGTGTCCGCCGCCTTTAAGATGAGCGAGTCAAGCGTACGCATTTCTTCTTTCAAGACACCTACGGCATTTTGAAGACCGTTCGCACGTAGCGAGTTCGAACAGACGAGTTCTGCAAATTGATCCGTGTGGTGCGCCGGTGTTTGACGAACCGGTCTCATTTCATACAAATCTACTTGAATACCGCGCTTAGCGAGTTGCCAAGCCGCTTCGGAGCCGGCCAATCCAGCTCCGATTACAGTTACACGTTGTTGCAACATTAATCCTCCTCTTGCTGATGTACCTCGGTGTGGGTACAGTTCGTACATTGATATTTCACGCCGTCTTTAATTTTTTTCTCGACCATCAAACTGTCGCATACTGGACACGGTTTCGCAACCGGTTTATCCCATGAGACGAATTCACATTCCGGATAGTTCGAGCAACCATAGAAGAGACGACCTTTTTTACTACGACGTTCTACGATTTGTCCATCCTTACAGTTCGGACACGGGACACCGATTTCGACTTGTACCGGTTTCGTGTTCGTACAGTTCGGGAAGTTCGAGCACGCCATGAACTTGCCGTAGCGTCCCATCTTGATGACCATTGGTGACCCACAGACTTCACAATCGATTCCGGCAGGTTCATCTTTCACTTCGATTTTCTCGATTTCTTCTTCAGCACGCTTCAATCGTTTCTCGAAAGAACGATAAATCGGAGCGACGACTTCCGTCCACTCGACTTCCTTATGCTCGATCGAATCAAGAAGGGTCTCCATGTCGGCCGTGAACTGGACCGTGATGAAGTCGTTGAAATACTCATCAATCATCTCGATGACGAGTTCTCCAAGTTCAGTCGGTAAAAACTTTTTCTCTTCGAGAACGACATAACCGCGTCGTTGGATCGTGTCGAGTGTCGGCGCGTACGTCGACGGACGACCAATCCCGAGTTCTTCCATCGCTCGAACGAGTCGCGCCTCTGTATAACGAGGTGGCGGTTGTGTGAAGTGTTGTTTCGGCTCAATCGTTTCAAACGTCACGGTATCATCCACTTCGAGAGGTGGCAATAATCCTTCCTTCTCTTGGTTCGTGTCCTCAATGTCATCGTCTTTCGACTCGATATACACTTTCATGAAACCAGGGAATTTGACCGTTGACCCGTTCGCACGGAAAATCATCCCGTTCGACTCGACGTCGATTTTGACCGTATCAAGAACAGCTGGCGCCATTTGGCTCGCAATCAATCGTTCCCAAATCAATTTATACAGTCGCAACTGGTCACGTGACAGATATGGCTTCAAGGAAGCTGGGTCGCGCAATGCTGAAGTCGGACGAATCGCTTCGTGCGCGTCTTGGGCATTCGCTGATTTCTTTTCTTTTTGTTTCTGTGAGGCGACATACTCTTCACCGAATGTCGATTCGATATATTCCTTCGCCTCCGTCTTCGCCAAATCAGAGATACGTGTCGAGTCGGTACGCATATACGTAATCAAACCGACTGTACCCTCTTTTTTACCGAGATCGATTCCTTCATATAATTGCTGCGCGAGCATCATTGTCTTCTTCGCACGGAAATTCAATTTACGGGCAGCATCCTGCTGCAATGAACTTGTCGTGAACGGCAGCGAAGCGTTCCGCTTCCGTTCTTTCTTCGTTACATCAATGACTTTAAACGTATCATCGATGGTATCGAGGACAGATTGCGCGTCTTCTTCAGACTTCAATTCCATCTTCTTCCCATCTTTTCCGTAAAATGAAGTCTCGAACGTTTCCCCATCATGATTTAAATCAAGTTTAATCGTCCAATACTCTTCCGGATCGAACGCGTTAATTTCGCGCTCACGGTCGATAATCATCTTCACGGCTACCGATTGAACTCGCCCTGCAGACAATCCTTTTTTGACTTTCTTCCATAATAATGGGCTCATCCCGTATCCGACAAGACGATCTAAAATACGTCGGGCTTGTTGTGCATCGACGAGATCGTGATTGATCTTACGTGGATGTTTAAACGATTCTTTAATCGCATCTTTCGTGATTTCGTTAAAGACGACACGACATTCTGTCGTTTCATCGACACCGAGTGCGCGTGCTAAATGCCAAGCAATCGCTTCCCCTTCTCTATCGGGGTCGGCCGCGAGAAAGATTTTTGTCGCTTTTTTCGCTGCTGTCTTCAATTCTTTCAATACCGGTCCTTTACCACGGATGGTAATATACTTCGGCTCAAAGTCGTGTTCGACGTCTACACCGAGTTGACTTTTAGGCAAGTCAATCACGTGCCCCATCGAAGCTTTGACCATATAATTCGGACCTAAATAACGTTTAATTGTTTTTGCTTTCGCAGGTGATTCGACGATCACCAGATATTTTGCCATACATCTGCTCCCCTTTTAGAGGTCATTTAAATCCCTACCATAATATTCATGTTCTCACCGGTTTGTCAACGTACAATCTTGAGATCTCGAATAATTTGATCGGAATTCGTCAATGGAATCGCACCTTCTTCAATCAACCGGTTCGGTCCCTCCGCGAGTGGATCAAGGGGTGAACCTGGCACCGCAAATACCGTTTTCCCTTGCTCTAGAGCATGTCCGACCGTATTCATCGTCCCACTCTTTCGTCTCGCCTGTATAACGACCAACGCATCGCCAAGACCACTGACCAAACGATTTCTTTCCAAAAATTGAAATTTTTGAATCGGCGTGTTTGGTACATATTCACTAAGTAAGACTCCCTCTTGTGGAATCTGTAAAAGCATGTCTCGGTTCGCCTCCGGATAAAGCCGGTTCAGTCCAGCTCCCAGTACCGCCACGGTCGGTCGACGAGCGCGAAGGGCATGGGCGTGGACGAGCCCGTCGATTCCGAGGGCGCCACCTGAAACAGATACAGTTTCTTCTATTAAAGAGTGATAGTGATTCACGAGCGATTGACTGATACGATTCAACTCACGACTTCCGACCATCGCAGTCGTTCTTTCTTGTAGTACCTCTAAATCTCCATGATAAAACAAGCAATATGGTGGGTTGGGGATGTCGAGTAACCGTTTCGGAAACAAGTCGTCTTCCCATGTGACGAAATGTTTATACGACTCCGATGCGTGCCAGGCTCGTTCAGCCCGTCTCCAGACATGTTCAGAAAATTGTGTGCGATGTGCTCCGAGTGTCCCGTTTAAATAATGATGCACAAACTCAACTGGCATTCGTGCTGCAGCAAACCGAGCTATTGTTTGATTCATCACAAACTCTCCTTTAAAAAAATGAGGGATGCAAGCATCCCTCAAGATTCTCATGTCGTCGGTTGACCCGTGACACATGCTTCGTATAATCCTTGCTGTTTCAAGACACGAATCAACGTTTCACCGATAACCGCTGGTGTTTCAGCGACTTCGATTCCATTCGCGTTCAATGTCTTGATCTTCTCAGCAGCCGTCCCTTTACCACCTGAGATGATTGCACCCGCATGTCCCATGCGCTTGCCTTCAGGAGCCGTCTGGCCGCCGATGAAACCGATGACTGGTTTCGTCATGTTGGCTTTTACCCATTCAGCTGCCTCTTCTTCAGCCGTTCCGCCGATTTCCCCGATCATGATGACCGCTTTCGTGTCCTCATCTTCGTTGAACGCTTTAAGCGTATCGATGAAGTTTGTTCCATTGACCGGGTCTCCCCCGATTCCAACAGCTGTCGATTGTCCGATACCTGCTGTCGTCAACTGATGAACCGCCTCATACGTGAGCGTCCCAGAACGTGATACGATTCCGACGTGCCCTTTCGTATGAATGTAGCCAGGCATGATGCCAAGTTTCGCTTCTCCAGGTGTGATGATACCAGGACAGTTCGGTCCGATTAAACGAGCCGGTTTGTCCTCGAGATAGCGCTTCACTTGAATCATGTCCACAACTGGGATTCCTTCTGTGATACAGATGATAAGCTCGATGCCGCTGTCTGCCGCTTCCATGATTGAATCCGCTGCGAAAGCAGGTGGAACATAGATGATCGATGCATTGGCACCAGTTGCTTCGACCGCTTCAGAGACGGTGTTGAAGACTGGAACGTTGTCGAGGACCGTCGTGCCACCTTTACCAGGTGTGACACCACCGACTAATTTCGTGTTATATGCGAGCATCTGTTCACCGTGGAACAGACCTTGCTTCCCTGTAATCCCTTGAATGATTACTTTCGTATCTTTATCCGCCCAAATACTCATGTCGTTTCCCCCTTATCGAACAAGTGCTGCGATTTTTTCTGCACCGTCAGCCATCGAGCTGGCCGTCGTGATCGCAAGTCCAGATTCATCGAGAATGCGCTTCCCGGCATCAACGTTCGTTCCTTCTAAGCGAACGACGAGTGGTAAGTCGAGTCCGATTTCTTTCGTCGCAGCGACAATCCCCTCTGCGATGATGTCACATTTCATGATCCCACCGAAAATGTTAACGAAGATCCCTTTGACCTGGTCATCAGACAAAATCAACTTGAATGCTTCTGTTACTTTTTCTTTCGTCGCACCGCCACCTACGTCGAGGAAGTTAGCGGGTTCAGCGCCGTAATGTTTGATGATATCCATCGTTGCCATCGCAAGACCGGCACCGTTGACGAGACAACCGATGTTTCCGTCGAGTGCGATGTAGCTGAGGTCGTGTTTTGACGCTTCTACTTCACGTGGGTCTTCTTCCGTCGTATCACGAAGAGCAAGGACGTCCGAGTGACGATAGAGCGCGTTGCTATCGAAGTTCAACTTCGCATCGAGCGCAATGACGTTACCGTCTTTCGTCGTGACGAGCGGGTTGATTTCCGCGATTGTGCAATCTGTCTCGACGTACACTTTATACAGCTTCATGACCATGTCACTGAACTTATTGACAAGTTTCGTCGGGACTTCCATTTTGAATGCGAGACGACGCGCCTGGAATGGACGTAAGCCAACGACCGGGTCGACGATCTCTTTATGAATCTTCTCTGGTGTATGTTCAGCGACTTCTTCGATGTCCATTCCACCTTCAGATGAACCCATGATGACAATTCGGCCGATCGAACGGTCAAGCACGAGTCCTAAGTAAAATTCTTGGTCAATCGCAGAACCTTCTTCGATATAGAGACGCTGGACAACTTTTCCTTCCGGACCTGTTTGGTGTGTCACGAGCGTTTTCCCGAGAATCTCTGAAGCATATTGCTTCACTTCTTCATCTGTCTTCGCAAGTTTAACACCACCCGCTTTACCGCGGCCACCTGCGTGGATTTGAGCTTTTACTACCTTCACTTCACCTTCAAGCTTCGCAGCAGCTGCAACAGCTTCTTCAACAGTAAAGGCCGGATAACCCGTCGGAACGGCTACCCCAAACTCTCTTAACAATTCTTTCGCCTGATACTCATGGATATTCATATGTTTTCCCCCTTAGTCCCCTTTAATATCGGCACGTCTATTGTAACGAAAAACTGAAAGCGCTGTCTATCGTTCTTGCTTTAAGTTTTCATCTTTTTTTCACATATATCCCTAGACAAATCAAATTTTATCCTGTTCCATCTGATAAAGAAACACAAAAAGTTCGGCAATGACTTGATAGACGTCCTCTGGAATCTGCTCTTCAATGTTCAAGGCCGACAGTAACGAGAGGAGCGCTGGGTCTTCATGGATAGGAATGCCGTTCGCTAAAGCAACTTCAAGCATCCGCTCGGCCACGATACCCGTTCCTTTTGCTACGACATGGGGCGCATCCATCGACTGCTCATAGGAGAGCGCCATCGCTTTCTTCTGGTCTTTCATATTTGGAGGTCCACCTTTCCGAGCGGTGCAAACGTTGGCGGAACGTGTTCACGCTTCGCTTCATACGAAAATGAAGACAGTTCGAATGACACCTTTTTTAAACCTTCTTTCAAAAGTGGTTCGTATGTACGGACGTATGGAGCCAAATCGTGTTGCTCATTGAATACACGTACGGACACGTAACGCTTTTGAATCAACACATCAATCCCGGTCTCACCATATCGCGGCGTTTCAAGAAACAAGACGATCCGCGCATGATCCGAGTCCATCGTCTCTCGTTTCGGGGCCTCTAGACGAAGTTGAACGTTTTCAAACGGACCCAATTGCGGTATGTGAAATGCTTGAGCGACGAACGGCGGGCTTTGGCTCGCGTTGAACGCTTCCTGCGCACGCACGAACTGCTCGAACTTCGGCTCACCTTTCGCTTTGAACAGTTCCCCGACGAGCGCTTTTACATCCTGACCTGCGCCGCTTTCTAACGCGGTTTTGCCGGCCGCCTTCACGGAGTCCGGCGTCAGCATCGGTTCTCGCATCAGGCGTCCGAGCTGTTCTCCTAACGCCTGCAGAGGCGACTTGGCCGCCATGAGCGATTCTGTCGCTTGCGTGACGACCTTCAAGACGAGCTTCGGTTCAACGTCCGTGACGACCAGCTTATACGTGACGTTCTCTTTCACGTTCGCATTGACACCGACCCGGAAAATCCCTTGGGGCAGTTGCATAACCGCCTCGTTGCCAGGTAAGAGCTGCAACACCTTTCCGACGACTGTGTTCCCTAGTAATAGCGGGCGTGACGTCTGTTCCGTCACTTTGAACGGCATCACCCCTTGATGATCGATCCGCAACGCGACCACTCCTTTCACATATGCTTGATGGGGGCAAACGTACGGCGATGAATCGGAGTCACCCCAAGGCTTCTTAACCCTTCTAAATGAGCCTCTGTTCCATATCCTGCGTTCTTCGCAAATCCGTATCCAGGATACGTCAAATCATATTCTTCCATCATCCGGTCCCTTACCACCTTAGCGACGACACTTGCCGCGGCTATCGACACACTGAGCGTGTCCCCTTTAATCAATGACTGTTGAGGGATGTCGAGCTCGAGTTTCATGGCGTCAATCAATAGGGCGTCTACTTCTCCGACTTGATGAATCGCCTCTGTCATCGCTAGTTTAGTCGATTCGTATATATTGATGACATCAATCGTCTTCGGCTCGACGATGCCGACACCGACCTCCGCGACCTCGATGATGTGTGCGTATGCTGCATCCCTCGCCGTTTTGGACATTTTTTTCGAATCATTCAATCCCGCGAGATAGAACCCATCCGGTAACAAGACTGCAGCAGCCACGACCGGTCCCGCGAGCGGTCCCCGTCCGACCTCATCGACTCCGACAATTCGAGTGAAGCCTCGCGCCTTCCATTCATGTTCATACGTCATGCGACGTTCGAAATCGACCTGTAACGCCCGTTCTCGCTCGAATTGACGCTGTTTTTGCCGAAGCAACGTCTGCACGCCCGCTCGTGGGTCTCGTGACAAGGTCGGGAAGATTTGTACCCATTCTTCATATCGGATGTCCTCTAGTTGTTGTTTAATCTGTTGAATCGTCACGGTCTTCCTCCTATTCAAAAAAGCCCTGTGTGCACAGGGCTTTACGCCATTTCGTGATCAGCCGGTGTCTCAAGCGAGATCCGTCCGATTTTTTCATGTCGTAGTTCATTCAAAAGTAGTTCGCTCGCTTTTTCGAAATCGACGTAACCGCCACTGATGAGACCACGTTTTTTCCCGATCAACTCAAGGAGCTCAACGCTGTCCTCGGGTAACGTTTCAAGTTTGAATCGTTCCTTTAATTGTTCAGGATAACGAGCATGCAACTCGCGAACCGTATACAAGGCGATATCATCCAAGTTGAGAATCTCGTCTTTGATAGCGCCGGTCGCGGCTAGACGATATCCGACAAGTTGGTCCTCAAATTTCGGCCAGAGAATCCCCGGCGTGTCCAACAGCTCCATCTCGCCGCCTTTCATCTTGATCCACTGTTGACGCTTCGTCACACCAGGACGGTCGCCCGTGATGGCGATGTTTCGTCCGGCGAGACGGTTGATGAGCGTCGACTTCCCGACGTTCGGGATTCCGATGATGAGCGCACGGATCGGTCCGGGGTTCCGCCCCTTCTCACGCATCCGGTCATGCTTTTCTTTCATCAACTTCTGAGCACCCGTGATGAGCTGTTTCAAGCCTTTGCTATGTTTCGCGTCGACAGCGACAACCTCGACTTCTTCGCGTTTCAATGCACGTAACCACGCCTCCGTCACGACGGGGTCGGCCATGTCTGCTTTGTTCAAGACGATGAGACGGGGTTTTCCCGCTGTAATCTCATCGACCATCGGGTTGCGACTCGACTGAGGCACGCGTGCATCTACGAGTTCGATGACGACATCGATTAGCTTTAATTTTTCAGTTACTTGTCTTCTTGCTTTGGCCATGTGGCCAGGAAACCATTGAATTGCCAAAAAAGCACCACCTTAATCTTCTACCGTGCCAACATCATCGAGTGGCCAGAAGATGAAGTTCGTCTTGCCGACAATCTCCTCTTTCGACACAAATCCGATCTCACGGCTGTCTTTCGAGTTTTGACGATTGTCTCCCATGACGAAGTATGATTCCTCTGGAACGACCGACTCACCCGTCACTTGTTCGAGTGTGAAGTTCTCGGTCAACGGGAACCCGTTCATCTGGGCACGAAACTCGTCTAAATACGGCTCTTCTACCGCTTCACCATTAATATAAAGCACATCATCTCGATATTCGAGCGTGTCGCCTGGGATGGCGATGACACGTTTAATATAGTCTTTTGATTCAGTCGCATGGAATACGACGATATCACCTCGGTCTAGCTCCCCAACATAGTTCGAAATTTTACTGACGATCATTCGATCCGCATTGTGGAGTGTCGGCATCATCGACTCTCCTTCAACGATGACAGGAACGAAGATGAACGTCCGGATGACGAACGCGATGACAAGAGCGACCACGATGGCTTTTAGCCAACTAAACACTTCTTTCAACTTCACTCACTCCTCTATCCATTTGAACTTATTGTACTAGAAAAAAAGAAGCTTGTCGCAAGCGACAAGCTTAATTCCCATCTTAACGACGGATTTCTTTAATACGTGCTGCTTTACCGCGAAGGTTACGGAGGTAGTAAAGTTTCGCACGGCGAACTTTACCGTAGCGTACGACTTCGATTTGTGCAACGCGTGGTGAGTGAAGCGGGAATGCACGCTCAACACCTACGCCGTAAGAAATCTTACGGACTGTGAATGTTTCGCTGATGCCGCCACCTTTACGCTTGATTACAACACCTTCGAAGATCTGGATACGCTCACGCGTTCCCTCTACAACTTTAACGTGGACACGTACTGTGTCACCGGGACGGAAAGCAGGTACGTCCGATTTGAATTGTTCTTCTGTGATTTCACGGAACAGTTTTTGTGTGTTCATGAATCATATCTCCTTTTTCTTCAATGTTCATATCTTCATATGCCCAAGCATCCAATAGCGGAACATCGGTAATCGATGGGTTTAACCCACATGCTCAAACATAGCATATATTTCTCAATCGCGCAACGATTGCAGAAACTTTTTATCGACATCCGTCAACTCGACATGTTCGAGCAAATCCGGACGTCGTCGATACGTGCGTTTGAGCGATTGCTCTCGGCGCCATGCCTCGATCCGGGCGTGATTTCCCGACAAGAGCACTTCCGGCACGGTCAATCCACGAAAATCAGCCGGTCGTGTATAGTGAGGGTATTCCAAGAGACCAGTCGAGAACGAGTCATCTTCATGGCTCGCCTGATCGCCAAGTACATCCGGAATGAGCCTTACGGTCGCATCAATCATGACCATCGTCGCGAGCTCTCCACCTGTCAAAACGAAATCACCGATCGACACCTCGTCGGTCGCCAGTTCATCATGGATCCGTTGGTCGAACCCTTCATAATGTCCACACAGAAAGACCAGATGTTCCTCCTTGGCCCATTCTTCGGCCATTCGTTGATTGAACGGTTTTCCGGTAGGCGTCGTGAGAATGACCCTTGGGCTCTTCGCCTCAAGGGAATGAAATGCATCAAAGATCGGCTGCGGCGTGAGCAACATGCCCGCTCCACCGCCGTACGGATAATCATCGACTTTATGATGCTTGTTCGTTGAAAAGTCCCGAAAGTTGAGGAACGACATCTCCACCTGTCCGAGCGCCTTCGCTCGACCGACGATGGAGTGATCGAGCGCATGAAACATCTCCGGGAACAACGTCAATACATCAATCTTCATCGTCAATCATTCCAGGGATTGGCGTGATGACGACACGCTTCGCATCGACATCAATCTCTTGGACGACCGATTCGATATAAGGGATGAGCGCGTCCGGCTTTCCTGGTCGTTTGATGACCCATACGTCGTTCGCTCCATTCGTTTCAAAGATGTCGTCGACGACACCAATGACTTCCCCATCCACGACAGCCTCACAGCCGATGATTTCATGATAATAAAATTCGTGTTCGTCCAAGTCGTGGACGTGTTCGGCGTGGACATATAGTTTCAGCCCTTTATATTTTTCAATGAGATTGATATTGTCAAACCCTTTGAATGTGACGAGGTGAAACTGCTTATGAGGACGATACGTCGTGATCGTCATTTCCTGTTTCGTTCCGTCGACATCAAGAAACAACGTGTTTCCTTTTTTAAATCGCTCTTCTGGAAAGTCTGTCGCCGCCAAAATCTTCACTTCCCCTTTCAGGCCGTGCGTATTGGCGATTTTCCCTACATATAACCAGTCCATCTTTTTCCCTCCTCAACAAAATAGGCCGACCTCAGAAAAGGTCGGCCACATCATTACTTCGCGTTTTTCGCGTTGTGGAATTTCTCCATGATCCCTGCTTTAGAGAACAAGTTGCGTACTGTGTCAGATGGCTTCGCGCCGTCTGCCAACCATTTGAGAGCGAGTTCTTCGTTGATGCGAACTTCTGCTTCTGGTTTTGCAACCGGGTTGTAGTGACCAACTTGCTCGATGAAGCGACCGTCACGTGGTGAACGTGAGTCTGCTACAACGATACGGTAGAAAGGTGATTTTTTTGCGCCCATGCGCTTAAGACGAATTTTAACTGCCATGGTAATATACCTCCATCATGTGTTTAAGAATTGACAACTTTTATAGTATACAGCTTTTTCGTTCGACTGACAAAAGATTTTGTTAGAAGAACGGAAGGCCGAGACCTTTTTTCTTCCCTTTCATTTGTCCTGACATTTGTTTCATCATCTTCTTCATGTCATCGAACTGTTTGATGAGACGGTTCACTTCTTGAATCGAGCGACCGCTCCCTTTTGCGATCCGCTTACGACGACTCGCGTTGAGCACTTCCGGATTGGCGCGCTCATGTTTCGTCATCGAGCGAATGATCGCTTCGACGTGATCGAGTTGTTTCTCGTCGATTTGGACGTTCTTCAACCCTTTCATCTTACCTGCACCAGGTAACATCGAAAGTAATTCATCAATTGGTCCCATGTTTTTCACTTGGGCCAACTGTTCAATGAAATCATCGAACGTGAATGACGCGTCACGAATTTTGCTCTCAAGCTCCTTCGCTGCGTCTTGGTCCATCTGTGTCTCGGCTTTTTCAATGAGCGAGAGCACGTCCCCCATTCCGAGGATCCGTGACGCCATGCGTTCCGGGTGGAATGGTTCGAGGGCATCCAACTTTTCTCCGAGACCGACGAATTTAATCGGCGCTCCCGTGACTGCCTTAATCGAAAGGGCTGCCCCACCTCGTGTATCTCCGTCGAGCTTTGTGAGCACGACCCCGGTGATTCCGAGTTTCTCATTGAAACTGTCGGCCACATTGACCGCATCTTGACCCGTCATCGAATCGACGACGAGGAAGATCTCATTTGGTTTGGCAATCGTCTTCACATTTTCGAGCTCGCCCATAAGCGTCTCATCGATATGAAGGCGACCGGCCGTATCGATCAACACGAAATCGTGATGATTTGTTTTTGCGTACTCGAGTGCCTTCGTCACAATCTCTTCCGGCTTCACTTGATCACCAAGTGAGAAGACCGGTAAATCGAGTTGTTTTCCGAGTGTCTCGAGCTGCTTGATTGCCGCAGGACGGTAGATGTCCGCCGCGACGAGAAGTGGACTTCGGTTATGCTTTTTGCGAATCAAGTTCGCTAGCTTCCCGGTCGTTGTCGTTTTCCCTGCCCCTTGCAGACCGACCATCATGACGACTGTCGGTGGTTTCTGACTGAATGAGATCGGGACGACATCGCTTCCCATCAAGTTCGACAACTCTTCGTGAACGATTTTGACGACTTGTTGACCTGGCGTCAATGATTTCATGACATCCTGACCAACCGCGCGTTCCTTCACGTCATTGACGAATTGCTTGACGACTTTAAAGTTGACGTCGGCTTCGAGGAGGGCGAGGCGAACCTCACGCATCATCTCTTTGACATCGGCCTCCGAGATTTTCCCTTTACCGCGCATTTTTGAAAGTGTCGATTGCAATCGTTCTGATAATCCTTCAAATGCCATGCTTCAGCCCCCTACTCTAAATTCTCAAGCGCAGAAATCGTGGCGCTCACGTCATCGGTGAGCTCGACTTGACGTTTGAGGGTCTGAAGAAGTTGCTGGCGCTGTTCGAACTTTTCGAATAGGGCTAGCTTTTCCTCGTACTGTTCAAGCATCGTTTCTGTGCGCTTTATGTTATCGTAGACCGCTTGACGGCTGACTTCAAACTCTTCCGCAATCTCTCCGAGCGAGTAGTCATCTAGGTAATAAAGAGACATATAGTTGCGCTGTTTCGGTGTGAGGAGCGCTTGATAGAAATCGATGAGATAGTTCATGCGATTCGTTTTTTCGAGCGTCAAACCTTTCACCTCCACATGTTAAGTGAAATCCCTTTACAACTACCTATAGTACAGCCGTGCCTACTACTTGTCAAGTTTTTTTCTTAACAGCAAAACTTAGGCGAGGTCCTCGTTTGTGTCCTCTTTTTCCATCGAGGCATCCTGTGTCTTGTCCTCAAAAACATCGCCGAACAGTCCAAGGACGAACTGTTCTGGATCAAACTCCTGTAAATCGTCAATCTTCTCTCCAAGCCCGACATACTTGACCGGGATATCGAGTTCGTTCCGAATCGCTAGGACGATTCCGCCTTTGGCCGTCCCATCGAGCTTCGTTAAGACGATTCCGCTCACGTTCGTCGCTTCTTTGAACGCTTTCGCTTGAACCATGGCGTTTTGACCCGTCGTCGCATCGAGGGCGAGTAACACTTCGTGCGGTCCGTTCGGAACTTCCCGCTCAATGACTCGTTTTACTTTTTCAAGTTCTTTCATTAGATTGACCTTATTTTGGAGACGTCCCGCCGTATCACAAATCAAGACGTCCATGTGACGAGACTTGGCGGCTTGAACGGCGTCAAAGACGACGGCAGCCGGGTCAGACCCTTCCGTTTGACGAATGACGGGAACCCCGACACGTTCTCCCCATACTTGAAGTTGCTCGATGGCGCCGGCACGGAACGTATCCCCTGCCGCGAGCATGACGGAACGCCCTTCAGATTTCAACTGGTGCGCCAGCTTGCCGATGGTCGTCGTCTTTCCGACACCATTGACGCCGACAAACAAGATGACCGTGAGTCCGTCTTGCATATTCAGTTCACGGTCCGATTCATCCTCTTGGAGGCGGTTCGCCACGACTTCGACGAGTGCGTCACGCACCGCGACCGGGTCCTTCAGATTACGTCGCTTCACTTCTTCTTTCAAATCTTCGACGAGATCCATCGTCGTCGTGACGCCGACATCCGCTTGAATGAGTAAATCTTCGAGTTCATCGAAGAAATCTTCATCCACTTCGCGGAAGCGATAGACGAGGTCGTTGACGGCACTTGCAAAGCCGTCACGCGTCTTCGTCAACCCCTCTGTAAACTTTTGTGACACCTCTTGGGTAGATGTCGTCAACTTCTCTTTTAATTTCTTGAAAAAGCTCAACGTGATTCCTCCATCTCTTCATCCATTTCAACGACACGTTTTGCTTCAGACAGTTCGACCGATAATACCTCGGATACCCCGTTCTGTTGCATCGTGACGCCATATAGTGTATCCGCCGCTTCCATCGTCCCTTTACGGTGCGTGATGATGACGAACTGCGTATCGATTGACAACGTCCGAATGTATTCTCCGAAACGATGCACGTTCGCCTCGTCAAGGGCCGCCTCGACCTCATCGAGAACACAAAACGGTACCGGACGCGTCTTCAAAATCGCAAACAATAAAGCGATGGCCGTCAGCGCACGCTCTCCACCAGATAACAGACTGAGTGTCTGTAACTTTTTACCCGGTGGTTTGGCGACGATTTCGATTCCTGTGTTCAACAAATCCGATTCGTCTACCAATTTCAAATCCGCTTCCCCGCCACCAAAAAGCTCGGTGAACGTCTGTTTGAAATGCGCCCGGACGCTCGTATACGTCTCTTTGAAGAGGCGTGTCACTTCGCGGTCCATCTCGGCGATGATCTCATATAAATCTTCTTTTGCACTGACGAGGTCATCCCGCTGTTCGGACAGGAACGTGAACCGTTCGTGGACACTATCAAACTCTTCGATCGCATTTAGATTGACCGGTCCGATTTCTTCGATTTGACGAACGAGCAACTTAAACTCCTCTTTCGCCTCTTCTAACGGGATTTCTAGTGCCGGCAATAGTTCTGCGACGAGTCCGTTCTCTTCTAACACATCGAGCTTCCATTGTCGTTTCAGCTCGAACTCTTGTTTCGCCGTTTCAAGTTTTCGAACGACAGCTTCAGCTTGACGTCTTGCCTCCGTTGCCTGATCGACCCGTTGACGTATGATCCGATACGCCTCTTCGTTCGTCTTGAGTGTTGTTGACGCTCCTTGAAGCCGCTCTTGAATTTCTTTGAAATCCAGTTTGGCAGTAGCAAGCGTCGCCTCGAGTTCTGCAGATGACACGACTTCTCCACTCTCGAGCCGCGTCAATTCACGCTCCATCTGATCGCTACGTTCCTGCAAACGACTTTGGTCGGTCATCAGACGGTCCAATTCATATTGGACCCGCTCTTCTTCGAGCGTGTGCCGCTGAAGATCGAGCTCGTTTTGACGCAGCAACGATTCCAGTTGACCCGTGCTCTCAGCACTTTTCGCCTGCTCTGCCCGAAGCGATTCGAGACGTGACCGAATGTCAGCTTGGGCGCGGTCGGTGTCGGCCAATTCAATCGTCAATCGCTCTAATTCAGCAGTCGATGTCTCGATTGTCCGCTCATAGCGCATCATTTCATGATCGAACAGTTCCAGTTGTGACTTGGCATCGAGGGAGGCACGTTCCGCAGTACGGTAGGCCGACTCGACTTCACGGAGGCTCGTTTCAACGGAACGTTTCTCATCCCGAAGTTCAGACAACTGTTGCGTAATGTCCTCCAACTGTTCTGTATACTCTTGAAGACGTGTTTTTTGCTCATGCAACATGGCGAGGCCTTGAGTGAGACCTTGTTTCAAATCATCTAATTCGCGCGACTGCGTGAACAGGGCAACGCCCTGCTTGCGACTACCACCCGTCATCGATCCGCCAACGTTGACGATATCCCCTTCTAACGTGACGACACGGAAACGATATCCCGTCGATTGGGCGATACGGTTCGCGACTTCAAGTGTCTCCGCCACAAGCACGGAACCGAGCAACGACTTTTTCAACGTCTCGTATGATGCATCTGTTTCGACGAGTTCCGACGCCACACCGACAAATCCGTTCATCGAGTCGAGTCGATCTAACACCTCACTCGGCACGAATCTCGGTTTGATCGTCGTCATCGGCAAGAATGTTGCTCGTCCCGCGTTGGCTTTTCGTAATTTGTCAATTTCACGGCGTCCCACCGTCTCATCTTGTACGACCACATGCTGCTGTGTCTGCCCAAGTGCCGTTTCGATGGCCGCTTCATACGAAGGACGGACACGGATCAGTTCCGCGACAGCACCAAGGACACCTGATGAACGGTCTTTTAAGACGAACTTGACCGCATGGAAATAGCCTTCATACGATTGCTTCATCCGTTCGAGCATCTCGATTCGGTCTTCCGTCTTCTGACGGCGGCGTTCGAGGTCGTAGAAAGACGATTCGGCTCGTGTACGTTTTTCACGAATTGCCGTCTCTTCGTCCCGAAGTTGCGTCTCTTTTTGACTCAGTTGTTCAAAGCGACTTTGTACCGCTTCATACTGCTCTCGAGTCGCCAAAAGTGTCGCTTCCTGTGAGGAACGATCATCGAGACGATGTTTGTTCTCGCGTAGAAGGCGTTCTTTCGACTCGACGGCGACATCGATATCCCGTTGTTCCCGCTTTTGTTGGTTACCGATTGTCGCTTTCGTTGTCGCGAGTTCGAACGCCTCACTTTGTAACGCTTCGATTTCAGCATTGAAATCACGAGAGGCGGCTTTCAACTGTTGTTGAAGTGACTCTCTCGTCGCAGTCGTTTGTTTCAACGTGTTTCCTTTTTGGTCAAGTTCTTCATGAACGACCTTCAATCGCGCTTCAAGCTCGGTCATCTCTGCACGTACTTCTTCACGTTGTCGGATGAGTCGTTCTTTCATCTCGGCACCGTGTTCTTCTTGTGCTTTTGCGAGCTTGATGTCACCCGTCAAACGCTCGACATAGGTCGAATGCTCCCGTTCTTTTTGGTTCAGTTCTGTCAATTCTTCGCGTAACTCGGCGAGCTTCGCTTCGAGCCCGCTACGTTCCTCCGTGAGGTCACGTAACGAACGGTCACAGTCAGATAACTGTTGAACCGATTCCACGTGACGTGCGGACACTTGCTCAATCTCCTGTTGGAGCAACTGAATTTCTGCGCCCATGATTCCTGTTTCGAGTTCATCATGTCTCGCTTTGGCGACTTTGTACTCCCGAGCGAGCGCCGCTTGTTCACGGAGCGGTTCGACTCGGTCCGCCAACTCGAATAAAATGTCATCGACCCGGGACAAGTTTAATTCGGTGTCCTGTAACTTGCGTTCAGCCTGTTTTTTCCGCTGACGATATTTCAATACACCGGCTGCCTCTTCGATGACGGCACGTCGATCTTCCGGTTTCCCAGAAATGACTTGTTCGACCCGCCCTTGACCGATGATGGCGAATGCATCTCGTGAAAGACCTGTATCCATAAATAAATCAATCACATCTTTTAACCGACATGGTTTTTTATTCATAAAATAGTCGCTGTCCCCACTTCGGGTCACGCGACGGGTCACACTCACTTCTTCATATGGGAGACGCAACTGTTCGTCTCGATTATCGAGAACGAGGGTGACCTCGGCGACATTTCGGTGATTCTCTCCCTCACTTCCGGCAAAGATGACATCTTCCATCTTGGCACCACGAAGTGATTTGGCCGACTGTTCTCCGAGTACCCAGCGAACAGCGTCCGATATATTGGATTTCCCGCTCCCGTTCGGCCCTACTACAGCCGTGACGCCGGGACGGAAATCTAATTCAATTCGCTTGGCAAATGATTTAAAGCCAGCGAGTTCGATTCGTTTTAAGTGCATCGTGACCATCCTATCCGCAGTAAGCATTCATCTGTATATTTTACCACAGTTAACAGTTCGTCAAAATGCCCGAATCATGCTATTCTAAAAAGAACTGTAGAAAGGGGAATACAGATGACGAATGAACAGATGATTGAAGCCATTTTGGATAAAATGAACATTATTAACCGCAGTGCAATCAAAGCGGAAGAATATAATGCGGCTGATCCGTCAGCGGTGAAAGAGATTTACGAGTACGTGATGACACGCTCTTCGCTCTCTTTGTCGGAAGTCGATGGTATCGTCGAAGAACTCGGTCAATTGACATGAAAAAGGAGTGGACCCCCAAGCGGTCCACTCCTTTCGTTTATAAATCTGCGTAGCGCCGATTAAAGGCAATAAGCGCTTCTTTAGCAGCCAATTGCTCGGCTTCTTTTTTCGAACGCCCAACCCCTTCACCGACGATGTCGTCGCTGAGGCGTGCATGTGCGACGAATTCCCGGCTATGCGCCGGCCCACGTTCCTCAATGATCTCATACGATACAGGTCCGAGCCCTTCCCGTTGGACGCTCTCCTGTAACTGGCTCTTGAAATCGGTCTGTTCTTCGAATACTCCCGCTAAGACTTTCGGAAAAACCGCTTCGGCGAGGAATCGTTCGACGGCCTCAATTCCTTGGTCCAAATAAAGAGCACCGATATAGGATTCGAACACATCGGCAAGCAGTGCCGGACGTTTTCGTCCACCGGTCAACTCTTCACCTTTCCCAAGCAAGATGAAGTCAGAGAAAGCATAAGCTTCCGCAAAATTCACGAGTGACGGTTCGCATACGATCGCCGCTCGTAATTTCGTCAATTCCCCCTCGGAGCGCTCCGGATAAGTCTCATAGAGGAAGCGAGATACGGTCAGTTCTAAAACAGCATCCCCTAAAAATTCTAAACGTTCATTGTCTTTTCTTAACCCGCGTTGCTCATTCACATAAGATGAGTGTGTGAACGCCTGCATCAACAAGTCGTGATTCGAAAATTGAACGTTCAACCGTTCTTCTAATGATTTAAATAGTTCCAAGATGCGTGCTCGTTCCATCTCCTGACGCCGACGCCGTTGCGCCGACCCTTGACGGTCAAACCGTCGTTTGTCTTTTGTCATAGTTCCCTCCATGAATAAGCACAAGCCCACCGCCCGGAACCGAGCGGTGGGATGGCTTGATTACAATTTTGTTTCGATGTAAGCCACTACGTCGCCAACAGTCGCAAGCTTCTCAGCGTCTTCGTCTTCGATCGTGATGTCGAATTTGTCTTCGAGGTCCATCACCATTTCCATTACTTCAAGTGAATCCGCACCAAGGTCATCCTTGAACGATTTGTCTGCTGTGATCTCAGATACGTCTTTCCCGAGTTTCTCAGCAACTGCTTCTTGTACGTCTACTAAAATTTGTTCTTTTGTCATGATAAAATCCCTCCAAAGGTAAGTATATTAAATGTCAGTCTGTTGGTAAAGTTCTCTTTTACGCCATCGTCATGCCGCCATCGACGGCAATCGTCTGTCCGGTCACATAAGCGGCTTGTTCCGAAGCGAGGAAGGAGACAAGGTTCGCCACATCCTCCACCTGTCCGAAACGGTTGAACGGAATCTGCTCGAGTGTAGCCTCTCGTTGCGCATCTGTCAAGGCATCGGTCATATCCGTTTGAATGAACCCTGGACAGACGGCATTGACAGTCACGTGACGTCCCGCGAGTTCGCGCGCCACTGATTTTGTCAATCCGATCAACCCTGCTTTTGCAGCCGCATAGTTCGCTTGTCCTGCATTGCCGGTAATCCCGACAACCGAGGCGATGTTGATAATTCGACCTGCTTTCGACTTGAGCAAAGGTCTCGTGACGGCTTGCGATGTCAGAAAGGCGCCTTTCAAGTTCGTCGACAGCACATCTTCGAAATCGGCTTCTTTCATTCGCATGAGTAACCCGTCACGCGTGATCCCTGCATTGTTGACGAGACAATCGACGCGTCCGAACGTATCGACTGTCGTCTTGACGAGCGCTTTGACATCGTCAGCATTGGATACATCTGCTTTCACGGCGATGGCTTCGCCGCCTGCATCCGTGATCATGGCCACGACATCATTCGCCTTTTGTTCACTACCCGAGTAGTTCACGACGACCCGAAAGCCGTCTTCCCCTAAACGTTTCGCGATGGCCGCCCCGATTCCCCGGGACGCCCCTGTCACGATCGCCACTTGATCATGCACGTACTTCTCCTCCTAACGAGGCGACTTCTTCCAACGTGGTCGCCTTTTGAATCGAAACGTTCGAGTCGATTCGTTTAATCAATCCTGAAAGCGGTGAAGATGGGCCGAACTCGATGAACGTGTCTACGCCGTCTGCAATCGCCTTGCGCACACATTCTTCAAAACGGACAGACGAATACAGTTGTTTCGTCAATAACGCCTTCAACTGTTCAGGGTCACGATGTACCGCCGCATCCACGTTCGAAATCAAGTCGATGGAAGCCGCTTTAAATGGCGACGAGGCAAGAACGTCTTGGAAACGTGTTGCTGCCGGCATCATGTAGGAACTATGGAACGCTCCAGATACGTTTAACGGCAATACCCGCTTCGCACCGGCAGCCTTCAATTCCACGCTTGCTTGTTCGACCGCGTCGACATGCCCTGAAATCACGAATTGACCAGGACAATTCAAGTTGGCGATTTGAACTAAATTCCCACTCGCACTGATTTTTTCAGTGATATGAAGCGCTTCTTGAAGATCGGTCATCCCGACGACTGCTGCCATCGTTCCATCCTTCACTTCAGACATCAACTGTCCACGCGCCCGGACGAGAACGGTCGCTTCTTCAATATCGATGACACCCGCACTGACGAGCGCCGCATATTCACCGACACTATGCCCGATGACGACATCTGGTGCCGCACCGCTCTTCGCATAGGCTTGCGCGAGGAGCGAAGCGTGCGCCACGATGGCCGGCTGTGCAATTTCCGTTTCTTGTAGGTCTTCCTTCGACCCGGATGACATGACTTCAAGAAGGTCAAATCCGAGTCGACGTCCGATTGCTTGAAGCGTTTCAGGATGATCTAAAAAGGTTTGTCCCATCCCAACGGCTTGGGAACCTTGCCCTGGAAACACCCATGCTACTTTCCCCATATCTTCACCTGCTTTCGCTTAGTCTATCGCTTTGGCACGCTTGATTTTTTCAACGACATCGTGATCTACCATGATTTTCGCCTGTTTCAACGCACTCATGATGGCGAGTGCATCGCTCGACCCATGCGCCTTGATGACCGGTGCATTGATCCCGAATAATCCGGCTCCCCCGTGTTCGCGATAATCCAACGTTTCTTTTAATCGTCTCAATTTCGGTTTTAAGATGAGAGCGGCGAGTTTGGATACAAGGTCACTCGTGAATTGTTCTTTCATCATCTTCATGAGCATCGAAGAGGAGCCCTCCACACCCTTTAACAAGATGTTTCCGGCAAATCCTTCGGTCACGATGACATCCACATCACCTGACATCGCTTCACGCGCCTCGACATTCCCAACAAAATGGACAGGTGCCTGTTCAAGGAGGGGGAACGCTTCTTTTGTCAGCGCATTTCCTTTACCAGCTTCTGTCCCGATATTGAGAAGGGCGACACGCGGTGTCTTGATGCCACGCACATGTTCCGCATACAGTGAACCCATAATCGCATAGTCGACGAGGTGTTCAGCTTTTGCATCCGGATTCGCTCCGACATCCAGTACGACGACACCACTACCAGTATATGTAGGGAACGTCGGAGATAATGCCGGACGCTCGATTCCTGGGATTCGCCCGATGATGAAAAGAGACGCCGCCATCAATGCGCCGGTATTCCCGGCAGACACGAGAGCATCCGCTTTTCCTTCTTTGACGAGCTGAGCTGCCACGACGAGCGAGCTGTCCTTCTTACGGCGCACCGCCCGTACCGGTTCGTCTTCGCCTGTGATGATTTCACTGGCTGGAACGACCGTCACTCGAGGGTCATCAAGACCGTATGAGGCAATTTTCACCTCATCACCGACTAAAAAGAGTTCCATCGACTCGTTCGGATATTGCGCGACGAACCGTTTCACACCTTCTACAATCGCCTTCGGTGCGTAATCGCCACCCATTGCATCAATCGCTAACTTCATGCTTGCTCCTCCTCACCACGTCGGTAAATCGTGAAGTCGCCATCAAAGACGCACTCCTCACCGACATAACTTTCAACTGTGACGTCCGTTCTCCCGTCCCCTCGTAGTTTCATCACACGAGCCTTGGCAACGACTCGCTCTCCAAGATGGACTTGGCGACTGAAGCGAATATCCGCTTTAGTGGTCAACGCCAATTCATCATTGATGAGCGCCACCGCTAACGAGTTGGCTTGCGCGAACAAGACATGTCCACGGGCAATCTCGTTGCGGCTAAAGACGTGTTCTTTTTCTATATCGAGGACTGAGATCGCAGAGTCATCTAGCTTCAAGTCAATCATATCACCGATGACCTCGCTCATTGAAAGCGATTTGACTTCATCGAGATGTTCGGAAGCCACATGTTTGATTCGTTCCCGCACTTCTGGAATTTTTAATTCCATCCGGTCGAGTCGAATTGTTTGGATGCTGACAGAAAACTGCTTTGACAGTTCTTCGTCTTTGATGAACGGGTTATGCTCAATCGTTTCTTGTAACAAGCGTTGCCGCTCTTTCTTAGGTACCCGCATTCAGTTCCCTCCTAAACTAATCGCTAAAGAACTTAATACCTGGTACTAATAGCAGTATATATTCTTTAGTCGTCATTTTCAAGTACTATTCTAACCTTTCCCCAACGAGAAGGTCGAGTTGTTTCAAATAGCCACGTAACCCTTCATACTGGGCGTCATGCCAAAATGTGTCGCTTCCGAGAAGTTTCACGGCATCTTGCATGGCCACTTCCATCACTTTCAAATCGAGAACGGGATCGGCGACACGGAAACTCGGGAGACCGCTCTGTGCGGTTCCAAAGAAATCACCAGCCCCACGCAACTCTAAATCTTTCTCTGCCAATACAAAGCCATCGTTCGTTTCCGTCATCGTCTTCAAACGGACTTTCCCGACATCCGATTTCGGGTCTCCTACCAGGATGCAGAATGATTGATGCGCACCACGACCGACACGCCCTCTCAACTGGTGTAATTGCGCGAGACCGAAACGTTCGGCATCATGAATGATGATTAGAGAGGCGTTCGGGACGTTCACCCCTACCTCGACGACTGTTGTGGAGACGAGAATCTGTGTCGCGTTATCGGCGAATGATTTCATAACCTCGTCTTTTTCTGTACTCGATAGCTTCCCATGCATCAGGCCAACGCCATAGTTCGAGAAGCGTTCTTTCAATAGCTCATACAGTGCCGTCGCACTCTCCACTTCTAATGTATCCGACTCCTCGATGAGAGGTGCAATCACATACGCTTGACGGCCGAGTGCGAGTTCACGATCGACCATTGCATGCACACGATCGATTTGATCATGTTTCGCCCAATACGTTTCAATCGGCTTTCGTCCTTTTGGCATCTCATCAATCGTGGAGACATCCATCTCTCCGAACGCACTGATGGCAAGCGTCCTCGGAATCGGCGTCGCGGTCATATATAATACGTCGGCGAATTCGGCCTTGTCTCGTAGCTTCTTCCGCTGTTCGACACCAAACCTGTGCTGTTCGTCCGTGATCGCCAAATGTAGATTCGAAAATTCGACCGGTCCTTGGATGAGCGCGTGCGTCCCGACGATGATGTCGACGTTACCCGATCGAATTGCCGTCAGAAGCGCTTCGCGCGCCTTCCCTTTCACTGAGCTCGTCAGGAGGGCAATCGTGATGCCAAACGGTTCAAATAATTCCTGTAACGATGTCGCATGTTGTTCGGCAAGGATTTCTGTTGGCACCATCAAGGCCCCTTGATACCCGGCCGTTACAGTCGCATACAAGGCAATCGCGGCAACGACGGTCTTCCCGCTCCCGACATCCCCTTGTAACAATCGGTTCATCCGTTCTGGTTTTTCAAGGTCAGATACGATTTCACGGATGACCCGTGTCTGGGCTCCTGTTAACGGGAATGCGAGCCGTTTGACGAATTCATTCAATTGATGCTTATCGAGGTGAAGGGCCCGACCGTTTCCTGACCGCTCCATTTTACGAAACGCCTGTAATTTTAACTGATACATGAGACACTCTTCATAGACATAGCTTCGTCTCGCCAGTTTATAGGTCTCAACCGTATCCGGGAAATGCATCCCACGAAGCATCGTCATCCGGTCAACTAATCGATATCGGTCGCGAATAGTATGCGGGACCTGTTCGGGCAGATCGTTCACCTGCTCAAAAGCGAGTTTAACGATTCTACTGAAATTCTTTTGTGTCAGTCCGGCACGCAATGAATAAATCGGTTGCAGTCCGCCTGACGGGGCACCAAATTCAAGGTCGGTCGCGCTGATCGTCATCCGGTTCATGTCCCATTTCCCTTTGACCGTCACCGTCTCCCCAATCACCAATTTTTCTTTATAGAAGGCACGGTTGAACATCGTCACTTGGACGGCGTATCGGTCTTCGAGTAACAACCGGAACTGGAGACGATTTTTCCCTTTACTATAGTAACGAACGAGCGGTTCGCCTTGGACTGTCCCGCTCCATTTGACGAGGTCGCCGTGCACAGCCGTCGTCACCGTCCCACTATTATAATTCTCATAACGAAACGGGACGTGCTCAAGCACGTCCTCGATTCGAACAAGTCCCATCACTTCTAACTTTTTGGCCATCTCTGGCCCGACCCCTTTCAGCGTCGTCAGTTGATCATTGTTTTGCATCTTCTTTCGCTCCAAATATATTTCGTTCGAGGCGACGAGCCGTCGGTGTATTGGCAAGTCCACCTTTAGCGGTTTCTTTTAAGGCCGTCGGCATCATTTGGCCAACTTCATGCATCGCCGAGATGACCTCGTCACAAGGAATACGTGAGGTAATCCCCGCGAGCGCCATATCTGCTGCGACAATAGCGTTGGCACCGCCCATGGCGTTTCGCTTGACGCATGGAACTTCCACCAGCCCCGCCACAGGATCACAGACGAGACCGAGCATATTTTTTAGGGCGATCGCAAATGCCGTAGCCGACTGGTCCGGTGTCCCGCCAGCTGCTTCAACGATGGCCGCGGCTGCCATGCCCGTCGCCGACCCGACCTCGGCCTGACATCCACCAGCCGCCCCTGAAATCGAGGCGTTGTTCGCCACGACGAATCCGAACGCACCTGACGTGAACAAGTAACGGATCATCGCGTCGCGGTCCATTTCAAGGCGATCTTTTACTGCAAACAATGTCCCCGGTACGACGCCCGCGCTCCCCGCTGTCGGTGTCGCACAGATTCGTCCCATCGCTGCGTTCACTTCGTTCGTCCCGATCGCTTTCGACACCGCATCTAAAATGAGATCCCCAGCGAGCGACTTGCCCGAACGAATATACTCTTGCATGAGTACGGCATCATTACCCGTCAATCCCGTAACCGACGTGACACCTTGGAGTGCACGTTCGACCGCTTCTTCCATCACCTCAAGATTTCGGTCCATCATCCCGATGATGTCCTCGCGACTGGCGCGTCTGACGTGCATCTCTTGCTCAATCATCACTTCAGAAATCGGGATATTCCGTTCTGTTGCAATCGTCACTAATTCCTCTACTGATTTAAACATCACACATTCTCCTCATTCCCCAAAAATAGCTATCCGTTCGATTTGCGGTAACCGTTCCAGCTCTGCTAACACTTCCGCAGGAATGGTCTCATCAATCTCAATCGCCATCAACGCCTGCATCCCTTTTTCATGGCGGCTCACTTCCATATGACCAATGTTTAATTGGTGATTCGCCAACACACCGGTCACAGCCGCGATGGCCCCGAATCGATCATGGTGCAAGACGACGAGTGCAGGCCCCCCACCTGTCAGTTTCAACGGGAATCCGTTCAGTTCGGTAATTTCAATCGTTCCCCCGCCGATTGAGATCCCGACAATCTCAAATGTGCCCAATTCATCTTCGAGTAAGACCCGGGCCGTATTCGGGTGATCCGTCAACAGATCACTCGTCTCAAAAATGACCTCGATCCCTTTTTCACGGGCGATGTCTAACGCTTGTGGGATTCTCAGATCGAATGTATCGAATCCCATGATTCCACCGACGATGGCCACATCCGTACCGTGTCCGCGATACGTGTCAGCAAACGACCCATAAAATGTGATGTGCGCGGTACGCGGCGTTCTCCCGAACAACTTACCAGCCATCAAGCCGATGCGGGCAGCACCTGCTGTATGCGAACTCGACGGTCCGACCATGACCGGGCCAATAATGTCAAACACACTACGATATTTCATCAATTTTTCCCCCTTTCAAAAATCCCTACCTTCATTATACAGAAGGTAGGGATTCGAAACAGCTTATTCCACACTAAAAATATAAGAGTAAAGCGGTTGTTTACCGTCGTGAACTTCAATTTCAATCTCGTCGTTCACCGATTCGATATATGACGTCAACGCTTCTACGTCCGATGCAGAAGAGCCTTCTCCTGTTAAGATCGTGACGATTTCGTCGTCTGCGTCGATGAGCGCATCGACTAATCGTTTAGCCGCTTCTAAGCTCGATGGAGACGAAGAAACGATTTTCTTCTCAGCAATCGCCATGTGCTCATCTTTTTTGATTTCAACGCCATCGATGCTCGTATCACGAACAGCGTACGTCACTTGACCGGACTTCACTGTCGCTGCTGCCGCTTTCATCGCTTGTTCATTCATCTCGACATCCGCTTCAGGATTGAATGCGATGGCTGCCGCAAGACCTTGTGGGACGGTCTTCGTCGGAATGACCGACACGCCGCACGGTGCGACAGACGCCGCTTGTTCAGCCGCCATGATGATGTTGGAGTTGTTCGGGAAGATGAAGACGTGTTCCGCATGTGCCGATTCAATCGCCTTGACGATATCTTCCGTCGACGGGTTCATCGTCTGACCACCTTCGATGACGTGGGCCGCCCCGAGTGAACGGAACAGTTCGCTGACGCCTTCACCCATTGCGACCGTTACGATGGCAAATGGTGCTTTCGGCTTCTCCGCTTGTTGAACACCGTGTTGGTTGGCACCGTGTTCTTCTTCAAGAATCGTCGAGTGTTGTTGACGCATGTTCTCAATTTTGACTGCGACAAGTTCACCGAAGCGCTGACCTTTCGTGATGACCTCACCTGGCGTCTCGACGTGAACGTGGACTTTCAAGAGCTCCTCGTCCGCGACGACAAGAAGAGAGTCCCCGAGTTCAGACAACTCGTTTCGGAATGCATCTTCGTTGAACGGTGCATCTTTCAACTTGTCCTCTTGGAAACGGACCATGATTTCCGTACAGTAACCGAATTCGATATCTTCTGTTGACATGAATCCTTGCGCCGCATGCGCATGGTGTTCTGCTTCAATCAATGCATCCATCACTGGAGTATGTGGTTTTTCGAGTTCTTTTCCTTCAAGACTCGCAAGGAATCCTTCGTAAATGACGAGAAGTCCTTGACCACCTGAGTCGACGACCCCGACTTCTTTTAACACCGGTAACAAGTCC
This sequence comes from Exiguobacterium sp. 8H, assembly GCF_902506255.1. Taxonomy (GTDB): domain Bacteria; phylum Bacillota; class Bacilli; order Exiguobacteriales; family Exiguobacteriaceae; genus Exiguobacterium; species Exiguobacterium profundum. The sequence goes on along the minus strand of NZ_LR733429.1, from coordinate 396,616 downwards.
GGTGTACGGTCTAACGAAGCTTTTGCTTCGACGATGACACGTTTCATGAACTCTGTGAAATCACTTGTCGACTCAGACGCAAGGAGCGCTTCATCAGCCGCTTCACGAGCAACCGTTAAAATCGTTCCTTCAACCGGTTTCATAACCGCCTTGTATGCCGTGTCGACACCGCGTTTGAGCGCTTCTGCAAAATCAACTGTCGTGAGTTCCGTCTTACCTTCAACGGCTTTCCCGAAGCCGCGGAACAATTGGCTTAAAATAACGCCTGAGTTTCCACGTGCTCCCATCAGGAGTCCACGAGCGAACTTTGATGATACCTCTGCGATATCAGATGAGTTCATGGCTGCTACTTCTTTCGCACCTGACGTCATCGTCAAGTTCATGTTCGTTCCCGTGTCTCCGTCTGGAACCGGGAAAACGTTAAGCGAATCTACATAATCTGCGTTTTGGCTCAAGTTGGCCGCTCCGTTTGCGATCATGTTTGAGAGCGCCACGCCATCTAAACGATTTAAACCCACACCAAATCCTCCTCCGTTTTCGTCAGTCATTCGTCAGACGAACGCCTTGAACGAATATATTTACCGACGAAACGTTTAATCCTAAAGTTTCTCCGAGCGTATATTTCACTCGGCTTTGCACGTTGTATGCGACTTCAGATACTTTCGTCCCGTAGCTTACAATGATGTGCATGTCGATATGTACGTCCTCATCCTCTTGACGTACGACGACACCACGCGCGTAATTTTCACGTTTTAACAATTCAGCAATGCCGTCTTTCAATTGTGCCTGTGAAGCCATGCCGACCACACCGAAGCATTCCATCGCCGCACCACCTGCGAGTGTCGCGATGACGTCACTTGTGATGTCAATATTGCCATATGTTGTCTTCATTTCAATTGCCATATGGAGTAGCCTCCTTTATTCGGAATGATTCCTAATGTACATTCTACAATAAGTACCTAGTTATTAAAAGAACCTGCTCCAGAATCTCGGTCAATTAACGCGATAACCTCATTCATTATTCAAATCCTTGAGAGTAATGTCAAGTTTTTTTCTTGTCATGGTATGATTTTCTAGTTGCATCGGGAAAAAAGCCGTGCTAATATAAACGAGTGTCTATTAGGACGAACCCACATAAAAAAGGAGGGGAAACGCATGGCACGTAAATGCTACGTAACAGGTAAATCACCTAAATCAGGTAACAACCGTTCGCACGCACTCAACAAGACAAAACGTACTTGGGGTGTAAACGTACAAAAAGTTCGTATTCTCGTTGACGGTAAACCGAAACGCGTTTGGGTTTCAGCTCGCGCACTTAAATCAGGTCTCGTTGAACGCGTATAATACTTATACACGAACGAATAAATCCCAGCGGCATTCGCCGATGGGATTTTTTTTGCTTATTTTTTGACGAGCATAACGAGGGTCATTCCTTCATGAACCGTCAACAAGGCAATCTCTTCGCTCCATTCATTTGAAATGGTCAACGCTTGCGCGCTATGGACCGGATGACGCTCGAGTGGATATTTGACGCCATCAATTGAAATCGTGGCGGTTTTCCAAGGCATGAAAGACAAGTAATGTTCATCTAGTTTTTTAATCTCATAACTTCCTGGCCGAGCGAGAAAAATCGTTTGACCCGTCCCATGAAGAACCATCCCCGGATACGATTCGAGTAGACCGACGTTCGCGAACGTCATATCAACTCGACCACCGAGTGCCCCGTACACGTCCATCTGGGTCGCCCCCCGATCGATTGCCAACTGAAGCGCAATCTCGAGGTCGGTCACATCCTTTTCAGATGGATAACGTAGCGCTTCCTCAGGCGGTGTTCCGACAAACGAATCAAAGTCCCCGACCACGACGTCGACATCAATCCCTTCATCTAATAATCTCTGATATCCGCCATCGACACCGATGACAAAATCGGCATCACGCGGTAAGTCCGGAATAGGTTCCGGACTCGCCGCGACGATCAAGATGTTCATTGACGAATGTCCCGTGTCGCGACACGCGTGAATCGCGGAGCTGTCGTGAAGAGTAAGACTAATACGATGGCTGAGATGACAAATGACGGAACCATATAAGTTGCGTTATAGCCAAGTGAATAAGCCACGACCGGACCCTCCGCATACTCAGCGAAAAAGACAATCCCTGAGATGACGTGAGCCGCATAACGCAACGCCGACCCGATCAATGCGCCGAGCACCAAATAGGTAGCGAGCGTCTTCGTCGCGCCTTGACCAGCGGCCTGTTTCACACGTCCGGCAAAGACGCCGGCCACGCCGACAAGTCCGTACGCGACCGTATAATCGAGCAAGAACTGAACTGGCGTAAAGATATAGGCTCCGAACAAGAGTTGAAGCGTCCCGACGAGCGCACCAGTCGCAAGTCCCCCTTTCAATCCGTGACGAAACGCCATCACAAAGATTGGGAGCATCGCCAGACTGATTGATCCCCCTTGTGGCAAACGATATGGGATGAGTAAATCAAAAACTAGCCCAAGCGCTGCGAACAATGAAATTTCGATGAGTGCTTGTAATTTAAAACGTGATTTCATCTTTCTTCCTCCTTTATTGTGTGAACGACAAAAAGCAGCATGACGTAAACGCCATGCTGCTTGGATTCGCAACGTGCATTTTCGCCACATCCCTACGTCCGTGTGAACGGAACAGGTTCAAAGGGTTAGCGTATGCCTCTCAGCCACTTCATGTGACACCCCTTGCGACTCTATCTTGTTGTTCTACCGTCGATTATACACGAGATGCGCCACGAATGCTATCAATGGCTGCTTTATAATCCGGTTGATTGTAAATGGCCGAACCGGCAACTAGGACATCTGCCCCTGCATCAATGCAACGTTTCGCCGTCTCTTCGTTGACACCACCATCAATCTCAATTTCAAAATCGAGCTGACGGTCTTTGCGAAGCTGACTGAGCGCCGAGATTTTCGGTACGACGGATTCAATGAACGCTTGTCCACCAAACCCTGGATTGACGGTCATGAGCAATACCATATCGACATCTTGAAGGATATGTTCAATCGTAGAGAGCGGTGTGTGCGGGTTCAAGACGACCCCACATTTCGCCCCTGCCGCTTTGATTTGCTGCAAGACTCGATGTAAATGGTTCGTTGCTTCCACGTGAACAGTCACAATGTCTGCCCCCGCCTTGACGAAATCTTCGACATAGCGTTCCGGTTGATCAATCATCAAATGCACATCGAGAACCATGTCTGATTTTTTGCGCAAGCTTGCGAGGACTGGTAGCCCAATCGAGATGTTCGGCACGAACTGCCCATCCATCACGTCAAAATGGATATAATCCGCCCCCGCATCTTGAACGGCTTTCACTTCAGCCTCCAAATTGGCAAAGTCGGCTGCTAAAATTGATGGTGCGATTTTAATCATCTGTCAATACCTCCGTTTACGATCGTTTAACTCCTCCATAAAGGTAACATAATTCTCATAACGAGTTGAAGCAACTTTGCCATCTTCTACGGCTTGTTTAATGGCACAGCCCGGTTCATTGATATGGACGCATCCCCGGAACTTGCAATCGTCGTGACGTTCCACAAATTCTGGGAAGCACCATCTTAGTTCATCCGCCTCGAGTTCTTGAGGAAACTCGAGACTAGAAAATCCTGGCGTATCCGCCACAAGCCCGTCGGCCAATTGAATGAGCGTGACGTGACGCGTCGTATGTTTCCCACGACCGAGTGATTTGGAAATTTTCCCTGTGGCCAATTCGAGTTCAGGCGCGACTGCGTTTAAAAGCGAACTCTTCCCGACACCTGTTTGACCGGCAAACACGCTCGTCTTCTCTTTGAAGAGTCCCCGTACTTGATCGACCCCATCCGAAAGCTCCGTCGACGTTTCAATCACGTCATATCCGATGGCACGATAGCGGGCGACCGCTTCTTGAATCGGTCCGGTCTCTTCTTCACTGAGTAGGTCCATCTTCGTTAACACGATGATTGGATGAATCTGTTTGGATTCGATCAATACGAGGAATCGGTCAAGCAAATGATAAGAAAACGCCGGTTCTTTCACAGAAAAAAGTAGAAATGCCTGATCGATGTTGGCGATTGGTGGGCGGACGAGATGGTTTTGACGTTCCTCCACCTCTAAAATATAGCCTGTCCCATCTTCTTGATCTTGAATGACAACGTCATCGCCGACGACAGGTGAGATGTTTCGTTTCCGAAAATTCCCTCTCGCCCGACACCGAATCTCTTGATTCGACTCGGTCATCACATCATAAAACCCGCCTTGTAAACGAATAATCGTTCCTTTCAATATGACTACCTCCCTTAAAAAAGAGGTGACGACACCGTCACCTCTTTATTGTGCCTCTTTGGCCTGTGCATATGTGACTGAATCCGTTCGGACGATCTCACCATCGACTTCAATCGTTGCGGTCCCGACTTCGTCCGGAGCAATGACGAGCGTATACGAGTATGTTGTCGTCTCTGTGATTTTATCCCGTAACACTTCAATTTCACCACGCGCATCGACCGTACGAATCACGACCTCCACGGCTTTCGGTTTCTTGTCTTTTTCCGGTTGCTCGACTTCGACGCTCACTTCACGTTCGATGGAGACGTCCGTCGGTTCAACCCCTTCCGATACGATGACCGTAAGTTCCGTTCCCGGATCGACTGCCGTACCCGCCGTTGGAAGTTGACGGATGATTTGACCTTTAGGAACACTTGTCGAAAACTCATCCCGTCTCACGATTTTTAACTTGTTTTGATCGGCATAAGTCGATGCCTCGTCAAACGTATATCCCGCGAGATTCGACAGTTCGACTTTGTTGCTTCCTGTCGACACGACGAGCGTCACCGTCACTTCTGAAGGAACGACCTCCTCGCCTGGGTCGAGCGATTGCGAAATCACATCTCCGCTAGCGACTGTTTCCGAAGCTTCTGTTTTGATTTCAAGGTCACTGAACGCCAGATCTTTTAACATGCGTTCAGCTGCTGTTTGGGACAATCCCTCCACATTCGGCATTTCGACGGTTTCTTTCCCGGCCGAAACGACGATGGTCACCGTCGTGCCTCGTTTTGGTTTACGCCCTTCTTGTGGGTTTTGCGAAATGACCTCACCTTCTTCGACGTCATCGCTCGCCCGCTCCGTCACTTCGACGACGAAATCGGCATTCTCAAGTTCAGAAGTGGCATCTCCGATACTCATTCCAACGACATCCGGAACGACGGCTCGTGACATTTCATCGGCGACCACGTATGCCGCAATGCTCCCTCCAATCAGGATCAACACGAGTAAAATCCAAATCCACCATTTGCGTTTCTTCTTTTTGACTGGAGTCACCGCTTCAGGTTCTTGCTCACTAGACGCTGTGACCGGAGTCGGTGTTACTGGCGTCTCTGGTTTTTCTTCAGGTATGACCGGTTTCATGACGAGCGTTTGATCGAACTCATCCTGACTGGCCGGAACACGTCTCGGCTCATTGGCGCGTTCACGGCTTAATGCCGTCATGCAGTCTTTCTTAAAGGCTGCGACCGAAACATGACGGGCACCTGGTGACTTCGACAATGCTTGTATGACGCAGTTTTCGAGTGCCTGTGGAATATTCGGATTCAAGTCCATCGGTCGAATCGGGTCATCTTGCAGATGTTGAAGCGCAACGGCGACCGGTGTCTCGCCAATGAACGGGACACGACCTGTCAACAATTCGTACAGTACGGCACCGAGCGAATAAATATCTGACTTTTCATCAGCAAATTTACCGCGTGCTTGCTCAGGTGAGAAATAATGGACCGAGCCCAGCACAGACATCGTATGCGTCAACGTCGCATTCGACATCGCCACGGCAATCCCAAAATCAGTCACCTTCACGTTACCGTGCTGATCAATCATCATGTTCTGCGGCTTGATATCACGGTGAATGATTCGATTCGCATGGGCATGGTCAATCGCATCACAAATCTGTCCCATGATGCGTAGCGCTTCATCGACAGATATGTATTCCTCTTGCAAGTATTGTTTTAACGTCACCCCATCGACGTGTTCCATGACGATATAGTACAAATCTTCTTCATCGCCGACGTCATAGATCGCCACGATGTTTGGATGGTTCAGACTCGTAGCCGCATGGGCTTCTCGCTCGAACCGACGTATAAATTGTTCGTTATGTGAGAATTCAGATCGCAACACCTTGATGGCGACGGTTCGGTTTAAGATCTCGTCATGAGCCCGGTAGACATTTGCCATTCCTCCGCTGCCGATTTGTTGTTCGATCCGATAACGATCGTTGATTCGTTCTCCGCTTCGCATCGGATTCATCCTCTCTTTCTATCTGTGAATTGAACGAGGGCGACCGTGATATTGTCGCTCCCTCCCAATTGATTGGCTTCTGCAATGAGTTGCTCCGCTTTTTGTTCGGCGGATGCCGTTTGTTGTAATACGTGTTGAATCGCCACATCGGTCATGTGTGTCGTCAATCCATCCGTACAAATTAAAATCACATCAAACTCAGGGTCAGCGAGCACTTGCACGTCAGGTTCGACTTGTTCGCTTGAACCGATTGCCCGGGTGATGACATTTCGTTTCGGATGAACCCGCATCTCTTCTTCCGTCAATTCACCAAGTTGTTTGAGCACATTGACGTAAGAATGGTCCTCCGTAAGACGTCTTAACTCATTCGCCTGGAGCGCATAGACGCGACTATCTCCGATATGGACGATGACCACCGTCTCTTCATTCCAACAAACAGCTGCCACAGTCGTTCCCATCATGACAAGATTGGACTGCTTCGCAAATTGCAACACTTGATCGTTCGCCAAATCGATGTGGTGGCGGAACCATCGTTCGATTTCGACAGGGGTTGTCGGGAGAGACGGGAACGCCCGTCTAAACTCTTCAATCACGATTTGACTCGCAACCTCTCCCGCTGCATGCCCACCCATTCCGTCTGCAACCAGGGCAATCCCGGTTATGGCATCACCTAAGATTAAAACTGCATCTTCATTTTGTGTGCGTACTTGTCCACGATCTGTTCGAAATGCTAATTCCATCTTTCTGATTACCTCGTTTCTTGTTCGCGCTCCTTCGCTCGAAGCTGTCCACAAGCGGCATCGATGTCCGACCCTTGCTCGCGACGGATTGTCACGTTCACATTGCGGTCTTTGAGCACTTTTTCGAAGGCAAAGATTTGAGCTCGCGGTGTCCGTACATAGTCACGTTCGAGTACATGGTTGACGGGAATCAAGTTGACGTGACATTTGATTCCTTTTAACAGGTCTGCCAAGAGATGGGCATATTCTTCCGTATCGTTGACACCACCAAAGAGTCCATATTCAAACGTGATGCGACGTCCGCTCTTCTCTGTGTAATAACGAACCGCATCCATCAACTTGTCCAAGTCAAAGGCACGGTTGATCGGCATGAGCTTGGTACGCAATTCCGTCGTCGGTGCGTGAAGTGAAATGGCGAAGTTGATTCGCATACCTTCATCGGCAAACTTGTAAATCTTCGGAACAATCCCACTCGTCGATACCGTGATGTGTCGTGCTCCGATGTTGAGTCCATTGTCATGGTTGACAGTACGTAAGAAACGCATTAACTCATCGTAGTTATCGAACGGTTCGCCGATTCCCATGACAACGATAGAGTCGACGCGCTCTCCTGTCGCGTCTAATGCACGTTGTACGTCGAGCACTTGAGCTGTGATTTCCCCGGCTTCTAAGTTTCGTTTCAAGCCACCGAGTGTCGAGGCACAGAACGTACATCCGATCCGGCAACCGACTTGTGTCGTGACACAAATCGAGTTTCCGTATTCGTGACGCATGAGTACCGTTTCAATTGAGTACCCGTCCTGAAGTTCAAACAAGAACTTGATTGTGCCGTCTTGGGATTCCTGCTTGACCAATTCTTTTAACGTCGTCAATTGGAACGATGCCTCTAATTTGTCGCGAAGCGCTTTCGGAACGTTGGTCATATCATCAAAAGTCGTGACCCGTTTGACGTACATCCAATCATATAATTGTTTCGCACGGAATGCCTTTTCTCCTGCCTCGATCACCCATGCCTCAAGTTCTGGAAACGTCAACGAATAGAGTGACGGTTTTGCGCCTACGAGTGGATTCTTTTCTACTGCTTTTGGATTCATGTTTTATACCTCTTTCTTAAATGCGGCGATATAGAAGCCGTCGGTCCCGAATGTCGTCGGTAATAATTTTAGTTCAGCACGGTCCGATTCCATCATCGGACGAACAGATTGTGGGAGACGACCTTTGAGCGTTTCGTCCCACATCAACCCTTTCGACAGAATATAGTCAGCCTGCGTCTCATTTTCAGACGGGTCGATTGTACATGTCGAGTAAACTAGCGTACCACCTGGTTTGAGCAGTGGCAATACGGCATCAATGATTTGTCTTTGTATCTTTGGTAAGTTTTCGAGTTGAGCTTTGTCCTTCGTCCATTTAATATCCGGCTTTCGACGAATGACGCCAAGGCCCGAACAAGGGACATCTAAAAGAATCCGGTCAAAGCTTTCTTCTTCAAACCGTTCACCTGCTAAACGAGCATCAAGGGCAAGTGCGGTCACTCCATTGATGTGTAGACGTTTGGCTTGTTGATCAATCAATTTTGCTTTATGTGGATGAAGGTCAAGCGCGGTGAGCGATCCACCTTGCATTCGCTCTGCCGTATGCATCGCCTTGCCGCCTGGCGCGGCACATGCATCTAGGATGACATCGTCTTTCGACACGTTGAGTGCATCCGCGACAATCATGGAGCTCTCATCTTGAATCGATAGAAGACCTTCCTCGATAAACGGGGTCGCATGGACATTACCAGACTCTACGACAAGTCCATCAGCAGATAGTTCAGAACGTGACGTCATGACGCCAGCGTCAGCCAACCGGTTCATCATCTCATCCACTGAAATACACTTTCGGTTGACCCGAATCGTAACAGGAGCAGGTTCATTGTTTAATCGGCAAATCGCTTCTGCCGTTTCCACACCATATAACTCAATCCAATCTGATACGAGCCATTCCGGATGACTGTGCTCGATGGCGATTCGTTCTGCATCGGTCAAGCCACTAAAGTCCGGAAACCCTTCCCGAAGCACATTTCGTAACACCCCGTTTACGAATTTGCTCGTTCCGAGGTGATGGCCTCGTTTCTTCGCGATTTCGACCGCCTCGTGTAGGACGGCCCGATCGGGTACTTTATCAAGATAGAAGAGTTGATAAACGCTCATCCGAAGAAGCGGGAGGACAAACTTATCTAGCTTCTTCGGCGAACGGATACGGTCTTTCAAAATATAATCGAGCGTCCCTTTGCGACTGAGCGTCCCATATACGAGTTCGGTATAGAGACCGACATCTTTTGGGGCAACTTTTTTTTGTTTCAATGTATCATTGACGGCAATCGTCGAATACGCGCCGCCTTGTTCAATTTTCATCAGCGTATCAAGCGCTGCTTCACGTACGTTCATGAGTTCCTCCTAATCGGTCGCCAATCCGTAGCTTTTGTCCGGCGCCACGCATGAAGGTTGCACCATCCATCCGTTTCTTACCTGCGGGTTGCAAATCGGTCACTTTGATTGCGACGTCGTTCCCTGTCGCCACGACAAATCCGTCTTCTTCCAGACGAATGACTTCTCCCGACTGTCCCGTACCTGTCGTTTTTTCTCCCATGAACAATTTCACTCGTTCGCCTTCAAGCGTTGAATAGGCCGTCGGGAATGGATTCATTCCTCGAATATGGTTGTAGATGGACTCGCCATGCTTCGTCCAATCAATCTGTTCACGCTCACGGCTGATGTTCGGAGCAAACGTCACGTCTCGCTCGTCTTGAGGCACCGCCTCAATCCACCCTTCCAAGAAGGCCGGAAGCGTACGGATGAGAAGATCGCTTCCTGCTACAGCCAGTTTATCAAATAAAGACCCGACTGTATCCGTCTCTTCGATAGGTACGATGGTATTGGCAATCATGTCCCCTGCATCTAACTTGTCGACCATGTACATGATCGTCACACCAGTCTCCGACTCCCCATCAAGAATGGCTTGATGAATCGGGGCACCTCCGCGATATTTCGGAAGGAGGGAGGCATGTACGTTGATGGCTCCGTGAGGTGGGGCTTCTAGTAAGGCGGTCGGCACGATTTGTCCGTACGCCGCCGTCACAATCAAATCAGGCTTTAACTCTAAAATTTCTGCATAGTCTGTGCGCACTTTTTCAGGCTGCAACACGGGAATACCGTGACGAAGCGCACACTCTTTTACTGGAGTCGGCTTAAGTTCACGTTTTCGCCCGACCGGTTTATCCGGTTGCGATACGACACCTACGACATTGTATCCTTCTTCAAGCAGTCGCTCAAGTACCGATACGGCGAACGTCGGCGTCCCCATGAAGACGATGCGTTTGTCTTTTCCAGGGTTCGGGACGGCGAGCTTGTCTGTGAACAAGACGCCATCCAAATGATCCATCTCATGTTGAATCGCACGAGCGAAAAAGCCGCTCGCTTGAATCGTATGTGTCCGCCCTTTCAAATCTTGATTCTTGACGACGATCGACTCGTGTCGTTCCACGAATCCGAATTCGCCTGGGATGCTCAAACATCCCTCTAGTCCAACTTCTCGACCGGATGTTTCAATGATTTCCGGGTTGATCAAGACGAGCGGTCCCGTCTCATCATCGGTATGGACGACCGCGAGCCGCTGGTTCAAATTGACTTGCGGTGCCGCGACACCAACTCCGTCATACTCATACATCGTATCAAACAATCGGTCGACAGTCTGACGCAATTTTTTATCAAACTTTGTCACCGGTTCGCACGTTACGCGCAAAATGTCATTAGGTACTTCTACTACTTTATACATGTCTCTCCACCTCACATGAATACGTATGGGTTCACATCGATACTCATTTGATATTCTTTCTTGCTGATTGCTTTGGCTCTCGCTTGCTGTAATCGTGCCAGCTCCACATAGAGTGCTTCGGGTTGTTTTGTTTTAATGAATACTTGATAACGATAGGCGTTCTTCAACTTCGATAACGGTGCCGGCATCGGTCCATTCAAGCGACTATTCTCCACGTGCGCTTGTAAAAAGTCTGATGCGAACAATTCTGCCTCGGCCTTGGCGACAAGGGGATTTTCCGCCGAAAACGTGACGAGCGTTAAAAACCAGTAAGGCGGATGATTTCCGACTTGTCTGAGTCCCATCTCTTTGGCGAAAAATGTCTCATAATCATGTTCACTCGCAGTCTCAATCACATAATGGTCCGGGTTATACGTTTGGACGAACGCCTCACCCGGAAGTTTTCCGCGCCCGGCTCTTCCTGCCACTTGCGTGACAAGTTGGAAGGTGCGTTCGGTCGCCCGAAAGTCAGGCATCCCGAGTGTCGCATCCGCCGCGAGTACCCCGACAAGGGTGACGTTTGGGAAATCGAGCCCCTTGGCAATCATCTGCGTGCCAAGTAAGATGTCGGCCTCCCCTTCTTCGAAACGACGCAACAACTGCTCATGTGAACCTTTTCGAGACGTCGTATCCTGGTCCATTCGGATGATGCGCGCTTCTGGAATCCGGTTCAACAGTTCCGTCTCGATTTTTTGTGTGCCCGACCCGAACTGTTTGATTTTCTTACTATTGCAGGATGGACACGTCGACGGCATACCGACCTCATAACCGCAGTAGTGACACTTCAACCGATCTCCATATTGATGATATGTCAAATTGACGGCACAATGCGGACATGTCATGCCTTCCCCGCAGTCCCGGCACATGACGAACGTCGTGAATCCACGACGGTTCAATAAAATGACGCACTGCTCTTTTTTCTCGATCCGGTCGAGAATCCCTTGGAACAATTCTTCCGAGAACATCGTCGTATTGCCTTTCGCCAATTCACGGCGCATATCGATAATGTGGACCGGTGGCATCTCTCCACCATACCGTTCTTTCAAATGCAAATAGTGATAGACGCCTTTTTGTGCCCGAGCATACGATTCAAGTGAAGGGGTCGCACTGCCCAACACGACGGGACACCCATGATAGCGGGACCGCCAGATGGCAACATCGCGCGCATGATAACGAGGATTTTCCTCTTGCTTGTACGTCGTCTCGTGCTCTTCATCTAAGATGATGAGACCGAGTCGGTCGAGCGGGGCAAAGATTGCAGAACGGGCACCAACGACGACGTCGACTTCATTTCGTTTAATCTTACGCCACTCGTCGTACTTCTCACCTTTAGACAGAGCGCTATGCAACACGGCGACCCGATCGCCGAATCGACGCTTGAAGCGTTTGACCATCATCGGGGTCAAACTGATTTCAGGAACGAGTAAGATGGCCTGCTTGCCTTCATCGATGACTTGTCCGATTGATTCTAAATAGACTTCGGTCTTCCCACTCCCCGTCACACCGTGGACGAGTAACGTCTCACCCGCTTCAGCCTCCTGTATGGCCAAGACGGCACTTGCCTGACTGTCATTCAATTGAACCGATTCCTCGACTTGCTCGATTGTCGCGTACGGGTCACGGTTCAACTCGACCTCGGTCAATCGAACCGCTCCGAGGTCGGCAAGTTTTTGCAGTTGTGGACGAGTCAGACCAATTTGACGTAGTGCCGACCAATACATGCGTGGTGTCTCCTTTAGTAAGTTGACCGCTTCGAGTTGCTTTTTCGCACGTTTTGGCACGACCGTTGCATCGAGGAGCTCGACGACGACGTCGGTCTTAACAGTCTTCTTTTCTTTTAAGACGGGCGCTAAGATCAGCTCCCCTTTTTTAGCGAGTCCAAGAATGACCGATTGGACTTCTTTCGGATACTCCGATAAATGCGTTCCGAGACGGACCCCATCAGGCACATGCCCTTCTTTGATTTCTTTGTCATAACTCACCTTGAGCGCGGCCGGAAGCATCGCGAGCAAGGCGGATGAACGAAAGCAAAGTGTCGTCTCTTTCACATGAATAGATAAAGCGAGCAGTTCATCGGTGAGTGAAGATTCCTCATCTAACAGCGCTTCTAACGGTTTCAATCCATCTCTCGTCCCATCTGACGTACCGACGACGATCCCGAGCAGACGACGGGACCCGAATGGGACAGAGACGCGCATGCCCGGTTCAATCAAAGCCTCAAATTGTTCAGGTACTTCGTAATCAAACGGACGATCAATCGTGATCACCGGTGCATCGACATGTACATGTGCAATCATCGGACCGCTTCCTTAAAATGTGTGAGCAACTCGAACGCTAACGCTTTCTTCGATTGTTTCGGAAGTCTAAGTGACGTCCCGTCAGCTTGGAACAAGACGACTTCATTGTCGTCTGCCCCGAATCCGACGTCACTGCCAGACACATCGTTCGCCACAAGGTAATCGACGTTCTTTCGCTTTAGCTTAGCTGCCGCATGCTCCTCGAGTCGTTCCGTCTCAGCAGCAAATCCGACCAACACTTGATGGGTCTTCTTCTCACCGAGTGATTTTAAAATGTCTGTCGTTTCTTCAAGTTCGATCGTGAGTGGACCGTGAACTTTTTTATGTTTTTCCGAATGCACCGTTTTCGGACGATAATCCGCAACTGCCGCCGATTTCACGACAAGGTCTGAAGCCTCAAAGCGGCTCGTCACTTCGCGCAGCATCTCCTCACTTGACTTGACGGGAACCGCTGTCACGCCATCTGGGACAGGAACTTGAAGCGGGCCATGGACGAGCGTGACACGGGCGCCCATGTCTCGAGCCACCTCAGCGAGTGCGACGCCCATTTTTCCAGACGAATCATTGGATAAGTAACGGACGGGATCGATGCGTTCGACAGTCGGGCCAGCCGTGATCAAGACATCTTTTCCAAGATATAGTTTCGGGACGAATTGGCTTTCGATGATGCGAACCAAGTCTTCCGGTTCAGGCAGACGTCCCCCACCAATCCATCCGCAGGCCAAGTTGCCGACACCAGGTTCAATCAACTGATAGCCATATGACTTTAGCGTCTCGATGTTGCGCTGTGTGGCAGGATGTTCGAGCATGTTCACGTTCATCGCCGGTGAGATGATGACCGGGCACTTCGCAGCCAAAACGGACGTCGTCATGAAGTCATCCGCAATCCCGTTCGCCAATTTTGCGATCGTATTTGCCGTCGCCGGGGCCACGACAATCAAATCGCTCGAGTCGACGACATCGATATGTGCAATCTTTGTCGGGTCATGCTCTTCGAACACGTCCGTATAGACCGGGTTGCGACTGAGCGCCTGGAAGGTCGCCTGACCCACGAATTGTTCTGCCGACTTCGTCATCGCGACGCGAACATTCGCTCCGGCTTGAACCAATTTCGATGTGAGCGCACACGCCTTGTAGGCGGCGATGCCACCACTCACACATAACAAAATAGTACGATCCTTCACCATTCCCAAACTCCCCCTTATAGACAATGAGACCCAAGTCGCAAACGACTTGGGTCACACTTCATCCGTTGTTTTTTTCGTTCACGATGATTGTCGTATCACCCGAAAATAGTTCTTCTAACGCTTGACCGACCGGCTTATATGATTTTGGCTCGGCGACTTTCGGTGCTTTTCCATCTTGAATCTGACGCGCCCGTTTTGCAGCGACCGTAACGATCGTGTATTTTGACGGGATAGTACGTTGTAAGGCATCAATCGAAGGGTATAACATTAAATGACCTCCATCATGGCTTTTTTATAGAGTGACGCAACACGTTCACGTTTACAATGCTCGGCTGTCACGATCGCTTTAATTCGATCGATGGCTTTGTCGACCTCGTCGTTCGTGACGACATAATCGTAGGCGTCCATCAACTCGATTTCTTCACGCGCGACGAGCAGGCGTTGCTTAATGACTTCTTCTGACTCCGTGCCTCGTCCGATGAGACGATTGCGAAGTTCTTGAAGACTTGGTGGTGCCAAGAATAAAAAGACGGCTTCTGGGAGAAGTTCCTTCACTTGGAACGCCCCTTGCACCTCAATTTCAAGAATGACATCTTGGCCGCTTTCGAGCGTTTCACGCACCCACTCTACAGGCGTCCCGTAATAGTTACCGACAAATTCGGCATGTTCAAGCAGTTCTTTTTGTTCGATCATCCGTTCGAACTCTTCTCTCGATTTGAAGAAGTAATGCACTCCTTCAACTTCCCCTTCACGTGGTTTTCGGGTCGTCGCCGACACCGAATATTGAAGGTTGTTGTCCTCTTCCTCGCGAAGAGCACGGCAAACGGTCCCTTTTCCGACACCGCTCGGTCCAGACAAAACGATTAATAATCCTCGTTCTTTAAAATTCACTGCAAGCCCTCCATCTTCTAACATCACATTTAATTATAATAGCAGTCAATCAATTGTCCCGGCAAGAAGAAGTTCGGATTTCCTACTCCATCGTACCATATTTTCTGTTTTTCTGATAACGTAGAGACAGAAAATGAACAAAGGTGATGAGATCATTGGCTTATGATGGATTAATGACATATCGTGTCGTACAAGAATTACAATCGCTCGTCGGAGGGCGAATCAACAAGGTACATCAACCGTATTCGCTCGATTTGATGCTTCAAATTCGCTCGAATCGTCAGAACGCGCAACTCTTGATATCAGCAAACGCGATGTATGCCCGTCTTCAGTTGACGGATACACCGATTAAAAACCCACAAGAACCGCCGATGTTTTGCATGATGCTCCGCAAACATGTGGAAGGTGGATTCATCACGGCGGTCGAACAAATCGGAAGGGACCGTGTCATCGTCATATCGGTCCGCTCTCGTAACGAGCTCGGCGATGAAGAATCGAAGAAAGTATACATCGAATTGATGGGGCGCCACTCGAACGTCGTCTTGACGACGGAAGAAGGCAAAATATTAGATGCAATCAAGCATCTACCCCCTTCTCAAAACACGTATCGAACCATCATGCCGGGTAGTGACTATCTCCTTCCTCCGGAACAACATAAGTTCGATCCATTGACGGAGATGACAGAAGGATTGAAACGAATCGATTGGAACGCCGGCAAGCTCGATAAACAGATAATTTCCACGTTCGCCGGTGTCAGTCCGCAAATCGCACAGGAAGTGGTTCATCTCGCAAAAACGCCGAATCGAGATTCCTTACAGCAAGCATTTGAGAACGTCCTTCGTCAACTCGATGGTCCCTACGTTTTCCAACAACTTGCGAATGGTAAAGAACGATTCGCTCCGATTGCATTGACAGCCGGGGACATCGAAACCGAGGAAACGTATGAATCGAGTAAAGAAGTGCTCGACCGTTTCTACTATGAAAAAGCGAACCGTGACCGTGTGAGACAACAAGCGCACGATGTCGAACGTCTCCTTAAATCAGAACTCGAAAAGAATCAATTAAAACGGCGTCGTCTCTTAGACGACATGAAGGCGACGGAGCGGGCGGATGAGTTACAAAAATACGGCGAGCTGTTGACGACGTATCTATTCCAACTCGAGAAAGGGATGCGTGTCGCCGAAGTCGTCGATTATTATGACGAGAACGGTGCAATCCTCTCCATTCCGCTCGACCCACTCAAAACACCGAATGAGAATGCGCAGCAATACTATAAGAAATACAACAAACTAAAAGTAGCCAAAGTCGAAGTGAAGAAACAGATGGAGTTGAACGATGCAGAAATCGAATATTTAGAGACGCTCATCGCCCAACTCGACGTCGCTTCCCCGTCCGATCTTCTTGAGATTCGCGAGGAGCTTGCAGAAGAAGGCTACATCCGTCAAAAACGTCAAAAGAAAAAAGCAAATCCGAAAATTTCGCTTGAAGCGTACACGTCCTCGACCGGAACAGAATTCTTTGTCGGGAAGAACAATACGCAAAACGACCATCTGACGTTCAAGTTCGCACGACGTGATGAGATTTGGCTTCATGTCAAAGATATTCCTGGGTCTCACGTGATTATCCGCTCGACGGAACCAGACGAGACGACATTACTAGAAGCCGCATCAGTCGCCGCCTACTTCTCGAAAGCACGCGCATCAAGTGGCGTGCCTGTCGATTACACACGCGCCCGTTTCGTGAAAAAACCGAGCGGTGCGAAACCGGGATTTGTCATCTATACAGATCAACAGACCGTCTACGTGACTCCGGATGAACAATTGATGAAGTCATTGAAACACTCGTAAACATGAAGACCCGTCATGATCATGGCGGGTCTTCTACGTATAGAGTTCAGATTTTCGGATCATGCTTAAACGCCTCGAGCTGTTCATGATAGTCGAGCAAATGCCCGTGTAAAATTTCTGAAACGGATAAATCTTCATGTGGAAGTTTGAAGAGCGAATAGGGCTTGTCACATGTATAGAGAATGTCGTGATGATGCGCTAGTAAATATAAAAATTCTGACTCAAATGCCTGACGCTCTTCCTCGCTCATCAACAGGAAAGCTTCTCGATGCTCGGCGAGGCTCTCTAGCAACAAGACCAGCTTGTCTTCAAGGTGAATCAACAAACGGTATTGCTTGATCGTCATATATTTCAATTTGACGTTCGTCACTTTCATGTCCTCTTGGAGCATCATATGAAGCTCCTGATGGCCAAGAATGCGGGCTCGCGTTTCTAGCAGCTCTGCCGGGGAACCGACGAGCTCTCGCCAGTGATGGAACAAGTAAGAAGAAGTCTTACGTACCTCGTTCAATAACCGGTCCTCATAACGAGGAGGCATGAACGCGTAATTGACACCGAGTGAAACGAATACACCAACCGCCGTTAATAGAGAACGGGTCCACGCATAATGGAAGAAGTCCGATGTAGGACTTTCGAGCATCATGACGATGGCAAATGCCGCATACGTCGACATGTG
Organism: Exiguobacterium sp. 8H; assembly: GCF_902506255.1. Lineage (GTDB taxonomy): Bacteria > Bacillota > Bacilli > Exiguobacteriales > Exiguobacteriaceae > Exiguobacterium > Exiguobacterium profundum. Next base: position 378,827 of record NZ_LR733429.1, on the reverse strand, counting down.
GGTTTTATCGAACGTCGTGTTAAGCGTGAGCGAAACGATGACGGCTAATCCAATCGAGAGCGGATTGACACCGAACAAATAGACGATGAAGAGCCCGCACATAAGACCGACGACCGTTCCGAATATGCGACTGAATACGATTTTAGACGATCGCTTGACGGTCGGTTGCATCGCCACAACTGCTGCGATGGCTCCCATCCCTGAATAAATCCCGAAGATATACCACGAGATGGCGACGGTGATGGCGACGGCAATTCCAGTTTTTAACGTACGTAACCCGATTTTCGGGATGTATCGTTGTCCATTCATTTGAGTTCGACCTTTCCTGTCTCAGAAATCAGTTCCACCACCGGTCGATTCGATGTCGACAATTGATACACACCCGGTTCGACTTCTTCGTAACGGTCGCTACTCGAGATTTTTCCGGTCGTCGTCACGTTCACTTGTCCTGTCGCATGTTTCGGCGCGTAACTAAGCGTCCCAGCTTCCGTTTGGATGGTCATCGCTTGATTGACGACAACATCGCTGACGGTCGCATGACGATAAGAGCGAATGTCACCGTTCACAAGTCGTGCCGATTCGATGGTCGTATCGCTTTTCGATTCAATCCGTAGACGATCACTATCAATCTGTTTCAAATTGACGGCATTCACATCCATAACAATCGTCTTCGCATTCAATCCTTGTCCTGTCACCTGCTCCGCTCCCAGATGAACCGATGTCATCGAGCTCGGCAAAGCGACTTTAATTTTGTAGCGCGACGGTTCATCGCTCGCTCGACTTCCGAAATAGCTGAACCATCCATATCGCTCGACGACGTAGATGGTATCCCCGACTGACTTGACTTTGATGCGGCGTTCTTTCGAATTAGTCTGCATCACTTCAATCTGTACCTTTTCATTTGGACTACGAACGAATTCCACATTCCCATGGTCTGTTTCGAGTCGCAATTTCTTCATTTGATATCGGTCTTCATACTGGTCTCCTAGCGCTAATAAATGGCTGAACACAAATAAATTCACTAAAAAGAGCGCTGGGATAATTATCAAGACGAGACCGAAGGCGACTTTACGATGTTTTGGAATTGCACGAAATCGTGCGTTCCATGTCTTCTCTTTGCTTCTTGAATACGCCATATGCCTCTCCTTTTCGAATCACTTCCGTTATTTTACCATGAAGTATGACATATGCCGAATCGAAAAAGAATCCGCCCGAAGGTGGATTCTTAAGAGGTGACGAGGTCGCTCCAGGCACGAGGATCTTCTTGCCAGTCGCGAAGCGAATCGAGCTCCGAACGGTTTAGAACGCCCGTACTCTCTGCCACTTCAATCAATTCTGAGAACGTTGTCAACGATGTTGCCGTCAGATCTGCATCGCTTAGATTCTTCTGAAGAACCGGTAATCCGTACGAGAAGATGGCTTGAATCCCAATGACGTCACCACCCGCCTGACGAATCGCCTTCGCCGCATCGATACTCGACATCCCGGTCGACAATAAATCCTCGATGACGAGTACTCGAGCGCCTGCCTCGAGTCTTCCTTCAATTTGATTGCCTTTCCCATGCCCTTTTGCACTCGAACGGACATAAATGAATGGAAGCCCGAGTCGGTCAGCGAGCAATGCCCCGTGAGGGATACCTGCCGTGGCCGTCCCTGCGATCACATCGACATCGGTCGGATTCACTGACTTCACCAATCCATCGACGATGACTTGACGCACTTTCGGATAACTGAGTGTGAGTCGATTGTCGCAGTAGATCGGACTCTTCAATCCGCTCGACCATGTATACGGCTCAGTCGGTGATAGTGTGACGGCTTCAATCTGTAAAAGTGCCTCAGAGATTTGTTTCATTCATTTGTCCCCATTCCTTCATAAATTGGTCGTACATGGCCATCGGATCAGTCGCACGTGTAATCGGTCGGCCGACGACAATTGAGTGAACGCCCGCCAATCTCGCTTCCTGTGGCGTCGCGATACGGACTTGATCATCCTCGGTTGCACCGAGTCGGATGCCAGGTGTGACCGTCATGAACGTGTTCCCTAGTTTTTGATGAATCGCTTTCGCTTCTTGAACGGATGCGACTACTCCGTCAAGTCCTGCCTGCTTCGCAAGTGTCGCTTGTCTGAGAACGGCTAGATCGAGTCGTCCAGCAATCCCGAGCTCTGTCTGCATCATTCGTTCATCTGTCGACGTCAACTGTGTGACCCCGATCAATCGAGTCGTATCGTTTGCCTGACGTAACCCGTCTAACGCATAACGCATCATCTTTTCGCCGCCTAATGTGTGGACATTCGTCACAGCCACCCCGAGCTTTCCGATTTGTCGCATCGTACGGCGTGCCGTCTCCGGGATATCGTGTACTTTCACATCTAGAAAGACCGGATAACCCTCATCGACCAATTCTTCGACAAAGCGTGCGCCTTCCCGATAAAAGAGTTCCATCCCGACTTTGACAGCCGGTCGGTTTGAAAATCGTTTTAACAAATGAAACGCTTCGTCCCGCGTTTCAACGTCAAGGGCGAGATACAAGTTGCGCATAGGCCTTCCCCCTCACATCCAAAATATGTTCGATTCCGAGTGAATCAAGTCGTGCCGGTAACGCTTCAATGATTTCCTGACAGACGTATGGATTTTCAAAGTTCGCCGTCCCGACGGCAACGGCAGACGCCCCCGCATAAATAAACTCGAGCACATCGTCGACCGTCCGAACCCCGCCCATGGCGATGATGGGAATGTCGACCGCTTGTGCGACTTCATACACCATCCGGACCGCTACCGGTTTGATGGCTGGACCGGATAACCCACCGATTCGGTTCGCTAAAATCGGTCGACCTGTCTCGATATTGATTCGCATCCCTACGAGTGTGTTGATCATCGTCAAGCCGTCCGCCCCGGCTGCTTCGACGGCTCGCGCCATGTCGGTGATTGACGTGACGTTCGGAGACAGTTTGACATAGACCGGCTTACTTGAAGCCGCTTTGACGAGTCGTGTAAGTTCTGCGGCCATCACCGGGTCCGTCCCAAACTGCATGCCTCCACATTTCACGTTCGGACACGAGATGTTCAATTCAATGGCTTTAATCGTCGGGTCGGCACTGATTCGACGGGCGACTTCCACATATTCATCTGGCGTCGAACCGGCAACGTTGGCGATGATTTCCGTGTCGAACGTCGAGAGAAATGGTAACTTTTCTTCGATGATCGCATCGACTCCCGGATTTTGAAGACCGATCGCGTTGAGCATACCCTGTGCCGTCTCGGCAACACGTGGGGTCGGATTACCGAATCTCGACTCCTCCGTCGCTGCCTTGATCATGATGCCTCCCAAAATCGAGAGGTCGTACAACTTCGCGAATTCCTCCCCAAATCCGAAACATCCGGAAGCCGGAATGATTGGATTTTTTAAACGAAGACCTGGTAACTCGACATTCAATCTCATAACAGCACCTCTTCCGCATTGAATACCGGACCGTCACTACAGACTTTCACATAGCCGTCCGGCGCTTGACAGACACAGGCAAAACAAGCACCGATGCCACAACCCATCCGATTCTCGATCGAGAGATATCGTTCAGGAATTGGTGAAGCGGCGACTGCTTTTAACATCGCTTCCGGACCACAACTGAACAACACATCGGCTTGGATGCGTGCGAGGGGGCCAGTGACGAAGCCAAGTTCCCCGTGAGTACCGTCTACTGTCGTGATGATCGTCTCACCAAGTTCACGAAAGGTTTCTTCATAAAAGACGCTTTCTTTTGAATCAAACCCGAGAATCGCAATCGTTTCAATCCCCATCTCATGTAGTCGACGTCTGACGTAGTAAAGCGGTGGGACCCCAATCCCACCTCCGACCAGGACGACTCGCTTTCCATGTTGCGCCAGTGGAAAACCGTTCCCGAGCGGACCAAGGACGTCTAGCGTGTCCCCCACTCGATTCCCTGCCAGCTCAGTTGTCCCTTCCCCAATCACTTTGTATAAGAAGGTGATTTCGTCCCCCTCGACGTTCGCCACCGATAACGGCCGACGTAACAGACCGGACGTCTTGATGTGAAAGAACGTCCCAGGGGCGACCTCCACCCCAGGGCAACGTACTTTCATTTCCATCGTCGCTTTGGCGATTTGCCGGTTGCTCACAATCGTCACGTCATGTCTCATACCATCACCCCGAACGTTGTGAATGCCGGGATGCTGACCGTCTGGAACGACAGGCTTTCAATGACTTGTAACAAGGCTTCGACCGTATCGAGCGAGGTCAGGCAAAGCGTACCCTGTTCGGCGGCCGTTCTTCGAATCAAGAACCCGTCTTTCGTGACGAGTGCGTCGCGGCTCGTCGTATTGATGATCAAGTCGACGTCTCCACGCTCGATCACACTGAGCATCGTCTCACCGTCTTCTTGAATTTTCCCGACTCGACGAACACGCATCTGTTCCACTTCAAGACTATCAGCCGTCCCACTCGTTGCCATGAGGCGGAAACCGAGGCGGTCAAATCGTTTCGCCAAGGCGATGGCCTCGTCTTTGTCATGGTCGGCAATCGTCATGAGCACGTTCCCTTTCAAGGCGATGTTCATCCCTGCTGCAACGAGCCCTTTATAGAGCGCTTTTTCGAGTGTCCGGTCTGTCGCCATGACCTCTCCTGTCGACTTCATCTCGGGACCGAGCGATGGGTCTACCTCTTTCAATTTCGCGAACGAGAAGACCGGTACTTTGACCGAAATACTGTCCGACTCAGGATGAATGCCTGTCCCAAGACCTAGTTCTTTCAAACTCGTCCCAAGAATCGTTTGTGTTGCAATCCGTGCGACCGGTAACCCCGTCACTTTCGAGATGAATGGGACCGTCCGACTCGCACGTGGGTTTACCTCGATCACATACAGGTCATCCGCATAGACAAACTGGATGTTGAGAAGGCCTTTGATGCGGAACGCTTTCGCCAACTTGATCGTATAATCGACGACTTTTTGTTTCAGTTCTTCACTGAGTCGTTGAGGCGGATAGACGGCAATGGAATCGCCTGAGTGTACGCCGGCACGTTCGATATGCTCCATGATCCCTGGGATGTAGACGTCCGTCCCGTCACAGATGGCATCGACTTCAATCTCAATTCCTGTCAAGTAGCGATCGATGAGAACCGGTCGATCTTTCGAGGCGATGACCGCATGTCGCATGTACCGCTCGAGCTCTGACTGTTCATACACGATTTCCATCGCCCGTCCACCGAGGACGTACGATGGTCGAACGAGTACCGGATAGCCGAGCTCATTCGCACATGTGACGGCCTCTTCCACGTTTGTCGCAGTCTTTCCTGGTGGTTGAGCCAATCGTTCCGCTGACAATGTGGCTTCGAACGCCTTTCGGTCTTCGGCACGGTCGATATCTTCCAGCGTCGTCCCAAGAATTTTCACGCCGTTCGCTTCTAACGATGCCGCCAAGTTAATGGCAGTCTGTCCACCGAATTGGACGATGACACCTAGCGGGTTTTCGTTCTCGATGACCTCTAATACGTCTTCTGTCGTCAACGGTTCGAAGTACAATCGATCGGAGATGGAGAAGTCTGTCGAGACCGTTTCCGGGTTGTTGTTGATGATGATGGCTTCATATCCTGCATCTCGAATCGTTTCGATTGAGTGAACGGTCGCATAGTCGAACTCGACACCTTGTCCGATTCGAATCGGACCTGATCCAAGGACGAGGATGGACTCCCGGTCTGTCTTCACCGCTTCGTTCTCCACTTCATATGTCCCATAAAAGTATGGTGTCTCAGAAGCAAACTCGGCCGCACACGTATCGACCATCTTATAGACGGGACGAATGCTCCATTCTTTCCGTTTCGTGCGAACCGCTTCTGTATCCATCGACAGCATACGGGCGATTGCCACATCACTGAACCCTAGACGTTTCACATCCAGTAGACGTTCTGACGTCAACGGCTCCTTGATCAGTTGTTGCTCTGCCTGCCAGATCCGGTTCAATTTCTGTAAGTAGAATCGATCGATTTTTGTCAGTTGGTGTAGCGTTTCTACCGTGTATCCGCGACGAAGGGCCTCATAGACGATGAACAAACGCTCGTCTGTCGGATGAATGAGTCCATTCTCGAGCTGTTCTGTGTCTAATGCTTGAAGTTGTGGAAGGTGGAGTTCTTCCATACCCAGTTCAAGCGAGCGAACCGCTTTTAGCAGAGCCTCTTCTAAATTCCGACCGATGGCCATGACCTCACCCGTTGCCTTCATTTGTGTGCCTAAGCGGCGATCCGCGGACTCAAACTTATCGAAGGCGAAGCGTGGGATTTTAGCGACGACGTAATCGAGCGCCGGTTCGAACGAGGCGTAGCTCGTCTCTGTGACCGGGTTTTTCAATTCTGATAGCTTGTAACCGACAGCGACTTTCGCAGCAAGCTTGGCAATCGGATAGCCTGTCGCTTTTGATGCGAGCGCTGAGCTCCGTGAAACACGTGGATTCACTTCGATGACATAGTACGTGAAACTGTCTGGGTCGAGTGCGAATTGGATGTTACACCCACCCTCAATACCGAGTGCCCGAATGATATCGAGCGAGACGCTGCGTAACATCTGATAATCCCGATCTGATAGCGTCTGCGTAGGGGCGAATACGATCGAGTCACCGGTGTGGACTCCAACCGGGTCAAAGTTTTCCATCGCACAGACGATGATGGCTTGGTCACTCGAGTCACGCATGACCTCGAACTCGACTTCTTTCATCCCGGCAATCGATTTCTCCAACAAGACTTGCGTAACAGGACTCGCCTTTAATCCAGATTCAACGATTTGCTCGAACGATTCCCGGTCATGGGCAATCCCGCCACCAGTTCCCCCGAGCGTGTACGCAGGTCGGATGATGATCGGGTATCCGATCCGTTCCGCAAATCCCCAGGCAGACTCGAGCGTATGGACAATCTCACTTTCAGGTACGCCGTGACCGAGTTCGAACATCAAGTTACGGAACTGTTCCCGGTCCTCCGCCTGAACGATCGCAGACAATTTTGTTCCAAGAAGTTCCACGCCACAATCCCGCAGGACGCCCCGTTTGTCGAGTTCAAAAGCCAAGTTCAAACCCGTCTGCCCGCCAAGCGTGGCAAGGAGTGCATCCGGACGTTCCTGCCGGATGATTCGCTCGACGAATTCTGGTTCGAGCGGTTCGATATAGACACGGTCCGCCGTCGTCGGATCTGTCATGATGGTGGCCGGATTCGAGTTGACGAGGATGACTTCGTAGCCTTCTTCTTTCAAGGCAAGACATGCCTGTGTACCAGCATAATCAAACTCCGCTGCTTGTCCGATTACAATCGGTCCTGATCCGATTACGAGGATTTTCTGAATATCTGGTCGTTTTGGCATGTCAAATTCCCACTTTCTGTTTGTTTTCTTGTACGAGTTGCATGAATCGGTCAAATAAGTCGTTGGCGTCGAACGGTCCCGGTGCTGCCTCCGGATGATACTGTACCGAGAAGGTCGGGTGATGGAGATGTCTTACCCCTTCGATCGTTCCGTCATTGACCGCACGGTGTGTGACGATGAGCGGTGTATCGAGCAGTGACGTTTCCTCAACCGCATATCCATGGTTTTGAGAGGTGATGGTCACGGCACCGGTCTCAAGCTCGAGCACCGGATGATTCGCGCCACGATGTCCGAACGGAAGCTTGAATGTGTTCGCACCGTTTGCGAGAGCAATCAGTTGGTGACCGAGACAAATCCCGAACATCGGTGTCGTCGGCATCAGTTGCTCGATGAGCGGCAGTGCCGTCGGAACGTCTTTAGGATCTCCTGGTCCATTTGACAACATGATGCCGTCCGGCTCATACCGTAATACGTCCTCTGCCGTCGCATCGTGTGGGAAGACGACGACCTCACAATCTCGTTTCATCAACTCGCGCATGATTCCAAGCTTCGCCCCGAAGTCGATCAAAGCAATGCGAGGGCCAGCTCCCGTACTCACATATGTCCGCTTCGTCGATACGCGTGCGACTTGATCGTTCGGCGATTCTTCATCAAAACGGGTTCGTACCTCGTCCCACGTCAACTCTCCATCGATGAGGACACCGCGCATGACCCCTTTCGCTCGTAAATGACGTGTCAACATCCGTGTATCGATATCCGAAAGTCCCGGAATGCCGAAGCGGGTGAGTGTCGCATCGAGTGTCGCCGTTGAACGGAAGTTCGATGGCGTATCGCATGCTTCTTTCACGATTAACGCTTTTGCCATCGGAATCGTCGTTTCAAAATCCTCACGATTGACACCATAGTTCCCGATCAATGGGTTCGTCAGTACAATCATTTGGTCGCAGTATGATGGATCTGATAAGATTTCTTGGTATCCTGTCATACCTGTCTGGAAAACGACTTCCCCCATCGTATCAGCCGGTGCCCCGAATCCTTTACCGACAAAATTCATTCCATCCTCAAGCCATAATGTTCGTTTCATCAAATCGCCCCTTATATACAATTTCGCCGCCGACCATCGTCATGACCGGCCATCCAACAAGCTCTTTCCCTGCGAACGGTGTATTCTTTCCTTTTGAGTAAAATGTCGTAGGATCGACCGTGCGAGACGTTTCCGTATCGATGAGAATCAGGTCCGCATCCACCCCAACTTTCAATTCTCCTCTCGATAAACCGAATACGTCACTCGGACGTTTCGTCATCCAGTCGAGCAACTGATGCTCCTCCATGACGCCAGTTTTTACAAACGTCGTGTACAGAAGTGGAAGGGCAGTCTCGAAGCCGGTAATTCCAAACGGAGCCCGCTCTATCCCTTGTGCTTTTTCTTCTACTGTATGGGGGGCATGGTCCGTTGCGATCATATCGATCGCCCCGTCAAACAATCCCTCAATGAGGGCCTGTCGATCATCCTCGCTTCGGAGCGGTGGGTTCATCTTGAAGTTTGCATCGAGCCCAGGGATATCGTCCTCGCTCAAGACAAGATGATGCGGCGTCACTTCTGCGGTCACGTGGATGCCGGCTCGTTTCGCATCCCGAATGACACGAACCGATTGGCGGGATGAGACGTGACAGACATGATAATGACACCCTGTCTCTTCAGCAATCAAAACGTCGCGAGCGATATGGATGCTCTCCGCAAGGCTCGGAATTCCTTGAATGCCATGCGCCTCACTGAATTTGCCCTCGTGGACCGACCCGGCCTTTAACGTATTGTCCTCACAGTGGGCGACGACCGCTTTGTTCAATCGTTTCGCTTCACGCATGGCTTGTCGCATCATCGCCGCCGATTGGACACCGACCCCATCATCCGTGAAGGCGAAGGCATCTGCGAGCGATTCCATGTCGACCTGTTCTTCCCCGAGCTGTCGTTTCGTGATGGCGGCGTAAGGTAACACACGTACGACCGCATCTTGCTCGATTTTTTGAAGGAGGACGTCCATTGTTTCGCGATTGTCAGGAACCGGTCTCGTGTTCGGCATCGAGCAGATGGTCGTAAATCCTCCTGCCGCTGCCGCCATCGTCCCCGTCTGAATCGTCTCTTTCGCCTCGCCCCCTGGTTCACGCAAGTGGACGTGGACATCGACGAGTCCTGGTGCGAGTAGATAGCCTGATGCATCGAGGACTTCTTGTCCCTCGGTCTCCCCTTTATAGTCGAGTGATTTTATCTTTCCGTCTTTCACTTGAATGGATGTCGTACGCTTCGTTCCCTTGTCATACCATGTCGCGTTTTGAAGTATCATTGTTGTCCTCCTAATGCTCGATTTAAGATGCTCATCCGGGCATACACCCCATTCTTCATTTGCGGGAAGATGCGTGACCGTTCATGCTCGATCAGACTTCCCGCAATCTCCACATCCCGATTGACCGGAGCCGGGTGCATGATGATGGCGCCTGCCTTCATTCGCTCGACGCGTTCGACCGTCAAACCGAACTGTGTGTGATACTCTTCTTTCGAGAAGACGTCTCCCATGATATGGCGCTCGTGTTGTACACGGAGCAACATGATGACGTCACATTCGCCTAAGATGTCATCGAGTTCTTTTCGCTCTAGCCCCATCGAATCGTCCCACCAAGAGGCAGGACTACAACCGACCACGTTTGCTCCGAGGCGCTTCAAGACGCTTGCGTTGGAGCGAGCGACCCGACTATGGACGAGGTCACCACAGATGGCGACGTTCAATCCTTGGAACGTTCCGAACTCTTCAAAGATGGTAACGAGGTCGAGCAACGATTGAGATGGATGTTCCCCGCTCCCGTCCCCTCCGTTCAACACCGGGATATTCAACTTTTCGATGAGTTCGTGATAATAGCCTGCTTCCGGATGTCGAATGACGAGTGCATCCACACCGATGGCTTCGAGCGTTTTACACGTATCGTATAGCGTCTCGCCTTTCGTGACCGATGACGTCGTCACATCGAACGGAATCTCCTGCATGTTCAAGTGGCGTTCGGCCATTTGAAACGAGTTTTTCGTACGTGTCGAGTTTTCAAAGAACAGGTTCGCTACGGTCTTCCCGTCAAACAGAGGAGGAAGATCTCCTTGCTTGTAGCGCAATGATTCTTCAATCATGCCCATGATCTCTTCAAGGGAAAGTGTGTCCAAACTGACGAAGTGTTTGACCGGTTTCACGTTTGTTTGCATCGTATTCAATGTTCGTCTCCTCCTTTTATTAGAGGCAAAGAGAAAAGGCGTCTCTTCACCGATGTGAAGGGACGCCTTTATCTGGGCAGGGTACACCCAAATAAACGAGCCTTCACTTTGCCGACCTCACGGGATCGAATTAAAAGTTACTTGCTTGTTTCGTTTCTTCAGTTGTATTGACTTCGACTGCTGTGTCGTCTTCTTCATGCGGTAAGATGGCGTTCAACAAAATGCCGACGACAGTCGCGAGTGCCATGCCTTGTACCGGGAAGCTCCCGATTTGAACCATCGCACCCCCGAGTCCGATGACGAGGATGACCGACGAGATGATCAAGTTGCGTTTTTCTGCCAAGTCAACTTTGCTCTCCACCATCGTCCGTAATCCGTTCGAGGCGATGACACCGAACAAGAGGATCGAGATTCCACCTTTGACCGGGTTCGGGATGGTCGAGATGAACGCTTCGATATGACCGAGGAATCCGAAGCTGATGGCCATGAGTGCTGCGCCAGCGATGACGTAGACACTGTAGACTCGGGTGATGGCCATGACGCCGTTGTTCTCACCGTAAGTCGTACATGGTGGTCCACCGAGTGCAGAGGCGACGGCTTTTCCCACTCCGTCTCCGAGTAGCGTGCGATGGAGACCTGGATCTTTCATCGTTTCTCGTCCGATAATTTTTGACGTGACCATCTGATCTCCGATGTGCTCCGTCATCGTGACGAGTGCGACCGGAACGATGGCGAGAAGGGCACCGACTTGCCACATCGGCATGTAGTCGACGAACACCATCGTGAAGTCAGGAAGTTGGAACAGGCTGGCTTGTTGAATCGGCGAATAATCAATGATGCCGAATGCCGCTGCGACTGCGTATCCTCCCACGATTCCAAAGAGGATTGGGACCGCTCCCCAAACACCTTTCAGTTTCGTCATGGCAAGCATCGTGATTCCAAGTGTAAGCAGGGCAATCGTCATGAACGTCCCGTTATAGGCACCATCTTGATTCATCGACATATCGATGGCGACCGGTGCGAGCGAGAGTCCGATGACCATGATGACCGGTCCAACGACAACCGGTGGGAGCAGTCGGAGCAACCAGTTGACGCCTGTCTTATAGATGATCAAGGAGACGACACCGTACACAGACCCTGCGACGATTCCGCCGAAGAGTGCGGCTTCGACACCCCATTGCTGGCTGACCGCTATGATCGGGGCGATGTAGGCAAAACTTGAACCTAAGTATGTTGGGACTTTGAAGCGGGTAATCGCTAAGAATGAGAGCGTGGCCACACCGGAAGCGACGAGGGCGACCGATGTATTTAATCCTGTCAAAATCGGGACTAAAATCGTCGCTCCGAACATGGCGAAGACGTGTTGAAGGCTGAATAATAGCCATTGTGGAAAGTGAGCTGGACGCTCGTGGATGTGTAGAACAGGTTGTTTCATATTGAATTCTCCTTCCTGGCCTCTCTGGACCACCTTAAAGGTATGAGTTTATTGCTGATGGATCGTGACTTCATCCGCCGTGTCGACTTCACTGAGTCTCACAACGACTTGCTCGGACTTGGACGTCGGAACGTTCTTTCCGATAAAATCTGGTCGAATCGGGAGTTCCCGATGGCCTCGGTCAATCAAGACAGCAAGTTGGATGTAATCCGGACGACCATGGTCGACAAGCGCGTCCATTGCGGCACGAACTGTACGACCTGTGTAAAGGACATCATCGACGAGGACGACGGTCTTTCCATTGATATCATGGGGTAGTTCCGTCGCTTTGACTTCAGGGTCTAACGACTTCTTCGATAGATCGTCGCGATACAAGGTGATGTCGAGATTGCCGAGTGCGACCGGCTTGCCTTCAATCTCCTCGATTCGGCGAGCGAGTCGGTCAGCGAGCGTCTCACCTCTCGTCTTGATTCCGACGAGGACGACGTCATCGATTCCTTTGTTTCGCTCGATGATTTCGTGTGCGATTCGGGTCAAAGCACGACGGATTGCTGACTCATCTAAAATGACTGATTGTTTCACGTGATTCCTCCTTCCAAGCTTCACTAAAAAAGAAGACTCCCTCATCCGGCTGGAAAGGGAGTCTTCATCAAAAACGGCATACGAATGCCGGGGTTGAATGGACGTACATGTGACCGCGGTCACAATCCTTTCACAGCCTCTCTGGACTGGGTTTAAAGGTGTTATGCTTCCTAGACTATAAATCGGAACGTGACAGAAGTCAACGAGTTTTCTCGATTTTATCTAATTTTGCGAGTTCCGCATTAAAGTCTTCTGGTAATGGTGCCTCAAACTCCATCCATTCTTTCGTACGTGGATGGTGGAATCCGATTGTTGCCGCATGGAGCGCTTGACCGCCCAAATCAATCGTGCGGCGTGGACCATATTTCGGGTCACCGGCGAGCGGATGACCGATATAACGCATATGAACGCGAATCTGATGCGTGCGTCCAGTCTCTAATTTACACTCCACGAGCGTGAAGTCTTTATAACGTTCGAGTAAACGGAAGTGCGTCACGGCTTCTTTTGCGTTCCGGTCCGTCACGGTCATTCGCTGACGATCGTTCGTATCGCGACCAATCGGTGCTTCAATCGTTCCAAGTTCGTGGACGAGTTCGCCATGGACGAGCGCGATATACTCGCGTTTGATGGTCTTGTCCTTCAACTGGCTCGCCAGCGATTCATGGGCCAAGTCATTTTTGGCGACCATGAGAAGACCCGTCGTGTCCTTATCAATCCGATGGACGATTCCTGGACGTTTGACACCGTTGATACCCGAGAGGTCATCACAATGATAAAGTAGCGCATTGACGAGCGTCCCTGACGTGTGTCCGGCTGCAGGGTGAACGACCATCCCGCGTGCCTTGTTGACGACGATGACGTCCTCGTCTTCAAAGACGATCTCGAGCGGGATGTCTTCAGGCAACACTTCGAGTTCGACCGCTTCCGGCACGTTCACTTCCACTTCATCCCCCACTTGAAGCTTGTAGTTCGCTTTCACGGCACTACCGTTGACGAGGAGGGCTCCCGTCTTGATCCATTCCTGTACTTGAGAGCGTGACCATTCACCACGGTCACTGACCCACTTATCAATCCTTGCCTTTTCATCGGCGACAAAAGTATACGATTCCATTACGATTGTCCCCTTTCTTTGTGTAATTTTTCTTCAAATAAAATCCCGATGACCATCAAGATGACACCAAACGTGAGTGCCATATCAGCCACGTTAAAAATCGGGAAGTTGTATCCGAACGGATACGTATCGACAAAGTCGACGACTTCGCCACGGAACAAGCGATCAATAAAGTTACCGATGGCACCGGCCAACAGTAATCCGACACTATATCCGAGGAGTTGATAGCCGTTCACCTCTTTGTGCAAGAAGTAAACGAGTCCGGCAACGACGAGTATGGTGATGATAAAGAAGAACGCCATCTGTCCTTCTAACATCCCCCAAGCCGCTCCTTTATTGCGGTAGGACGTCCAGTATAACAAGTTCGGGATGACTTCAATCGATTGACCAATTGTCATCGTTTGAACGACTACCCATTTTGTGAGTTGATCGATCAAAATCAAGATGAGCGCCAATCCATAATATCGTTTCATATGCGTCTCCTTTCAAGCCGTTAAGAAACCGGAGTGGGGACGCCACTCCGGTTCGTCTTAACCGATTACTGATGCACAGCGTGGGCAAAGCTCTGGATGCTCTTCGTTTTGTCCAAGCTCTGTCGAGTATGTCCAACAACGTGCACAAGCGGCTCCATCCGCTTTCATGACTGTGATTTTCGTCGTCGCATAATCGACGTCTGCCGTCTCAGCCCACTCCACTTGCGATACTTGAAGCAGTTGGCTGACATTGTCGATCGTGTTCAACAAGTCGGCAGTCTCTGCTTTTGGTGCGAGAATCAACTTCGCTTCGAGCGGTTTCCCGATCAACTTTTCTCCACGTGCGATTTCAATCGCTTTGAGGACGTCGTCGCGGAAGACGAGGAACTTCGACCACTTCTCGAGTAATGCCGTTTCGTCTCCTGTGAGCGCGCTCACTTCTTCTAAATCCGTCAAGAAGATGCTTGCTTCTGACTTTCCAGGCACTTCTTTCCATGCCTCATCGGCAGTGTGTGGAAGGATTGGAGCCAATAGTTTCGTCAAGAGGACGACGGCATCGTACATGACCGTCTGAACGGCACGACGACGGAGATCGTCTTCACGTTCGATATATAGGATATCTTTTGTGAAGTCGAGGTAGAACGATGACAACTCGTTGACACAGAAGTTATGAACGAGGTGATACACGGCCATAAAGTCAAACTCATCATATGCTTTGACAACTTTTGTCTGCAATTGTTTGAGCTTCGTCGCCATGAAGCGGTCCGCTTCCGGCATATCGTCGAATGCGACACGCATCGATGGCTCGAACCCGTTCAAGTTCCCGAGTAAGAAGCGAATCGTGTTACGCATCTTCCGGTAAACTTCTGACACCTGTTTGAAGTTATCGTGTGACGCACGTACGTCCGACTGGTAATCGACGGATGCGACCCAAAGGCGTACGATCTCTGCGCCATACTGCTTCACAAGATCGTTCGGTGCAATCGTGTTACCGAGCGATTTCGACATTTTGCGTCCGTCCCCATCGAGGACGAATCCGTGACTCAAGACATTCCGGTACGGTGCTTTCCCAGTCGTCGCAACGGCCGTCGAGAGTGACGAGTTGAACCAACCACGATATTGGTCCGATCCTTCAAGGTAAAGGTCAGCCGGACGACGAAGGTTTTCGCGTTCTTCTAATACACCAGCGTGTGAAGAACCTGAATCGAACCAGACGTCCATGATGTCGAGCTCTTTACGGAATTCACCGTTCGGACTGTTCGGGTGAGTGAACCCTGCAGGGAGAAGGTCTTTCGCTTCACGCTCATACCAAACGTTTGAACCGTGCTCACGGAATAAGTTGGCGATGTGGTCGATTGTCTCGTTCGTGATGATTTCCGTTCCATCTTCCGCATAGAAGATTGGGATTGGAACTCCCCAGGCACGCTGACGGCTGATGACCCAATCTCCACGGTCACGGACCATGTTGTAGAGACGTGTCATTCCCCATTCAGGGACCCAGTTCACTTCCTCGATCTCACGGAGCATGTCTTCACGGAAATCTTTGATGGACGCGAACCATTGTGGTGTCGCACGGAAGATGACCGGCTTCTTCGTACGCCAGTCATGCGGGTACGAGTGTTTGATGAACTTCAAGTTGAGCAAGTAGCCGTTCTCTTCAAGCTTCATACCAATTTGTTTGTTCGCATCTTCGTAGAAGAGACCTTCGAAACCAGGGGCTTCATCTGTCATATAGCCACGGTCATCCACCGGGCAAAGGACGTCTAATCCGTAAGCCTGTCCGACGCGATAGTCGTCTTCCCCGTGTCCAGGTGCTGTGTGTACGAGTCCAGTCGCATCCGCAGTGACGTGGTCGCCAAGGATGACGAGTGACGTCCGGTCATACAATGGATGTTGGGCCGTCATGTACTCGAAGTCACGTCCGTTCCAAGACCCACTCACTGTGTAATCCGTCCATCCGAGCGCTGCCGTCACTTCTTCAACGAGCGTTTCCGCGACGATATAGCCTTTTCCTTCATGTTCGATACGCGTGTAAGTCAACTCATCACTTACCGCGATTCCAAGGTTCGCCGGGATTGTCCAAGGCGTCGTCGTCCAGATGACGAAGTGATCGTCTGACGTCAACGTATCTTTACCGTCCACGACACGGAACGCCACGTAGATAGCCGGTGATTTTTTATCGTAATATTCAATCTCTGCTTCCGCGAGTGCCGACTCGGAAGATGGTGACCAATAAACCGGTTTTTTCCCTTTGTAGATATAACCCTTCTCAGCCATCGACCCGAACAAACGAATCTGTGCCGCTTCGTATTCAGGAAGGAGCGTGATGTATGGGTTCTCAAAGTCTGCGAGAAGACCGAGACGTTTGAATTGTTCGCGTTGCGAGTTCACTTGCTCCATCGCATATTCTGCACACTTTTCACGGAATTCCGCGACTGTCATTTCCTTACGATTGACGCCTGCTTTTTGAAGGGCGTTCTCGATTGGAAGACCGTGCGTGTCCCATCCTGGAATCATTGGAGACTGATAGCCGTTCATCCCTTTGAAACGAACGATGATGTCTTTCAATACTTTGTTCATCGCGTGTCCCATGTGGATGTCACCGTTCGCATATGGAGGTCCATCATGTAAGATATATTGTGGTTTCCCAGCATTTTTTTCTTGTACCTTGTTGTAAAGGTCCATATCTTCCCATTCTGTTTGCATCGCTGGCTCGCGCTTTGGTAAATTCCCACGCATCGCGAATTCTGTGTTTGGCATTAATAGCGTGTCTTTGTAGTTCATCGAAACTCCTCCATCAACATTTTTTAGAAAACAAAAAAACCAACCCATCCCTGATAGGGACGAGTTGGTTGACTCGCGGTACCACCCTACTAGTCTCATCATCATGAGACCGCTCTCGGTAACCGATAACGAGGTCAGGCGGTCACGCTTACTTCAGTTCAGCGTGACGACTCATAGGGGATACCGATTCAAGTCTTTCTCCTAGGCTCTCACCGTCCCTAAGTCGCTTCGTAGGTATGACTCGATCGACGCGTCCTACTCAACGTGTTGATCATTTATCCGTGTTGTTCTTCATTACGTGTGACTTCGTCGTCATTATACGCAAGTTCTGTTCTATCGTCAAGAACCGTCTGCACAGGCGGTTCCCCGACAATCGTTTCCCATTCCGTACTGTTGAGAAGTTCCATTTGCGCATCGACGAGGACGCGGAAGCGTGTCCGATACAACTCTACTTTCTTGAGCATTTGAACGACTTCTCGTTCAGCAAGTTGCTCTTTGCGCGCCGCTTCCTCTTCACGAGCGAACGCTTCACGTTCCGCTTGTTTCAAGATGAGACTCGCTTCTTTTTGAGCATTGTTCTTCACTTCTTCCGCCGCTTCCTGCGCGACGATAATCGATTTGTTCAACGTATCTTCCATCGAGGAGAAGTAGTCAATGCGGGCTTGCATATCGTTGACAAGTTCTTCATACCGTCGATTCTCACGAATCAATAGTTCAAACTCTTTAATGATTTGATCTAAAAATTCATTGACCTCATCGATGTCGTACCCACGAAAACGGGAAGAGAATTCTTTATTATGAATATCAATCGGTGTCAACGCCATTCGACTTTCCTCCTAATTTCAACGTATGGTGCCATACTGGATTTTAATTTTTTCACGTTTGGTCGATCCGAGAATCTCCATCAATTTGATGCGACCATATCCACGGACTGATAGTAGATCATCCGGTTCAAGGATGAAGCTCGCGTCTTCAATGACTTTATGATTCACTTTACAGTCGCCATGTTTGACGAGCGCCTGCGCTTTTTGCCGAGAGATGTTAAGCACCTCGCTTGCGACCGTATCAAATCGTAAGGAAGAGACGATGCCGAACCCTTCGATCCATTCGGTCGCAGGGACGACAAGAACCTCGTCTTTTGGCACGGAAGAAATGCGAACTCTCGCTTTTCCGACACGTTCAAGATTCATTTCAATGAACCCGACCGCTTCACGCGTCGTCGCAAATTGTACAATCTCATCGTCAAGAACGACATCTCCGAACTTTTGACGTTTCAGTCCAGCGTTCAGCAATGTTCCTGTCACTTGTCGATGCGTCAAGTCCACGAATTTTGTTGGGTACTCGATTCGACGGATCTCAATCTCAAAATCATCTGGATTGAGTTCATAGTAATCCGGCGCTAAAATCAGACGACGTCGTTCCGCGCCTTCAAATCCGCCATCATCATGAATGACAAGTTGTTTCCCGACGAGTTGTTTGACGATTTGCTGTTCACGTGGGTCTAGAAAATCCGTCAATTTCAACACATAGCTATTCTCCACTTGTTGTACCCAGTCGAGCACTTGTTCAACGAACGCGCGTTCACTTGGTCGATAATGGTCATAGACGCTCATACGTCACCCAAAGATCGCAGCGATTCCGGCTTGGGCCATACGAAGCACGAACAGCGCAACGATTGGGGAGATATCAAGCATACCACCAATCGGTGGGATGATCCGGCGAAACGGCGCCAAGAACGGTTCACACAAAAACGATAAGATTTGACCAAATTTAGATTCGCGTGCGTTCGGGAACCATGATAATAAAATATAGCCGATGAGGACCCAACTATAGATACCAAGTAGATCGCTCAACGTGTTGCCTAAGGCAGGGATTACGTTTTCCATTCAGTTACCACCCTTTACTGTGAAGTTCATCCTCCGATATCAAGTTTGAGATTGAACCAGTCAATTCGACGTTGTTCGGAGTACACAGAATCGTGTTATGTCCAATCGAAGTCATCGATCCCTCAAGGGCGTATACGACACCTGAGAGGAAGTTGACGACTTGACGCGATTGCTCTTTTGACATGCGCTGAAGGTTGACGATGACAGCACGGTTTTCTTTCAAATGATCGCTAATGTCTTGCGCCTCAGCGAACACACGCGGCTCAGCCAATACGACTTTTGAACGGTCTTTCTTTTTCGTATTTAATGCCACGAGATTATTCGCTGATTTTGGACGATCATCCTGTCTGACGACAGATGTTTCGGTTGTAGAAGGAGCTGCTGCATTTGCCACAGTATACTCTTCTTCTTCATATGTGCTGTTCGGATCTTCTTCGAGTCCAAAGAAATCTTTCATTTTGTTTTTGATTGACATAACGGATTCCTCCTTAAGATATATTATTGCACAAGTACGGTACCAATACGAACAAACGATGCGCCTTCTTCAATCGCGATTGGATAATCGTTTGACATCCCCATCGACAGCTCCGTGCATGGTGCGTGTTCAAACGCATTTGCCTTCACTTCATCACGTAGATGACGGAGACGGCGGAACGTTTCACGAAGTGTTGACTCTTCTTCAGTGAATGGTGCCATCGTCATCAGCCCGATGATTCGAATATGAGGATACTGTTTACAGTTCTCGATGAAGGGTACGACTTCCTCTATTTCGAGACCATGTTTTGAATCTTCTCCTGACGTGTTCACTTGAACGAAACAATCGATTGTTCGGCTCGCGCGCTTGTCAATCTCCGCTGCGAGAGACAAGCGGTCGAGCGAATGAATTGCCGCGACGTAATCAATGATTTGTCTCACTTTGCGTGTCTGTAACGTACCGATAAAATGAAATCTTGCATCCTTCGGCATCCCTTCAACCTTCTCGAGTAAAGAATCTGGACGGTTTTCTCCGAAATCACGAATCCCTTCTTCATAAAGGGCATTCGCCACATCGACACCGACCGATTTCGTGACTGCGATGAGTGTCGGTTCTACTTCTTGAACATGTGATGCCATGATGGATTGAACTTTTTTAACATTATCTGAAATACTCACGATTTCCGCTCCTTGACAATGACTGCCGCAAACCGACGTTTCGTCTCTCCATCTCGATAGGAGAAAAACGGGCTGTCCGCGCCAGTCGTTAAATTCGATTGCATGACCTCAGTGTCATGTTCTTTTGCCAATACTTCATTGACGGTTTGGAGGGACAAGAGCGCGTGCTCACCCGACTCGTTTCGCACTGACCGTTCATATGCAATCGGCGAAACATCCCGGACGGCCTGGAGAACACGACCATCGACCTCATAGTCACTTCCTGAGATGGAGGGACCGACGAGCATGTCTACATCGGTCGCCTCGATTCCTTGCTCAGCAAACGCCTGCATCATGGTCTTAACGATGTTTCCGACCGTTCCCTTCCACCCGGCATGAGCGATGCCGATGACCCCATGATCTTTCGCACAGAAGAAGAGCGGTACACAATCAGCAAAGACGAGGGCTAACGGTAACGCGTCTTCGGTTGTGAGAAGCCCATCTGTTTTCGGAATCGCCTCTTCATATCGGAATGCCCCCTTACCTTTGTCCGACGAATCGACGACTTGGACAGTCGTACCATGTACTTGATCCGCCCACACGGAGTCCTCTAACGAGAGCCCGGCTTGTTGAAAGAACTGTTGACGATTTTCGACGACTCGGTCAATTTCATCGCCCACATGCAGTCCGACGTTTCCAGCATTATGTCCGTCCGTTCGTGTCGTCGCGTAAGCATGATAACGGTTTGTTTCGGTTTCCCAAGTATGTAGCAGTTGCATCGGTCTCTCCTTTTAGAAAAAGGGATGCCGAGTACCGGCACCCCTAGTTGTTTAGTTACGGCGTTGTCTCACAAACGCAGGGATGTTGATCGTCTCGTCTGGGACGTCTCCTCCATACACTGGGCGATGGAAGTTCCCTTCGTCTTGTTGAGCCGCTTCATTTGCTTTTGGTTGGGGTTCCTTGTTCTCAACCTCAGGCTGTTTTTTCGGCTGCTGAAGGAACGGGTTCGTTCCTTGTGCTTCTTCAGCGAATTCAGTTGCGATCACGGTAACGATGATTTCATCGTTCAAGTTTTCGTTGATGACCGAACCGAAGATCAAGTTCACTTCTTCATCAGCCGCACTTTGAACGATTTGAGCCGCCTCCGTCACTTCAAACAAGCTAAGGCTAAGTCCACCAGTGATGTTCATCAAGACACCTTTCGCTCCTTCGATTGAAGATTCGAGAAGTGGTGACGAAATAGCTTTCTTCGCTGCTTCAACGGCACGGTTTTCACCTGTCGCGACACCGACACCCATAAGGGCAGACCCTTTCTCCGTCATGATCGTTTTCACGTCCGCGAAGTCGAGGTTAATGAGACCCGGGATGGCGATCAAGTCTGTGATTCCCTGTACACCTTGACGAAGGACGTTATCCGCTTCACGGAACGCTTCGATCATCGGTGTGTTGCGTTCCACGATTTCAAGAAGCTTATCGTTCGGAATCACAATGAGGGTATCTACTTTTTCTTTGAACGCTTGAATACCGTGCTGTGCGTGTTGCATACGTTTCCGTCCTTCAAACATGAACGGTTTTGTCACGACACCGACCGTGAGTGCGCCGATTTCTTTTGAAATCTCGGCGATGACCGGAGCAGCACCTGTTCCCGTTCCGCCACCCATTCCAGCTGTGACGAATACCATATCTGCACCGTCAAGTGCTTCAATCAACTGTTCACGGCTTTCTTCAGCCGCCTTTTTACCGATATCCGGGTTCGCACCTGCACCGAGACCGCGTGTCAATTTTGCACCAAGTTGAAGCTTCACGTCGGCTTTCGACATGTTCAACGCTTGTGCATCCGTGTTGACTGCGATGAACTCGACTCCTTGTACCCCATGTTCAATCATGCGGTTAACGGCGTTTGACCCGCCGCCACCGACTCCAATTACTTTAATTTTTGCTACGGCGTCAATCGCCTCATCAAAGTACATCATTCAGGTATCCCCCTACGTATTTTCCAAGTTGTATTACATCGTCAGCTTAAACGCCAAATAATTTTTCCATCAAACGACTAAATCCTTTTTTCGACTCTTGATCGCTCTCGTATTCGTTCTCTCCTACATGAATATCGGTCGCTTCCGGCTTCGTGTGAAGTGTTTCCCGGCGAACTTCCGGTTTTTCAAGTTGAGATTTCGAAACGTGATGATCACTCATCAAGACATATTTCAATACACCGACGGCTGTCGCGTATTTTGGATGTCTGACACCAATCGACGACGGTTGATACAATCTCGTCTTTTGGCCCATAATGCGAGTCGCCAACTCCTGAATACCCGGTAGAGCAGCTGCCCCACCGCAAAGTAAGTATCCGCCATTCAGCATCGGAACACCTACTTTTTGAACCTTATTCAACATTAGGGTAAACATTTCCTCTATTCTCGCTTCTAAAACGTAGCTAATTTCTGACTGTGGTTCGAACGCCACTTCCCCATTGATGTTCGTGTAGGAGAAACCTTCTGTCTCATCAGCCATTTCTTCAAGAGCGAGACCATATTCTTCTTTCGCCACTTTGGCGTCTTGATATTTACAATTGAGTTTATAGACCAAGTCTCTTGTCATATGATCTCCACCGACCGGGAGGATATACGAGTAGACGAGGTCTCCCCGATAAAATACGGAAACCGTCGTCTTTTCATGTCCGACATCGACGAGCCCGATTCCTAAATCGATTTCATCTACAGAAGCTGCACTCATGCCGAGTGCAAGGTTTCCTAGAATAAAACCTTCGAGTTGTAATCCAGCCCGTTCAATCGAACGACGAATACTATGTAAAATGGTCTTCGACCCGGTCACCATTTTCCCATGCATCTCAAGTCGATAGCCTAACATACCCCGTGGATCGACAACACCTGTTTGTTGATCCACCGTGAATGAAGATGGGATCACATCGATGACACTCATCTCGTCCGGTAATCGCATTACTTGTGCCGAGTTGATGACTTCCATCACGTCTGCGTCGGTAATTTCTTGATCTTCCCGCTTCACGGATGCAATTCCGT
Source organism: Exiguobacterium sp. 8H (assembly GCF_902506255.1). Classification (GTDB taxonomy): domain Bacteria; phylum Bacillota; class Bacilli; order Exiguobacteriales; family Exiguobacteriaceae; genus Exiguobacterium; species Exiguobacterium profundum. The sequence continues at coordinate 355,777 of NZ_LR733429.1, read as the reverse complement.
GACATGGGGCAATTTGGATATGCTCCCCTTCGATGGCAACGTATACAGATCGAATTTGATCACCTAGCGATGTCTCAGCATGCTCAACGGCCTGTTTGATCGCTTGGACTGTTTTATCGATGTCTACGACAGCGCCACGTTTTACACCCGCAGACGGTGCACACCCTTCTGCCAAAATATTAAGCGTTCCGCCGAGCAATTCACCGACGACGAGCTTAATCTCTGACGTTCCAATATCTAATGCGGCCACATAACCATTCGCTTCCAAAAGGGAAACACCTCCGCTCTATAATTTTCCTGTTCCAATTGCCTGACACGTATACAGATATCCAAAAAAATTGTTGGTTTCGACAAGATATCTCACGTCTAAGTTTACAACAAATAAGATAGTGAGAAAAGGTAGAATCCTACAATTTAAGCGGTTTCGCGTTATCAATTCGTTTACAAACGACAAAAAAACAGCCCTTATGTGTCTAAGGACTGTAATATAACTGATTATTCATTCGTTTTCTCGTATGGAACAAAGTAAAACCCACCATCCATGACGACGGTCCCACGCTCACCTTTCGGGATGTTTTCATAAATTTCTCCATACTTCGATACGGTCTCACTTAACTTCAATGTCGGTGTGAGTAACGTATTGCCGTCGTTCATAAAAATCTCGTATCGCGTCGGCTCATCTTTTCGTTTTGATAAAATCACTTCTGACATACGAGCCCGAGTCGCATCATCCACCCGTTCGAGTTCACTTGCAATCTTTTCAAGTTCTGCTTCCGTGTTGAACTCTCGCAAGAGCGGTCCGTCCTTTAGCTTTTGCGGATCGGTGATGGCTCCGGTCGGATGGAGTGAACCGTCGGCTAACACGACGACATCTCCTTTTTCGGCTTTCGCATAAGCAATCATTTTCTCTTCTGTCACAGAGATATGAACCTTGTTATACCAAGAACGATCGATCTCTACCCGTTTGATACCAGGCAACTTTTCCATCTGTTCACTCATCTTGTTTGGGGAAAGACTGACAAACTTCGTCGATGAATCGAGCTCCATATCCTGAAACACGTACGTTTCTTCTAACCAGTATAGACCCGATACCTTCACTTCTTTCACGTTCGACATCGAAGTCTGCATGTAGACCACGAGTAAGATGAGAATTCCAAACAGTGAGAGTACAGAGAACATCCGACGGTTCGCTTTTTTACGCCGTTGTTTTTTCATGTATGGAATACGGTCTTCGAGACTGCGTACCGTTTGTTGGCTTGGTTCCATCGGGTTCTACTCCTTTATTGAATGACTTCTTCTACCAGGTCGGCCAATGCATCTGACGCGTTCGGGAAACCGAGCGCACGCGATGCGTTCGCCATCTCTTCACGCTGTTCGAGTGCTTGACGAATCGTCTCTACGAGCGAAACACCCGTCAACGCTTCTTCTTTGACAAGGAGGGCCGCCCCGTTCTCGACGAGGGCCGAAGCATTTTTCGTTTGATGGTCAGCTGTCACGTACGGACTTGGGACCAAAATGCTCGGTAAGCCAAGTGCGGTCAATTCTGAAATCGTTGAAGCGCCAGCTCGTGAGATGACGAGTGACGTACAAGCGAGTAGAGATGGCATATCGTACACGTACGGATGAATGTGTACATTGTCAGAGGATGGTGCCTGTTTCGACACCGCATCGAAATGCACTTTCCCTGTGACGTAAAGGACGTTGATCGGCAATTCTGAGAGCGCTGGGATTGCTTCCACGACCGCTCGGTTGATGGCCTCGGCTCCGCGGCTTCCACCATAAACCAAGACAATCGGACGGTCATCTAAACGATACTGTTCGCGGATAGACGCCTCATCGACTTCCGTCTGCAATACTTCGCTACCACGCGGGTTTCCAATCAAGCGAACGTTCGCGCCCGGAAAATGGACATCCGATCCTTTGAACGAGAGGGCGACCCGATCGGCTTTCTTCGATAAGAATTTGTTTGTTAATCCCGGGATACTGTTTTGTTCATGCAGAATCGTGGGGATCCGAAGCTGTTGTGCCGTATAAACGACGGGACCGGATACGAAACCACCCGTGCCAATCACGACGTCCGGTTTAAACGCTGCCATGTCTTTCTTCAATGCCCGAACGGCTTTCAAAAACCAGTAGGCGGTCTTCAGATTCTCGAGTGAAAGCGAACGCTTCAGACCTGCGATTTGAATCGACTTGAACGGGACACCGGCTCGCGGTACGAGATCGGCTTCTAATCCATTCTCCGTTCCAATGTATTGTACCTGTAAATCCGGGTGACGTTTTTGTAGCGTTTCAATCAATGCGAGTGCCGGATAAATATGACCACCGGTACCACCACCAGAAATCATGATTTTCATCGGTTCGCCTCCTCATATGAACGGACGAGTTGAACGAACTGCTCGCCTCGTTCTTCAAACGTTTTAAATTGATCCCAGCTAGCACAGGCGGGTGAGAGTAAGATGACGTCTCCCGTCTCGGATTTCTCAAACGCGAGCGGAACGGCGTCTGCCAACGTCTCGACCGTGAAAGAAGGAATCTGTTGAGACTCGCCGAGCTCTTTAAATCGTTCAGCCGTCTCACCATACGCGACGACAGTTTTTACTTTTGAGAGAGCAGAGGCGAGCGAAGATAAGTCCGCACCGCGTTCGAGACCACCACAAAGCCAAACGATTGGGGCGTCAAACCCCCGTAACGCCGCTTCCGCTGCTACGTTGTTCGTCGCTTTCGAATCATTGTAAACAGCACGTCCGAGCACATCACCGAGACTCTCGGTCCGATGCGCGACGCCACCGAAGTTTCGTAACACACGTTCGATATGCGTACGTGGAATAGCAAATGGTTCCACTAAGAGTAGTGCAGCCAATACATTTTCCACGTTGTGCGCCCCACCTAGTGCCAACTCATTTACTTGCATGATTTTTTCACCACGAACTGTGACCCATCCATCGACGACAGAAGCGTCACCTCGGTCAAAGCTGAACGTAGTTGGTTCAATCTCTCCCGGGACGCGTTTCATCACTTCCGGATCCGTCACTTTCACGACGATTTGGTCTGCATTCGTCATTTGACGGAACAGGTTTCCTTTTGCATCCGCATACGCATCAAAATCCCCATGATAGTCCAGATGGGCTTCCGATAGATTGAGTAGTGCCGCCGAGCGGGGATGGAATGACTCAATCCCCATCAATTGAAAACTCGACAATTCAATCACAATCAAATCGCCCATCTTCGCCTGAGATGCCACTTCAATCGCCGGGAATCCGATGTTTCCCGCAAGATGCACCGGACGTTCCCCACCTTTGAGCAATTCATAGACGAGTGTCGTGGTCGTCGTTTTCCCATTTGAGCCGGTGATGGCAACAATTTCCGCCTCCGTTGCCAAATAAGCAAGTTCCACTTCGGTATAGATTGGGATGTTTCGAGACATCGCTTCTTGAAGCAATGGAATCTGATACGGGATGCCTGGATTTTTGACAATCAACTCTGTCTCATTCAACAGAGCGAGGGGATGTTCGTTAAATACCGATTGAATCCCAAGCGCCTGAATTTTTTCCTGTTCGTCTTCCGGAGGGATATTCCCCGTATTGATCGTCACATCTGCTCCTGCATGATGCAGATATGTCGCCGCTGCAATGCCGCTCTTCGCAGCACCGAGGACAAGAACTTTTTTACCGTGCCATTGCTTTTCCATCTGTCTCACCCTTTTACATGAGTAGTAATGATAAACCTGCTGTAATTAAACTGATGCCTCCGAACGTGAGTACGATGCGCCATTCTGACCACCCGACCATTTCGAAGTGGTGATGGATCGGACTCATCTTGAAGAGTCGTTTCCCCGTCGTTTTAAACGAGATGACTTGCAAGATGACGCTCAACGTCTCGATGACGAAAATGATTCCGACAAAGACGAGAAGCAATTCGAGCTTCAACATCAAAGCGAGTCCAGCGACGGCTCCGCCTAGTGCGAGCGAACCGGTGTCACCCATGAAGATTTTAGCCGGATACTTATTGAAGACTAGGAACCCGATCAAGGCACCGACGACCGCAAACGCGAACCAAGCAATCCCAAGTTCATCTTGTGTAAGGGCGTAAATCCCAAAGAATGTGAACGTCGGGATGGCCGAGAAGGAGACGAGTCCGTCTAATCCATCTGTCAAGTTGACGGCGTTTGAGAATCCGACGAGCCAGAAGATGACGATGGCGATATAGAACCATCCTGTATCGAACGAAATCGACGTGAATGGAATCGAGATCGATGTATCGAGGTCTCCCCCGAGTGACAAGAACCATGCAAACAATACCGATACCACGATTTGACCAATCAACTTCTGAAGGGACGTCAATCCGAGGTTTCGTTTGTTGACGACTTTGATGTAGTCATCTAAGAAACCGATGACACCGAATGCCATCGTAACGAATAGAAGAGACCCGAATCCAGCGACCGCTTCGCCAAAAATGACGGATACGATGAATCCGACAAGGATGGCGAGCAGGATGACGATCCCACCCATCGTCGGTGTACCTGACTTCTTCTGGTGCCAACCTGGACCTTCATCACGAATCTCTTGTCCGAACTTTAATTGACGCAATGCTGGGATGGCTCGCGGCATCACAATCAAGACACTTAATAATGAACTGATTAATACGATTAAACTAATTAACATGTTGCTACCTCACTACTCTATTTATTGAACAAGACGCTCAAGCGCCAGTCCTCGAGATGCCTTTAACAATACCACAGTATCCGGTCGTTGATAATGATGAAGGAGCGCCTTCGCTTCCTCAACCGTCGGGACCATTTTAACGTTCACTCGTGAATCTTGAATCCCATCCGCGATCCATTTTGCCTTGTCTCCGACGAGAATACAATCGGTCACGGGAGATGTCACCGCGCCACCGACTTGTTCGTGTTGCAGTTGTTCATCCATTCCTAACTCGTACATATCTCCAAGGACGAGCACACGCTTCGAGAATCCTTCAAGCGACTTGACCGTCTCAATCGCTGCAATCATCGACGTCGGACTTGCGTTGTAGGCATCGTTAATGAGGTGAGCTTCGCCGAACATCTGTTTTTCCATCCGCATCGATGTCAACTTGATTCGGTCTAGGCCACGTTGAATCATCGCATGATCGAGACCGAACGCAAGTCCACACGCGATTGCATAGGCTGCGTTTCGAATCTGATGGGCACCGAGCACCTTTAGTTCATACAAGTCACCGTTGTATTTAAAGATTGATGCGTCAAATGTCGTTTCGATCACTTCAATTTTCCCATCCGCCGTTTCATCGTATCCGACGCGATAGCCTTGACCGGAAAGAAGTGGCTCATCCGCATCGACGATCAAGCGACCGTCTGCTTTGAGACCGGCCTTGATCTCAAGTTTCGCCTTGGCGATACCTGTCCGTCCGCCGACTTGTTCACCGTGGGACTCCCCGATATTCGTCACAAACGCCACATCAGGCTTGGCGAGTTTTGACAGCGTCTCGATTTGACCGAATCCGTTCATTCCCATCTCTAGGACGGCTACTTCCGTATCCCGTGGCATTCTGAGAACGGTAAGTGGCAAGCCGACGTCCGAGTTGAAGTTACCGGCCGTCTTATGCGTCTTGAACTTCTCCTCGAGCACGACAGCGACCATGTCTTTTGTCGACGTCTTCCCATTCGAGCCTGTAATGGCGACGACGAGCGGATTGATTTCTTCTAAATATCGCGCCGCTGCCGTTTGCAATGCCTCAATCGTCGATTTCACAGGGATGACAACCAGGTTGTCTGGTTGAGGACGACCTTCTTCCCAGAACGTGACAATCGCACCTTTTTCAACGGCCGCCTCGATGTAATCATGACCGTCGACTCGCGCCCCAACGATTGGGACGAAGAGACCCGCCTCGTTTGCATCTCTTGAATCTGTGGCGACCCGTTCGACGAGACGTTCGTCATTTAGATCCATGCCAAACCATGATGCCAATTTTTGAACTGTCAGTTGTTCCATACAAACTTCCTCCTCTTACATAGGAAAAGAGAGCCGCAGCCCTCTTCATCTCGTGCGTTAATTCGACGGTGTCTCCAATTTCACTTTCAAGGAGGCACCTGTTTTGACCGGTTTCCCTTTGCCAATCGATTGCGATGTGACAAATCCGGTACCGTCGATTTCTAAATTTAATTGATAAAGGGTCGCTAAACGTTTTACGTCACGCAACGACCAACCTTTTAATGTAGGCATCGTAAACGACTCGCTCGTTTTTAGCAACAATCGTTCACCGACGACATAAGATTGTCCTTTCACAGGACTCTGCGCAATCACTTCGTCTCCATCACCTAACACGATCGGATTGAAGGAATTCTCCGTCGATGCGTTCACTGCCTCTTCACGGTTTTGACCGATATACGAAGACGTTGTCTTCGTCGAGGCTTCGACTGCTTTTTCTTGTTTTTCAGGCTCGACACTCCGGTAACGTAATGCGACATCCATCACGTCTTTGAAAAGTGGCGCCATGATTCGTGGTCCGGTCGTAGACGAGTCACTGTTCGGTCTGTCCACCGCGATATACATGACAAGTTCCGGATCGTCTTCCGGAGCCATCCCGACGAACGAGTGAATATACTGTCCACTCAAATATTTTCCGTTCTCGGCGATTTGAGCGGTACCGGTCTTTCCGACGACACGATAGTTGTCTAACGCATACAGTTGCCCGGTTCCCACATCGCTATTGACGACACCGTCGAGCGCTTCACGTGTCTTTTTGGCTGTCTCCGCCGTGATCGGTTGACCGACTTCTTTCGGATTGGTCGTCCGAATGGTTTCGCCGGTCTCGCTGTTGACGATTTTCTTGATGAGGTGCGGTTGCTTCATCGTCCCATCCGTTGCGATGGCCGATGTCGCTTGCAAAATTTGCATCGGTGTCACCGCTGTCGATTGTCCCCATGCCGTAATCAAGACGTTCATCGGACTTTCGAAATCGAATTGACTATTGACCTCTCCAGGCAAATCGATTCCTGTCCGCTGATCAAACTTGAAAGCTTTAAAGTAATCTTCATATCGACTGAGACCAAGTCGTTCGTTCGCTAAAATCGAGAATGCGACGTTCGACGAATGCCAGACGCCTTCTACCATAGGAATGGTACCCCATCCCGTAATGTTGTAATCATTGAAGACCGTCTTGCCATATTTGTATGAACCGGATTCATACAGCTCATTCGGATTGTACACGCCTTCGTTGATGGCTGCCGCGAGCGTAAAGATCTTCATCGTCGATCCAGGTTCGAATCGAGACGAAACAGAGAAGTTACTGTACGAAGAAATCTCGCGTGTGTTCGGATCAAACGATGGTCGGTCCGATAGTGCGATGATCTCTCCCGTTTTCGGGTCCATGATGATGGCCGTCGCATGTTTCGGCTCATACAACTCATACAACTCATTCATCTTCGTTTCGAGCAACTGTTGGATTCTGTGGTCGATTGTCAATTGGACGTCCGCCCCGTCTTCCGGTTCAATCTTCAACTGCTCGTCACTCGATATGAGTTCACGACCTGCCAAATCTTTCTCAAATCGATACAGACCGTACGATTCACTTAAAATATCATTCAGAGACTTTTCAATCCCTAATTCACCGACGAGTTCGATACGACCGTTCTGGTCAATTTTCTGGGCATATCCGATTACCGAGGAAGCAAATACTTTGTTCGGGTAATAGCGCTTCGGTTCCTCGACAAACGTGATGCCGTTTAGGTCGAATGCTTCGATCTCTTCTTTTTGTTCTACGGTCAAGTCACGACCGGGAACACCGAACTCGATCTGTCCAAGGTCGGCATTTTGTTCAAGCCGTTTCAATAAATCGGCTTCTGTCATAGGCAGCACGGTCGACAATTGCTTCGCCGCTTCGGCGAACTCATCAGGCATAAGCGTCTTCCCTTTGACCCGCTCACCACCGAGTTTCAAAACGGCAACGAGCCGGTATGATGGAATGTTGATGGCAATCGGTTGACCGAAGCGATCATACACCTCACCCCGTTCCGCTTCTAACGTACTGACCGCTTTCCACCGTTGCTCTTCCGCGAATGCGAGCATGTTCTCCCCTTTGTACGTATGGGTGACGGATAAATAAAGGAACCATCCGACAAAAAATAAAAAGAGCGGGGTGAAGCAGACAATCGCTACCCACGCCACTCTTTTTTTACTCTGTTTTAAAGAATTCATCAATCAATCACCTTGACATTCTTTTCATTGAATTTCATTCCGAGCTTCTCGGCAATCGCATAAATTCTTTCGGGCGAGCTTAATTGGGCGATTTCATACTTTAGTTCTTCGTTTTCTTTTGCAACCCCGTCGACCTGCTGATTGACGGCTGCTGTATCACGCATAATATTATACGCTTCATTGTGCTTCGACACCGTGATGCCACCGAACATGACCACTGAACCAATCATCACTGGATACAGGATCGATTCAAACAAGGTCAACGTGCGTCGTTTTGGAGCAGGTATTGGTCGTTCTTGCGGAATCGGATTTCGATTCGGTGTTACTTGAGGCTGCAACGCCTTACGGGCAGCTTCTGGCATCAGGTATCCCTCCTACACTCTCGGTTATTTTTGTTTTTCGGCCACTCTCAACTTAGCAGAGCGTGAACGACGGTTATCTTCAAGTTCTCCCTCACTCGCCACGATTGGCTTACGCGTGATGAGTTTGAGTTCCGGTTCAAATTCTTTCGGAATGACCGGCAACCCCGGTGGTAATGGTGGATGCTGGCTTCGCTCTTTGAACACTTGTTTACAAATGCGGTCTTCTAACGAATGGAACGTGATGACACAGATGCGTCCATTCAATGCAAGTAAATCAATCGCATCTTGAACGGCGCGGTCGAAAACGTTCAACTCGTCATTGACGGCGATTCGAATCGCTTGGAACGTCCGCTTCGCCGGGTGTCCGCCTTTTCGTCTAGCTGGTGCAGGAATCGCTTCTTTAATCAAGTCGACAAGCTCGAATGTCGTCTCAATCGGTTTATCGGCACGGGCTTGCTCAATCTTTCGTGCGATTTGCTTTGAAAACTTTTCCTCCCCGTATGTAAAGAAAATACGAGCAAGTTCTCCGAACGACCATTCGTTCACAACATGATAGGCTGAAAAGTCCCGTGACCGGTCCATTCTCATATCGAGCGGTGCGTCATAGTTGTAACTGAACCCGCGGTCCGCCTCATCTAGCTGTGGCGAAGAAACGCCTAGGTCGAATAGTACACCGTCCACTTTTGTCACACCACGTTGGGCGAGTTCTTCCTTCAAGTGAACGAAATTGCTCTTTATAAACGTCACACGGCCTTCATAAGGAGCCAATCGCTCTTTCGCATGTGCGAGCGCGACGTCATCTTGGTCGAACGCATATAGTTGACCCGTCGTTAGACGCTTTGCGATTTCTTCACTATGACCCGCTCCACCTAACGTACAATCGACATATACCCCATCTGGTTTGATGTTCAATCCCTCAATGGACTCCATTTTTAAAACCGTTTCATGCTCAAACATTCAAAAAACCCTCTCAACCTACATATTTCAACTGTTTTATTACACTTACTTTATCATAAAAATGTCAAGGTCCGTACAGGTTTTTAGTGAAAAGAGGAAACAAAAAGGTAACAACGAAAAAAAGCTCTCGACAAATGTCAAGAGCTCTCAAAAAAAAGATTATACATAGAACAAACATCGCTCCGTATCAGATTGTTCATAAACCTGTCTCAATCGTTTAAACACGTCTAGTCCGTGACGATTTAATATCGGAACCATCGAGATGATGCGCTCTTGAGGGGCATCCATCGGGAACAGCCGGGTCGACAGATGAATCCTTCGTGCATTCAAGCGATATTGTTCTCGCTTCGATTCAGCACGCATCTCATCCGCCAATCGCTCGAGCACATGTCTCGACTTCGCCTCAAATCGTCTTCCTTGTTTCCCTGCCTCATGACTGACGGCCTCTGTGAGCGTCCGATACGCATATAGCTTTTCTTCAAACGCTTCATCGTCAAATGCATGATCCGGGAGCGGTCGCTTCATATACTGCTCCAATGTCACGCTTTCTTGACGAAGCTTCTTCTCATCATTTCTTGACACGATCAACCCACCAAGTCGTGGCAAGAGAAGCGGCATCTTCCATCTCATCTCGTGGAAGAGCGGTCGAAGCTGGAGCCAGTAGGCAATTTCACCGGGACCTGCCACATACCCAACAGTCGGGAACAGGAAATCCTGCATGAGCGGACGGGAGACCACGTTATTTGAGAAACGTTCCGGATGCGCCTCTATCTCTGTGAGCAGTTCGTCTTCAGTGAAGCGATGTCCTCGCTTTGTCGTGAACACCCCATCGACCTTCGTGAGCAGCTCTCGTGTCCCATCGTGATAAAACAGATGGGCCGCGTCTCTGTTCAAGTCGACCGATGGCATCCCTTCTTCATACGCATGACCGAGCGCTTCATGGAGCTTGTCATGATGCTCGATGAGACTTCGGAACATCGGTCGTTCGAGAGCCCGTACGTCTTTCGCGTGCGGGTCAAACAATAAAAAGTCAGATCCGACGAATCGCCGCATCATTCCACCGAAAAAGTGAGCGAACGAACGACTCACTTGAATGAGGTCAATCAGCTCATGATACAAATGTGAAGTATACGGTGTCTCTGTTTCGTTCAGTAGAAGACGTTGCGCCATTTGAACAAGTTCGAGCTTTACCCGTTCGAACTCTAAGTCCCCTATCGATGCTTTTCCTGCAAGCGGTAACGATGACAAGGCATCTTTTTTCAACGTTCTCGAAAACGCCTGTGTCGTGAAGACATGGTTGATTTCAGCAAAGTCATGATCTTCCGTCGCCATCCAGAAGACAGGAAGGACCGGCTGCCCTAATTTCGCTTCAGCCTGTTTCGCCCGTTTGATGACCGCTAACAGTTTGTATACGGCAAACAAAGGTCCTCCATATACGCCGACCTGTTGCCCCGTCACCATCACGTACGCTTTTCGCTGAGCGAGTAACTCCAGATTCGCTTCCAACTCTTCCGAAAGTTCCCCGAACTGTTCTTGTTGTCCCTTTATTATCTCGACGAGCTCCGACAGATGCTCATAGGTGCGCCCTGAGACCTCCTCGGCACGTTTTTCGATTTCATCCATCCCTCGATAATCAAGCCAGCGACCATATTCATGATCGATTTGAATCATCGGTGATGTGGATGCATATAGAGCATCAAATGCTTCTACCTTCACGTATAACAACTTCCTTTCAATCAATCAACGAATCATGCCTTGGGCTACACCGATTGCGAATAAAATGGCGTGGGTCGGAACAAGTAGCAAGAAGAGTAACCGCCAACCATGGACGAACATCTTCGTGAACAACACTTCCTCATAACGAATCCGCTGCCAAATCGCGTTGATCGGGAAAATCGCACAGCAGGCTGCGAGCAATAATAGCAACATATCCGTCCCGACGATGGCCTCAAGTAAAATACTGCAAGCGTAAAACCAAAGGATGACCCCGGCATCGCATGCGAGTTTGAATGAGTTGATTGATTTCGGCATAATTTTTCTAAGTATCATATACACCATAAACCATAAGATGAGTGGAAATGAAACGATATACACTAACACGATGCGCTCGCTCCTAGAATCAGTTTATGTAATAGCGGAATGACAGTGAGAGAAATCTGCATCTGTTCGGCTTTCTCAATCACCGGTTTCAAAATCGCATCCACCTCTGTCGGCCGACCTTCTTCAAGATCGCGCAACATCGAGGAGCGATTCTGTGCGGTACGTTCGATAATCGTCTCGATGTAGGAAAATGAGACTTGCTGCGCAAACAAAGGCACCAACTCATCGTAAATCGATTGTGCGATTTCACGATATGGTGAGCCGGCGAGGGCTCCATTCGGGACCCGGCATAATGCCGTGATGGGATTGATGATGGCATTAGCAAACAATTTTTCAATGACGACTTGTTCAATATCTTCTTCCCACACGATGTGAAGTGGGCTCTCTTGAAATGATAGAGGATGGAGCCCCGACGTACTTCCAATTCGAATCCGTCCGAGTCCACGATGCTCAACCTCATGACCACGCTTCGTCACCCCATGCTCGACGACACCTAAATGAAACCCTCGACGTTTCGCATATTCCAGATGGGCAATCCCATTCGAACAAATAAAGACGGGCACCTTACCCGAGAGTCGGACCGTCGCTTCCTCGACTTGATGGGCTTTCGTCGTGACAAAAAAAAGATCCTCGTCCGTTTCCTGAAGCGTCTGACTTGACCGTAACGACACACGTGCCGTCCCTTCCGTCACACCGATACGTGTGATGAAAAGTGGATCAGATGACCCGATCCTTCCGTAGAGCGTCACGTCGTAATCGTCTGCGAGCACAGATGCCAACAATAATCCGACCGCTCCGTTTCCGATGATACCAATTCGTTTGATGGAGTTCATCATGGCCCTCCTCCTATTCGAACTATTTTCGCACAAAAAGTTTACCACATCTTTTCACCATGACCCAAAAATGACAAACAAAAAAGGAGTAACCTGAGAACAGGTCACTCCTTCAAGCATTATTTGCTTGTTACTTCTTTACCGTTGTAATGTCCGCAAGATTTGCAAACACGGTGTGAAAGTTTCATTTCGCCACAGTTCGGGCACTCGTTCATACCAGGTACGTTGAGTTTGAAGTGAGTACGACGAAGACGTTTGCGAGTTTTCGACGTTCTACGGAATGGTACTGCCATCGTTGTCCACCTCCTTGATAAGTTAACCTTCCTCGTTCTCTTTTTTCGAGAACAAGTCGGCTAGTCCCGCGAAACGCGGGTCAATTTTTGGTTGGGCTTCGGGCTGTTCGTCAGTGAGCGTCCAGCCTTCTCCTTCAACCTGAGTTTTGTCTGTTTCGTTCCCATAAACTTGCATCGGGACGTCTAACATGATGAGCTCTTTTACAATCGGTACAAGACTGATTGTATTTCCTTCTGGCAAATTCACGTCATCGAATTGCTCCGTATAACGCCCATTCTCCAAAAAGAAAGGCTCGAGCGATTCAATATCGAATTCATAAGTGACATCTTCTAACGTTCGCGCATCTGGCAACGTCAGGTCACCTTGAATCTTCAGATTGAATGTAACTTGATTAGATGTGAACGATGCATCCCCGTGCACATGCACCGGGCGAATCGAACGGATATCCGGATGGAGCTGAGTCAGCTCTGGTAGTTCTACCATCTCATCGATTGTAAAACCGTCACCCTGGTTTCGGAGCTTAAGTAGCTGTGCAATAGACCATTTCATCCGAATCACCTCAATTGCAACAATATGAATTATAGATAGGCCAACTTGTTTTGTCAATGTTTTTTCTTTACACTAAAATCAGTTGACGACGGCGCTTTGCCAAAGCGTACTTACTCATCTTACACCAATCCATACGACAATGCAAAGGAGTAAATCATGCAAAAGACGGCCATTATTGCAGAGTACAACCCGTTTCACAACGGGCACTATTATCAAGCGCAAACTGCACGTCACGAAACCGGAGCTGATGTCATGATTGCCATCATGAGTGCCCAGTTCACTCAACGCGGCGAACCCGCCTCGTTCGACAAGTGGAAACGGGCTAAGGCTGCCGTCGAGAGCGGTGCGATCGATCTTGTCATCGAGCTACCGACCCAATACGGGGTCCAACGCGCCGACCGTTT